>JAJZVR010000017.1 GCA_021847065.1 Planctomycetota bacterium | reverse complement strand
ATTGGCGATACCTGTTTTGCCATCGCCATATTCATGATCTATCTGACATTCCATTCGTTGAATTTCGCCAATGTGTTCTATGGCCCGCTGCAAAGTGCCAGCTTCCGTTCGGCGCATGAGTCCATGATGTTCTGGATTCCGCTGTTGCTGATGTTTGGAGCTTTTGCCAAATCAGCACAGTTTCCGCTGCATGTGTGGTTGCCTGATGCCATGGAAGGCCCCACGCCGGTTTCCGCGTTAATTCACGCCGCCACCATGGTCACTGCCGGTGTGTATCTTATCGCGCGGTGCATGCCTATTTTCATGCATGATCTGCCGGTATTGCATCTGGTGGGAATCATTGGAACCTTCACTGCGTTTATGGCGGCCACCATCGCGATGTGTCAATATGATCTCAAACGCATTTGGGCCTATTCCACGGTATCACAGTTGGGTTATATGTTCATGGGCTTGGGCGTGGCGGCTGGTTCGGCGGCGGTGTTCCATGTATTTACCCATGCGTTTTTCAAAGCGTTGTTATTCCTGTCCAGCGGCTCTGTGATGCACGCGATGGGCGGGGAATTGGACATCCGAAAAATGTCCGGTCTGCGCAAGCGAATGCCTATTACAACAATTTGTTTACTGGTAGGCGCTTTATCCCTGGCCGGATTCCCCGGTTGGGCGGGCTTTTTCAGTAAAGATGAAATCCTTTCTGCCGCCATGAACTCGGCGTGGAGCGGAGGACCCTGGTTGGCGGCTGTTGGTCTACTGACCGCTTTGATTACCGCTTATTACACTTTCCGTGCATTTTTCCGTGTATTTATGGGTGACCTGGTTCTGCCGCAAACCGCCGGCCTGCATGAACCCAGCGCCTTTGCACTGCCAGCCGAGGTTGGCCATGATGATCACACTGGCCAGAACGCTCATGATGCGGGCCAACATGGCCATGACGCACACCATGGCCACGATCAAGTACGCAATACCTCATTTGATGGCCCGATTGCCATGTGGGGGCCGCTGGTTATTCTGGCCATCGGAGCCACACTCGTAGGCTGGCTGGGCGTAGTTGGCGGTCATGGCGATGAAGGCTGGATACAAAGCTTCCTCGCCCGTGTGCCGATGAATGCGGGTATTCATTATGTGCCTACGCCGCCGGGTGGATTGTATTTGCCGGTTGCAGCCGTGAACCGCTTAAGCCCGGCGATGGGTATGGCTATCGGCGGTATTTTGGCGATCGTGGGCATTCTGATTGCCTTGTATTTCCATTTGATCAATCGCCATGCCGCCGAAGTGGTTAAATCCGCCTTGCGTCCGCTGGTGACATTCCTGGAAAACAAGTGGTACATCGACGAAATTTATCACTATGGAATCGTCATGCCGCTATGGTATTTCGGCCGCGCTTTGTATGGTGTGGACCATGTGGTTGATGGAATCGTTGTAAACTTTTTCGGATATTTTCCCCAGCTTGTCGGCTGGGTGCTCAAGCCCACGCAGAGTGGCCGGTTGCGTTATTACGCCATCGGCATGGTCAGTGGTCTGGCCCTGGTAATTCTGGGTGTGTTGTATCTGCTTAGATGATCCGGAGCGAAGGGTCGCCATCCGGACAGGAAGAACTCGGAACTGAAACGTTATGACACAATCGCATTTAATTTTGCCCATGATGCTGGCCATTCCCTTGATCGGGGCCGCGTTGATCTTCATGATCAAGCCCGGCAATACCCAGCGGCGTGGCCGCGGATTGGGTATTCTGGCGTTTTGTTTTGCGCTGATCCCCTCGCTGATGGGGGTTATCCTGCTGATGCGATTCAACTATGCCAAGGGCGGCGTTTGGCAACAGCAATTTGTTTATCCATGGCTTCCGCAATTTCATGTTAATTTTTCCTTTGGCGTTGATGCCATCAGCCTGTGGCTGCTGATGCTGACACTGTTGGTAACGCCTGCGGCCATTCTGGATGCGGTTGGCAAAATCCAGCATCGCCAAAATGAATTTTTTGCATGGATGCTGGTCAGCTACGCCTGCATGATCGGCGTATTTATCAGTCATGATGTGCTGTTGTTCTATCTTTTCTTTGAATTCAGCTTGATCCCCACATTTTTCATTTTGGGAATCTGGGGCCACTCTGAACGGCGCAAAGCGGCAGTTAAATTTTTCCTGTACGCGTTTGCCGGTTCCGTATTGTTGCTGGCCAGCCTGATTTACCTGGCGTTGGTGCATCAGGAAAAGTTCGGGACTTTCTCATTTGCCCTGGCGGATTTAATCAGGGCTGGCCAATCGCTTAGCGCGGCGCAACAGGGGATTGTATTTTTGGGGTTGCTGATCGGTTTTGCCATCAAAGTTCCATTGTTCCCGGTGCATACTTGGATGCCGCTGGCTATTACCGAATCACCGACGCCCGGATCGGTGATGATCGCGCTGGTCAAGCTTGGGGCCTACGGTTTGTTGCGATTTGCAATACCCATGCTGCCGCTGGCGGCGGTGCGGTTTACTCCGTGGTTGGCGGTGTTGTGTGTTATTTCCATTTTGTATGGCGGGCTGATCAGTTGGGTGCAGCGCGATATGAAAAAACTTATCGCCTACAGTGTGCTGAGTCACTTGGGATTATGCATTCTGGCGCTGCTGGCTCTGACGATGACCGGTCTGACTGGATGCGTGCTGGTGATGATCAGTTCCGGCCTCCTGGCGGCAGCCATGCTGATGGTTATGGGTATGATTTATCGGCGTTATCGCACGCGTAATTTGCTGGAAATTTCCGGCTTGGCCCGGCGGCTTCCGGTTCTGGGATTTTTTGCGGTATTCTTTTTCATGGGGACCGCGGCACTGCCGGGATTGATCGGTTTTATTTCTGAAATTATTTCGTTGGTGGGTACCTATGTAAGCGGCAGCGCGGGTCATGGCGGCTTCCTGGGCCCGGCGTATGCCATTCCCGCCGCTCTGGGCATGATTCTTGGTGCGTTGTATATGCTCTATTGGGTTGCCCACGTCATTTTCGGCCCGCTGGTAGAGACAACACCAGATACCGACACGATTCATGAATCTCATGCTCAGGCAGTTGTTCAGGATTTATCACTGCGGGAATGGCTCGTGCTTTCGCCACTGGCGCTGGCCGTGCTGTTTCTTGGTTTGTATCCCGCTCCGGTGCTTAATTCTCTTCAGCCGGCCATTGGTAAAATTCGCCATGAGGTTTTGGCGGCGGTTCAGGAGAATACCGCGTCGAGTATGGCACTTAAAACCTCTACGAACCCGGGTAAGCACCTTGTCGGTGCGGTGCACAATTCCGGAATTGTTGGACTTGTTACGCCAATTGCCGGTGGTTCAAATGTGACTGTTGCCCTGCGATTGCCGGCCCGGTTAGCTCGGTAATGTTTTGAATTCAAAGAGGCTTTGTACGTGAATATCCCGTTGAATCATCTTTGCCCCGAAATCATCATGATCGTCGCGGCGTGTATTGTCGCGTTGCTTGGTGTCGCAAAATCTGACTCTGTGCGCCGCAGCGCTCAGTGGATTTCACTGATCAGCTTGATCCTGGCCTTTATCGCCGGATGGCGGATCGGAATGGTGGATGCTGGTTCCGCCTGGCCGCTGGCGAGCTTCTGCACCTATGACACGCTTTTGGCATCCGGAGTCGGCATTCTTCTGGTATTGCTATCCTGGGACATGCCATTTGCCATGGATCCCGCGAAATCTGACCAGACGTTTCGCGGCGAATATTTTGCCATGATGCTCGTTTCCCTCGCCGGGGTAAGCATGATGGCCAAGGTGGATAATCTGATTTGGCTGTTTATTGCGCTGGAACTGGTCTCCATTCCCACCTACATCATGGTGGCCACGGGCCGCGGCAACCCAACAGCTCAAGAAGCTGGTATCAAGTACTTCTTCTTAGGCTCACTTTCTGCCGCCATTTATCTTTTCGGATTCAGCTATCTTTACGGCTTTTCCGGCAGCACGGAGTTCAGCAAAATTGCCGCCGCGTTCGCCGCCAGTCCCCAAGTTCCGTATGTGGCCATCATTGGCCTGCTGATGGTGGTCATTGGTATCGCGTATAAAATCGCCGCGGTGCCCCTGCATTATTATGCCCCGGATGTTTACCAGGGCACCGCGACTCCCGTAACGGCCTTCTTGTCCTTTGCCCCGAAAGCCGCGGGATTTATTGCTCTGATTTTGGTCTTTAATCTTACGGGATGGAGACTCTCGCACGGTGCCGCCCGGGCGGTTCCTGATCTGTTGATGGTTATGGCCGTGTTGAGCATGACCATTGGCAATGTCCTGGCATTGCTGCAACGTAACATAAAACGCATGTTGGCGTATAGCTCTATTTCCCATTCGGGTTATATGCTTGTTGGCCTGGCGGTCGGCCCGCTGCTTATCAGCCATAGCACCACCAATGGCATCAGTGCCATGCTGTTTTATCTCGGTGCGTACAGCATCATGACCGTCGGTGCTTTTGCCGTTCTGGTTTATCTGCAGGGCAAACTTGATGCCGCGGAAGATCTTGATGATATAGCCGGCATCGCCTCCGAGCATCCCTTGGCCGCAGCCTGTATGGCCGTGTGCATGTTAAGCCTGATCGGTATGCCCTTCACTGTCGGCTTCCTCGGCAAGCTCTTTATCGTGCAGGCCGCCTTCTCCAGTGGCCATGGCGTTTTAGCTGTTATCGTGATGATCAATGCCGCCATCGCCGCGGCCTATTACCTAAGCGTCATTACCTCCATGTACCTTCGGGACCCGTGGACGCCCTTTACCGTCCGCCAGCCCGGCACCATCCAATTTTCCGCCGCCATCGCCGCGGCCCTGGTGGTCCTTCTGGGAATATTCCCATCGGTGCTGATGAGCATTTCCCGTTATTCCGGAAGCGAAGTAACAAAAATGGTGGTGATGCACGACCCTCGACGTCCGGCGTTAACAAAAACCGCGTCTACGGATGCTGCCAGTAGCAACGCAAGCATTCACCTGGCCGCCCGCGTCCCCTAAAACACCGAATCTCTGATTCAATTCTGTTTGCTCCCATCCGCAACGCGGTGGCCGTTACTATTTGGAGCGAAATGCCCGCACCCAATCACCGCGCCGTATTGGAGAATCAGCGACGGCGCATCACCTAATATCTGGCTAATGACAACGTATCAATTTCTACTACGGCAGCATCGAATTTGTGGCGCGGATGGATATAATGGTAATGATAACCCGTGCGAATGGCTCCATGGTGAAAGCCATGTTTGACGGTAAAGATAGTTCTGTAATCCGTTACCGGTAACTGGAGGATACACAAATCAATCTTGGCTTGACAGCGTTTTCAGAAAGTATGGGTGGTAAATGACCATTACGCGGCTCGACTTGCAGCTCAAACGAACGGAGATTCTAGACATTGCCCGGCAATGCGGTGCGCATCATTTGAGAATTTTCGGTTCCCTCGCTCGCGGAGACAACACGGAGGCTTCGGACGTAGATTTCCTTGTGCAGTTTGATCCGGGACGTACATTGTTGGACCACGCTGGACTGATCGGGCGGCTGGAGGATATGCTCGGTGTACCTGTTGACGTAATTGATGCTGATGCAATGCGTCCCCGGTTCCGTGCGGTGGTCGAGAAAGAGGCGCTGACACTATGAGAACGCCCTATCTGCTACTGGAGGATATTCTCGACGCGATAAGAGAGATAGAAGCATACACGCCGGCGACGCCGGAAGCTTTCGATGCTAACCCGCCCGTTCAATCCCACATTGCGCGGAACATTGCCATCATAGGAGAAGCCGCCTCACGCCTGCCAAAACCGCTTTGTGAGGCCAACCCGGCGGTACCGTGGCGGCAAATTATTGATATGCGTAACATTGTGGTTCACGCCTATCATGGAATAAACTGGCACCGTGTCTACGATACGGCGCGCAAGGACGTTCCCGCGCTGAAAGCCCAAATATTGGGAATTCTTTCAACACTACCGAGAGAATATACATGAGGAGATGCTGGGATTTAGAGATTTGGACGAGCGGATGCGCAGCTTGTTTCCGTCTATTGATAAGGGTTGGTGGCCACAGGTCGCGCTTCCGGCGTTTGCCACGAATCAGACGATTGTAGAAGCAAGCGGGATGGTCTCATAGCAGTAACGCCTCTTTCATGACATGCTCGCGAAATCGTGGACGCAAAGCGTCCTCATCCAGTACGTCCACCTTTACGCCCAGCATATCCTGAAGGTCCATCAGCAGCCCGCCGTGGTCAAAAAGAGTGCGTTCCGGATCAAATCGCACGACCATATCCAAGTCCGATGACGGACCAGCCTAGCCGCGCGCAACCGATCCAAATATTCGCACCTCATGCGCGCCATGTTGACGGGCCAGGGCGAGAATATCATTGCGCCGTTGCAATAGGTCTTGCATACAAATCATCGCATTGCTCCTCAACAAAGCGTACCTTGCATGCAATCGATTATACCAACACTATGATGGCGGATCGAATGACGGAGTGTTGTCAAAGGTTGCATGCCACATAAAACGCCCGCGCCGAGATTTCATCCGCACCGTTTTCCTGCGATTCTTTCTTGAGTCCTCGGCTGAACGTCGCCGCTTGGCCGCGTTGCGGAATGTGATAGAATTACGGAGTTAGAAGACCTTTGCGAATTTCAACTTGCCCAAGATGTTTTTAAGGGGGCCTGCCGCCGAGGTTTTAGGTTACAGGTGACAGGTTACAGGTAGAATTCGGGCGCCGGCGTCGAGTTTTGTTGGGGGATAGAGCGATCACCGTAGCTTCGACCAGGCCCTTGCCTGCGCCATTGATGCGGGACATATTCACTTTTCAAACGGTGCGGGCCTCCGCAATGATCAATGAGCAAAGATCAAAGATCAAAACTTCAGAAAGCGCCGTGCGGCGTCGGAACAATCATTCGTGGTTCCGGCGTCGTGGAAGGCTATAGGGTTGCAGTGAGGGGGATAATGGCGCAACTGCGCTACAAAGTTAAGGATTTGGCCTCCAGAGATTTAGCAGAATCTGTCACAGACCCAATTCTTCATGCTCCTGAAATATCGGTCGGCGATCTGCGGCCCGCGACCGCAGTTTCATAAAGGGCGTCCGGTGCCAGATCAGCTCCGTTTGGCCAGCATACCGCCCCGAACTCGTCAACGTACACTTGCTCAAAGAGCTTCGTATCTCGCAGTGGTTCAAACACGGCACCAAATAGCCGGGCTGATAAATCTACTCGACTGCGAAGTCCGTCCATGAATTCGACTTCTAATTGAAAACGCTCGCATGCCTTGACGCTTTTCACGGATTTATACATGTTCGGTTACTCCAAAGGCGCAATTTTATTTAGAGGTTCATGTTCCGCCGCCAGTTTCCAATCCGCAATTAATTCATCTCGGTGGGCTGAAGCCCACTCGATAACCATTGTCATTGCCCGCCGCGGAAGATATCCATCCCGGACGGCAACGGTTTCAATCAAAATAACCGCTGCGTGCTCCTGATAATAGGCATGGAAATGAGGAGGAGCATGATCATCATAATACATCCGAATCACGATCCCAAAAAACAGGCTGATGGTCGGCATTCGGCGGCATCCTAAAATAACGCGCGGAAGAAACTCGATTCATGACATTATCCCGCGCACTGGCCGAAAATCAATGGGATAAATCAACTGGTTGGCGGATGCCCTTCGCAGGCCGTTCCTCCATAAATTGCGGGCGTACGCCCCAATTGGAGGCCTGTGGCGGCAAAAATAATGCCGGTGACTTTGTTTTATTTGCCCTGACCTGTTTTTTCGCCTTGCGCGAATTCATCAGAGCTTATGGGGAGGGTTACTCTCGCGCATCGCCGCTTGGCCGCGTTGCGGAATGTGATACAATTACGGAATTGAAAGGATTTTATTAATGCAATTAGCTTTACGTCTTGATCAAATCGCCGAATCCATCACGCTTGCCGTTACCGCTCGCGCCAATGCCCTGAAAAAACAGGGAGTGGATGTGGTAAGCTTCGGGGCCGGGGAACCGGATTTTGATACGCCTTCAGCCATTAAGGAGGCAGCCATCACCGCTTTGCGCGCCGGTAAAACCAAGTATGAACCCACGGTCGGCACACCGGAAGCCCGCAAAGCCATTGCCGATAAATTGACCCGGTATAACAAACTCCCTTATGCCCCCGAACAGATCATTGTATCGGTCGGCGGGAAGCATTCACTTTATGTGGCATTTATGGCCGTGTTAAATCCCGGTGATGAAGTTTTGATTCCAGCTCCCTATTGGGTCAGCTATCCGGAAATGGTTAAGCTCGCCGGTGGCGTTCCGGTCATTGTCCGTGGAGATCCATCTCATGAATTCAAAATTACACCGCAGCAGCTTGCCGCCGCCATTACGCCAAAAACAAAAATGTTCATCATGAATTCCCCCAGCAATCCCGGCGGCCACACGTATCAGCCCGCAGAACTCGCGGCTCTGGCGGAGGTTATCAAGACGCACGGCAACATCTGGGTGTGCAGCGATGAAATTTATGAACGATTGCTCTTTGGTGATCAAAAAACCTGCTCTTGGGCGGCCATTGATTGGAACACCTGGAAGGACCGCACCATTACCTGCAATTGCTTAAGCAAAACCTACGCCATGACCGGCTGGCGCATCGGCTACACCGCCGGTCCCAAGGCCCTCATTGATGCCATGAATAAACTCCAAAGTCAGATGACCAGCAATATCACCAGTTTCTGTATGCCGGCCATTGTTGAAGCGTTAAGCAATCCGGCCATGGAGGATGAAGTGGAGAAAATGCGACAAGCTTTTGAAAAACGCGGCGCGCATATCTGGCAGCGGCTCAATGCGTTGCCGGGGTTCAAGTGCGTTCGGCCAACGGGTGCCTTTTACGCCTTCCCCAGCATCGCGGGCGCTCTGGGTAGACCATTGGGTAAAACCGGTGCCCAGCCTAAGGATGCCATTGAATTTTGCCGCATTGTGCTGGATGAAGCGCATGTGGCCTTGGTCCCCGGCAACGACTTTGGTTTCCCCGATCATGTGCGGCTGAGCTTTGCTACAAGCATGGAACAAATTGATAAAGGCATCGACCGCCTGGAAAAGATTTTGACGCCCTGACCGTTGCGGTAGCGCGTTTGTTGAAATTCAAAACCGCACGTCGGTGGTGACCCGCGCGCGGGCATTGCAGTCTCGTATGGCTGTTGGTTTGTTACCCCCTTGCGGTACAGCTTTAACGCAATACCGCTCGACTTTTCCTGCCGTCAGAATAAAAAAAGGCCACAGCTATTCGCTACGGCCTTTTTCAATGATATTCAAGATTTACCCAACGCAGATGGTTCAGGCTTTATTTTTGCGGCGACGAGCGCCAACAAGCAACGCCAAGCCGCCCACGGCGAACAGACCTAATGTGGCTGGTTCTGGAGTGGGGACGCTGCTGGTACCTAGTACCAACTGGGCGCCATCCAAGTATGCCATCGAATTGCTATTTGAGCCAATAAAAACACCCTGAATAGCTGCCTGACCAGTATTTCCAATTTCGCCGGTGTTGCCGGTGAACACAACGTAATTATCTCCAAGGATAAAGGAACTGCCATCGCTTGGCGATGAATTCGTTGCCGTCATGGACGTTGCGCCGATCTGAAATGTAGTTGAAGCGTTGTTGCCTGCGCTGCCATTAATACTATAAAGATAAAGCATATAGGGTGTATTAGCAGGCAAATTCAAAAAGCCGAATTCGCCAGCGCTTGACATCGGATTGCCAGCGACGGCCCAGTCATTTAAAAGCGCTCCAACATTGGAAGATGTGGTCTGAGTACCGCTGCCTGAACCGTTAAGGTTTCCCAATGTCATGGCAATTGATTGACCGTTGGCAGTGAAGCCACCCGATGGGCTGCCCTGAGAATTCTGTATTCCAACGGCCGTCATTGCTGCAGTAGCATGGCTGAGGTCAACTGGGTTCCAGTAGGTGCCAGAATCTGCGGTGTAGGCCCCAATGCCGTCATAGGTAGTCGTGCCAACCGCGTTGGGAATCGAACTGCTAGTGCCATTAAGATCAAAATTAAATACGTCAATTGGCTGTGCCTGGACGACGGCTCCCGCGCCACCGGCTGCAAGGATAAATGCCGCGACTCCGAACAGTGCTGACTTTTTCATAGTCATCTCCCTAAAAAAAGGGTTGATATAATAACACTGATCATTGGCCGCCCATCAAATTCCAATGGACTACATACCCTCAATCAGTTTTTACTACCACATTCCACGGACTAATGACTCGCCCGCTAAAGTCACTTGATTGTAAAAGTTAAAATCAGCCCTTTACGCTCAAGGTTATCTAAGACACCTGAGTAGTATAATCCTATAATAGCATCGAGTCAAGAAATAATTAACCAAATGTTAAAGTTTTTTCAGATCTTAGATTTCACTATTTTAGGACCCGGTATGTTCGCTTTTATGATAATTATAATCGGAGTGGCAATGCGCATGAAAAGGCCGCAACGGTTAATTGTTGCGGCCTTTTTATTGTTGTTTGATTTCGGTAGTTTCTCAGGACCGTGATTTGTGCCGGCGTCCTGCGGCGAGCAACGCCAAACCGCCGACTGCGAACAGAGCCAATGTTGCCGGTTCGGGTGTAGTGACCGTAGTTGGTGTCGCAAGGACTACCGAGTTAACCGAATTAATTAACGTACCATGGGAAAGCGTTAGTGAATCGCTGGTACCGAGTGTAACAGTCCCTATATTACTGGCGGCATTGATGGACACTGTTGATCCGGTCTGGCCGTATTCAGCCAATCCGGTTGCGGAAACAAACGAGATGGTGGAAAGTGTTGTCGAGTCGCTATTCACTGAGCCGCCGGATGCGATCGATTCCGCAGTTGTGCCGCTTGTGACGTTTGTGGTTAGATTGGCTTGAATCTGGCCGATGCCCTGATTGGCAGGAAGCGTGAAACCGTTATCAGAAGCCACAAAGTTCACGGTGCTGCTTCCTGAGTTGCCGTTGCTTAAATTATGGATGGTCAAACTAAGCTGATAAGCCCCCGAACTTGTTGGGTCGCTAGCCGCCGCCGTAATATCTCCCCAAGAAACACCGCCGACTTGGCTAGGCCCGGTGTAATAGTTGCCTGAGCCTAGGGAAATAAAGGAAGGATTTGCGGAGTACGAACCGACCGTAACGGTTAACGTTGGTGTGGCAAACGCGCTGGCTGCACCAAGCGTCGTTAAACTCATTGCGGCGATTCCGAATAATGTTGCGGTCTTCATTGTGACATCTCCCATGAAAGAAAATAATAGGCAGCAATCCAATGGCGGTTTGTTGACAACAACAAGCTAAGCGCCGTTGACTGCATTATTTACCAAAACAGCGAGCGGTGAAAAAGTACATCAACTTCTTCGATGCTTTCGCTATCTTTCAGACAGGGCGGACGGAAAATGCCGTAACACCCCCGCCTTCAGACCTACTCCATTAAATGGGAGTATAATCCAGTATGTGTCTGCTGTCAAATAAAAATTAGAAGAAAAATTAGAAGATTATTAAAGATTTCAACGCGGCATTCAGAATTGGACGCTTTCTTTAGGGATTTCAGCCCTATAAAGACGGATTTCCGGTGGCAATTCGACTCCGCAACGCTCTGGCCTACCCAATCAAGTTGGACTGTCTTTTGCCAAACCGCTACACTAACGGGCTTGTTTTGGTGGAGACGCGATTATGATTTCCGATGTCCGTGGTCAGCTTTCGGTTAAACCGCAACAGCATTACGCCATTATCGCCGCTGAATTTAACGGATTAATTACATCTCGCCTCGCCGATGGTGCGGTAGAAGCTCTTGTGCGCCATGGCGCAGTCGAAAAGCAGATCAGCAAAATATGGGTGCCGGGTAGCTTTGAGATTCCCACTGTCGCCACGCGGCTGGCCAGAAGTGAAAAATTCTCGGCCATTATCTGCCTCGGCTGTATCATTCGTGGCCAGACTGCTCATTTTGACCATGTAGCGCAACAAGTCGCCCGCGGAATCGCTGAAATCGGCCCGGCCACCGGCGTGCCAACCATTTTTGGCATCATCACCGCCGATACCGTCGAACAGGCTATAGATCGAGCCGGCTTGAAAATGGGCAACGCCGGCTGGAATGCCGCGTGCGCCGCCATGGAAATGGTCGATGTCCTGCAACAATTGCCGGCCGCCAAGAACTCGTAACAGGAAACATTGTGAATACAATCAACGAAAAACGTTCCGCATCCCGCCGCATTGCCCTGCAGGCAATTTATCAGGCGGAGGTGCAGGGCGACACTTTTATCGCCCAAATGCTGCCAACGTTTATCAGTCAGGCCACTGATGATAATGATGTGCGACAACTCGCCACACTCATGGCCTGCGGGGCTTGGGATTATCGCAACGACGCCGATGAATGGGCGGGACGGCTGATTCCGCGCTGGACTATCACCCGTCTGGCGGCGGTGGATCGCAATATTTTGCGACTGGCGCTCTGGGAATTAACGCATCAGCCGCAGACACCGGGGAAAGTGGTGCTGGATGAAGCGATTAACATGGCTAAAGAATATTCCACTGAAGACAGTTCCGGCTTTATCAATGGCGTATTGGATGCGGCTTTGAAGCAACATAACCTGCTGACGGACAGTGCGGGATAATCGCACAATTGTTACACAACACAGGGGTAACATAAGCAGGTACGGGCAACAGGATGCAAGATGTATTGAGGTAATATAAACAAGTCCTTGCGGGGTGTTCTGGCGGACACAACGCGTTGATTCACTATTTTTGGAGGCATTTCAAGCTGTGAAAACTCCCGAGGATCGAGGGTCCACAACCGAAGGCGTCGGGGTTTCGCCGTCGCTTGGACCGGTACTGGAATACGAACAAATGACCGCCCACGCCACACTTTTTGGGCGTGATGTGTGGCGGCTGGCTGGGCTGGCAATTCTGATTGGAGCGGTAGCCGCGATTGCCGCCCTGGCGTTGCTGCGACTGATCGGCCTGCTGACGAATCTCTGTTTTTATGGGCGCTTTTCATTCTCTTTCGCGGACCCGACATCAGCTTATTTGGGAATATGGGTGATAGGCGTACCAATTGCTGGCGCGGTGGTCGTGGGCTTTATGGCTCGTTATGGCCACTCCGGCATCCGTGGTCACGGCATTCCGGAAGCCATGGAAACGATTCTGACGAACCAAAGCCGCATTCCCAAGCGTCTCACGCTGTTGAAGCCCATTTCCGCGGCGATCAGTATCGGCACGGGCGGCCCATTTGGTGCGGAAGGTCCGATCATCGCGACCGGTGGGGCCTTTGGATCATTGGTGGGGCAAATTCTGCACACCACGGCAGATGAGCGCAAGATTCTGCTGTCCGCCGGTGCCGCGGCGGGAATGGCGGCGACCTTCGGTTCGCCTGTTTCGGCCGTGTTATTGGCGATTGAACTGTTGTTATTTGAATTTCGCGCGCGATCTCTGGTGCCGGTGGCATTGGCCAGCGCCACGGCGGCCGGCCTGCGCATCATTTTCATGGGTGACAAACCGATCTTTTTCATGCCCAATGTCGGTCCGGCGGAACACTGGTCGCTGATTATTTACGCCATCATCGGTCTGATTGCGGGAGTAGCGGCGGCAGGCGTCACACGCCTGCTGTATCTGGTTGAAGACGGGTTTGAAAAATATAGTCACGTTCATTGGATGTGGTGGCCGGCCATGGGGGCGGTGGTGGTGGGCGTTTGCGGCTATCTTGACAATCACACCATGGGGGTTGGCTATGACAATATTTCTCATCTGCTGACCGGGGGCATGGCCCTCAAAGCTATTTTGATGCTCCTGATACTGAAATGGATTTCATGGACAGTGGCCTTGGGCAGCGGTACGTCCGGCGGCACATTGGCCCCGCTGTTTACCCTCGGCAGCGCTCTGGGGCTGCTGCTGGGACTGGCGGCGGCACATCTATTTCCTGATTCAGGTGTAGATGTGCGCGTGGCGGCACTGGTCGGGATGGCGGCACTATTTGCCGGTGCATCGCGCGCGTTGCTGACCAGCATTGTTTTCGCTTTTGAAACCACCATGCAGCCGCACGGTTTGCTGCCACTGCTGGCCGGGTGTACCACCGCATTTCTTGTTTCCTGCCTGCTGATGCGTGATACGATCATGACGGAAAAAATAGCTCGGCGCGGCATTCGTGTCCAAACGGAGTATTCAACAGATTTTCTGGATTGTCTTTTTGTGCGTGATGCCTATACACGAGATGCCATTTCCCTTGACGGTTCCAAAACTGTGGCCGAAACGCGGCAGATCATCTTTGCCAAATGGGCAGTATTGAAGCACCACGAATTCCCAGTTATTGATGAGGAAAAAAGGCTCATCGGTGTGCTGTCGTACCGTGAACTTCTCGATACACGCGTTGATCCCGCAAGCGCCGTGCGAGCGTTGATTAAACGTATGCCGATTGTCATTGAACCTGACAGCCCGCTGCGACTGGCGGATAACCTGATGTTGCGGTACAACGTGGATCATCTGATTGTCACCGATCCGGAAAAGCCCGATCAAGCCATCGGCGTGATTACAGAATCGGATATGCTTGCCGCCCATCGACGCATTGCATAAATCGTCCATTCGTATTTCCCGAGGGGTGCTATGTCGATGCGCCATGCCGGCACTGGCATGTCGGCTTCAACAGATTTGTCAAAATTAAACTTTCACCGCATCATCTGTGGCTCTGGCGCGTTTGGCTATTGGATGTCGTGGCCTTGCGTCGGCGGGCGGTAGAGTCCACAATCTGGAATGTTGATGTGAAGTGCAGGGTGTTTCCCTGCAAAGCGCGGAGAGGTAATGTCGCAAAACGCAGCTCAAAGCATTTCGGCGGATACACCGCTGTTGCAGGAATTTCCACCCCTGCTGCGCAACCGCAATTTTTTTCTTTTAATGAGCGGATATGTCGTTTCCGTCATTGGCGACCGGGTGCATTTTCTGGTCATGCTGGAACTGCTTTGCTACGTGGTGCTTAAACGCCACGTGGAATCGGCGCAACATGCCGCACAGCTTAATTTAGCTATGTTTCTGCCATTTTTGCTGCTGGCTCCGCTGGGCGGGGTAATTTCGGACCGGCTGCCGAGACGTTGGGTCATGATTTCCTGCGATCTGGTGCGCAGTATTATTGTCATTGTCGCCCGAACCGTGTTGCTGGTGGCAGCTTACCACAGCACGCTATCAACCGGGACACTTCTGGTCATGTTGTTTGGCTCGGAAATAATATTGTCCTGCTTTGGTGAAATATTTTCACCGGCCCGCGCCGCCATTGTGCCCAATCTGGTGCATCCTAAGGAATTGCTGCAAGCCAATTCCTTTCTATCCGTGGCCGGGACCATTTCCACACTTTTGGGATTTATCCTCGGTGGATTATTGTTGAAATTCGGCCTGGATATCGCCATGTATGTGGATGCGGGAACCTACTGCCTTTCGGCATTCGCGGTTTTTTCCATGCGGATGCGGCCCGGAATGGATCGCCCCGACCCAGTACGTGGAGCCAGACACAACAGTCTTTTTAAGGAATTAAAAATTGCACTGGGCTATCTTAAAGTCCACAAGCATCCGCTGCAGGCGATATTGCTGGAACTCGCTTTTACCACCGCCAGCGCGGTAATCCTGAACTGTATGCCCGCTATTGTTACCGCGCGTTTTGGTCTATCCAACAGCGACTTCGCTTACTTTCTTGGTGTGGCCGGGATTGGCATGATTGTCGGGGCAGTCCTGGTCAGCCGAGCACGCAATGGAATTCCTAAGGAAATCGGTATTGGCTGGTCCACGGTCGCCATCGGCGTTGGATTACTGATGGCCGCATGGGCGGCCCATTGGGAAACGTTTCTGATCTGGCTGACGGTTGCGGCGATGTTCGGGGCCATTATGTTTATTACCGTTGATACCCTGTTGCAGCGGGTGGTGCCGGATTACATCCGTGGCCGAGTCATGGGAGCGCGTGATCTAATTACCACCTTCGGCTTGCTGGTGCCCACCGTGCCGATCGCGTTCTGGAAAAATGTCGATTCTTACATCATGAATATCATCGTTGGCACCGGCGTGGTAATTGCGGTGCTGGGTGTCGGCCTGCTGATTATTTATTACCGGCGCCAGCCATTCCCGATTACAGCGGCGGTTGCCCGACGCTTGGCGGCCGTGTACATGGAATTATGCCATCGGTGGCAACGGGGCAATGCCTGCCGTATTCCTGTGAGCGGCCCGGCCATTGTTGCAGCTAACCATTCCAGCACATTGGATCCTCTGGCTGTGGGGATAGGCAGTCGCCGGCGTCTGGTACGATTTCTCATCGCCCGCGAATATTATGATTTGCCCCTGCTGAAATACTTCTTTTTCGCCATGGGTTTTATACCAGTGGATAGATCCGCGCCGGATACGGCCGGCGTTCGCGCCGCCATGCGGGCGTTGAAAGATGGGGATGTTGTGGGAATATTTCCCGAAGGAGATATTGGTGACGGTACTGGGCTTCGCAGCGGTAAAAACGGTGTGGCCATGCTGGCATTGGCCACGGGTGCTCCAGTGATTCCAGTATATATCGCCGGGACGCATCGGCATGAAAGCCTCAAGAACGATTTATTGCGTCCCGCAAGAGTGCGTGTTTATTACGGTGCGCCACTGATTTTCAGCGGCTTGCCAGCGCAGCGTAAAAATGCCGCCGTACTTGATGGCATTACGATTCAAATTATGGATGCAATTGCCCAGCTCAAACGTCGCGCGGATGCCGCACATTCCGAGTCCGTCGCAAAAGCAACGCGATCATCGGCATGAATGGCGGCATAAGCGCGGGTTTGGAACGTCCATAAGCATTGCGATTATCACCCGCTACCATTGCCGGGAAAAATGGATACTCATGTTACGGCGATGATATCGGGGGCCTGTGAAGAAAAAGTTATCGTTGTTGAGTTCCACTAACTGCCGCAGGCGTATATGATTCGCCCGGTTTTGTCCGAGGCGTTTTGGTATGAGCAAAGCAAGAAAGGAACCGCAGTGGTTGCGATTCGGCTCTGGTGAAGGGTACTTTGACCGCAGCCATCGCCCCTTACAGTGCCTGATTTTTATCGCACCGCTGCTGATTATTTATCAGGTCGGGGCGGTACTGCACCCATGGAGTGCGGTACATGGGCAAACACATAATATTATCGCCTTTGAACTGATGCTTAATTTCTTTTCACTGTTCGGCGCGGTGGGAAGTTATTTGCCGCCACTGGCCGTCGTGGCGATTCTTCTGGGCTGGCACGTAGCGCGTAAGGATCCATTAAAATTTGAACCGGGTCTTTATGTCGCCATGGGGGCCGAAAGTTTTCTCTGGGCGGTGGCGCTGGTTATATTATTTGTGGCCGTGGCCCATGGTATTACCATGCGGGCTGTGGCGCATCCCGTTGCGCAGGTCATGAATAAGCTTTCCTGGCAGACCCAAGTGGTCTTATCCATTGGTGCGGGAATTTATGAAGAACTGCTGTTTCGCCTCGTGTTGATTACGGTATTGAATATGATCATGGTGGACTTGTTTGGCATGTCCGTGGCCAAGGCCATACCGGTCATTATTATCGCCTCGGCGGTATTGTTTTCGCTTTACCATTTCCTGGGCAATGAACAGCCGACATGGGGTGCGTTTATCATTCGAACCATCGCCGGTATTTACTTTGCGGGGATATTTATTTTTCGTGGCTTCGGAATTGATGTCGCCACGCACGCCGGATACGACCTGATGGTTGTGGGGTTGGATATGATGTCCCACCACCACGGGTGAAATACCTCCAGAGCGTTAGCAGGCCATGGTGTCGCTGATAATCAAGCTGCACGCATGCGAAGGTCGCGTGTTACAATCGGGGAGCTTTGCTTGAATTTCACAGATTGTTTTAACCCTGCCTAATGCGCTATACTTCTGCGGGCTTGGCAGCGGACTTGACCGTTCCTTGATTGGCGCGTGAAGAACCACTAGTATATTGGGCTTTGAGTCTTCCGGGCGGCCAGAATGTGTCGGGCTGCGGATGTTAGACTCCTTGGACGTGTTGTTTATTCTGGAGCAGTTTCAAATGGCAAAAATTCGTGTTGGCATCAATGGTTTTGGACGTATTGGCCGCCTTGTGTTTCGCGCGGGCATCAATGATCCGCAGGTTGAATTTGTGGCAATCAATGATCTGGTCCCAGCGGATAATCTGGCGTATTTGCTGAAATACGATTCCACCCATGGCAAATTTGTCGGCGAAGTTAAAGCCGATGGTGAGGCTGGATTTACGGTCAACGGCCATCACGTCAAAACGTTCGCTCTGCGCGATCCGGCACAGTTGCCGTGGAAAGACCTTCATGTGGATTATGTGGTCGAATCAACTGGACTCTTTACGGATATGGCCGGCGCCGGGAAGCACTTGGCGGCGGGAGCGAAGCGCGTGATTATTTCCGCGCCGGCGAAAGATAAGGAAACCCCCACGTTTGTGCTGGGGGTTAATGAAGAGAAGTTTAACGCCGCAACGGATACCATTGTCTCCAATGCCAGTTGCACCACCAACTGCCTGGCACCGCTGGTGAAAGTGATCAATGATCATTTTGGTGTGGAAGAGGCGCTGATGACCACCATTCACTCCGCCACAGCGACACAGCCTACGGTTGACGGGCCATCCAAAAAGGATTGGCGCGGCGGACGCGGTGCGGGTCAGAATCTGATTCCCGCTTCAACGGGTGCCGCCAAGGCCACTGGCCTGGTTATTCCCGAACTGAAGGGAAAAATCACCGGTATGTCTTTCCGGGTTCCCACGCCGGATGTGTCAGTGGTGGATTTGACCGTCCGCACCAAAAAGGAAACCTCCCTGGCGGAAATTAATGCTGTAATCAAAAAGGAATCGGAAGGCAAACTCAAGGGTATTCTCGGCTACACGGATGAGGAAGTGGTGTCGACTGATTTCACCACGGATGAACGGTCGAGCATTTATGATGCCAAGGCCGGCATTGAACTTAACAGCCGCTTCTTCAAGCTCGTGAGCTGGTATGACAATGAATGGGGTTACAGCAACCGGGTGGTTGATTTGATCAAGTACATCGGTAAGAAAGATGGCTTAATCTGATTCGGCGTTGTTGACGGGTAAATGCAAATAAGAGGCCCCGGGCAAAGCGCCCGGGGCTTTTTTTCGTGCGGCGGTTCGGCAGGAGTGTTACGATGCGATGGATATGGATTGATAAATTTGAACTCTTTGAACCCGGCAAGCGGGCGGTAGCCATTAAAAATGTATCGTTGGCGGAAGATCATCTGCATGATCATTTTCCGGGTTTTCCGGTTATGCCCGCAAGTCTGATGATTGAGGGTATGGCCCAGACCAGTGGCATTCTGGTGGGGGCGGCGCGAGAATTTAAGGAAAAGGTGATCTTGGCAAAAATCGGTCGTGCTACATTCAGCCGCCTGGTTCGTCCGGGGGAGCAGCTTGTTTATGATGCCACAATTGCCAATGTCTCTCCCGCTGGAGCTTCCATTCAGGGGGCCGTCAGGTCCCGCAGCGCCGGAGCTGATGGAACGATCAATGAAGTCGCTGTTGGCGAAGTGGAATTAATGTTTTCCCATATTGATCAGAATATGGCGGGAATGAAATTTCCGGAGTTTAATTTCGTATTTAACAGTGAGTTTATGGCGCTGTTTGAAACCTACCGCCGGAATATTAACATTACCTTGTAAACGCTCGCGATATAAAACGCCAGTGCCTTTAACGGCCCCGTTGTGATACATGATCCTCGACGCCATTTGCGGCTTCAGTGCGTCATGGCGTATACGAGAATATTGGTTCCAAGCTTCAATGAATCTTCCGTTGAATAGGCCTTGGCATACGGATTCGGTAGATCTTCCCAACCGTTGGACAGTGACAAGCGGCTATAAACAACCACCGGGGTGCCATCAATCGTGATGGCTTCAAGCACCGGGCGGTGGAGTGTGGGAGCCGTGCTTTGTACAACGGCAGAGTAATCGACATGTTCCACGTTAAACACGTCATGATAAATTGGGGAATCCAGCGGCAGCATCTGTAACTTATGATGCGGCAGGGCCAATTTAATTTCTTTGCGGAACGCTTCATCAAAGGCGCTGGCCCCCATGGCATCATCGGCAATCAGTACGCCTCCGGCGTGAAGATAGTTATGGAGATTTTTGATTTCCGTTGCGGTCCATGCGAAGTTGCGCAGGCCGGTCATATAGAGAATGGGGTAGGCCCCGATTTTCAAGGAATCCAAAGTGACTTTCTGGCGTTTGAACTGAACGCTTAACGTGGTTTTCTGATCGATAAATTTCAGCAGGTTCGGCAGGCCATGCGGGGTGGGGTTCCAATCACCGTTGGTAACCACCTGCGCCACGACCAGTTGATCGCGTGTTGGAATGCGCTGCTGCTGATAAATTTTCTGAATTTCAAAGGCTCGTCCATATTGGAAATTAGCCAGTACATACGTCAGGATATTGGCCCCCAGCCGCAGGGCGTCCTGCTGGGCGTAAAGGGTGCCGCCTTTGATCGGGTGGGACGCGGCGTTCCAGCCCCAACTCATGTCAATGGGTGAGAAAATAATGGCCGCTCGGCAACCCATGTACATAACATCAAGATATGCCGGAATCTGTTTCCATGGCCCAAGCCCCTTGCGGAAGCGCATGGTGCTGATACGGTTGAGATCATGATAAAGGGCATCATCAAGTGATAATGGGCCGAAGGGGCGATTGGGAAACAGATCATGTTCAAACTGAATCACGCTTTGATTAAATTCCGGCCGGCCACAACTGGAGTTAATCAGCAATGTGCCGCCGGCGGTAATGTAACCGCGGATGCGCGCCAGCACCGCCTGACTGAAATGCGGCAGGGGGGTCCAACCGGTGATATACAGCACGGGTAATTGGGTGGGGCTGTAGCTGAATTTCATTGGATCCACCTGCACGTAACGGTAATGCAGGCCCAACTGAGAGTTGGTCCAATTCATGAGTGTTTCAATGTCAATGGTTTCCGTGGGATAATTCATGACACGATGATCTTTAATCACGTTGAGATTCAACATGCCAATCAGAGCCGGTGGCGCCGGTTTGCGGTGATGTTCGGATCGGCGCACGGGCGTGGCGGGTAAGGGCAGTGGGGCGGTGGCTTCACCGCCGGACATGCGCACCCGGTGGGCGCGGGGCGGAATATGCGCTTTGGGGTTAAAAAAATCGGCGCGTGCGGCCACGGCTGGCAGTAGAATTCCCAAGCTGGCCAATGTCATGACCGCGCGGCGGGTTACATTTGCAATGGGCATGGGGCACCTCAACACAAAAAATCACCACATGACACTATTGTACAACGGTTATGTCGGCACAGTGATGCAAAAATGTGGGAAATAATAATTCGTTATTATGAATGCATGGCGAATCACCCAACGGTGTGGCACCAGTTGCCTATATATTTGTTACGCCACACATTGGACTGGCTTTTCAGTGGCGATCGTATAATTCGGCGAAATAAGCTTTAACTCATGCGCGGCCTGCAAAAACAGCGAGGCTCACCTCTTGCGTTTATCTACATGGTATTATCATTGAGATGGGTTGTTTCGGGATTGTACCATGCCCCGATTTGCTCAAATGTGTTTGGCCTGGCAAAAAAGGAAGAACGCTTCATATCATGTTTTTACTGGGCATATTACCACTTGTTTCCTTGGCGCTGATTTTTGCCACGATCCATGCGTGGCGCGGCAAAACCGCTCCAGGCCTCGATTGGCGGGATTCGCTATTTGTGGCAGTGGTATTCGTTTCGATATGGACTGTGGCCGCCACCGAAATACTGGGAATCTTTCGCCTCCTGACGTTTTGGCCGATTCTCATCGTATGGATAATTCCTACTATTGTCGCGGTGGCGAGCGGTGCTCGTGCTGGTTCGAGAAATCGAATGCCGCGTATGCAGCCACTGACGTGGACGGAGAAGATCAGTTGCACGTTGATCGCGACGATCATGCTGGTGGTTCTTGCAACGGCGCTGGTTGCCCCTCCCAATAACATTGATTCATTGAATTATCATCTGCCGCGCATCATTGCGTGGATGCAGGATCGTTCGTTGGAGGATTTCCCGGCCAACTATTGCCCGGTTCTGGTTATGCCGGGATTCATGGAATACCTCGGCCTGAATTCCATGATCCTTGCCCACGGCAGCGATTGGGCTGTCAATCTATTCGGAACCTTGAGCCTGCTGCTGCTGGGTCTGGCGGGTAGTTCGATCGCCAAACGGCTTGGCGGAAATCGGGAAAGCCAGATATTGGCCATGCTTTTTATCCTCACGATTCCCATGGCATTCGGAATGGCCAGCACGTTCAAGCCTGAACTCATGGAGGCTTTCTGGACGGAGGTACTTGCATATTGGCTGCTTGGTATATTGCTGGATCGGCGATGCAATTTTGGGCAACTCATCCTTCTGGCTGTAACTTTCGGCGTGGCCGCACTTACGCACGGCACCGCCTATGTATTCGGCGTACCATTGGCAATCATGGCTGCAATCGGGCTTTGGCGTTGTGTGCGTTGGAGAAATACCGGCTATTTACTGCTGATTGCCCTGATGGTCATATTGATTAATGCCGGATATTACACGCGCAATATGATCGAGTTCGGCGGGCCATTTGGTCCGTCACCGACAAAGCATCCCAGCCTCCAGGTGCTAAACACCGAATTTACGCCGGGTATATTGCTGGAAAATATGCTGCGCGATACCGCATCCATGGCGGCGGGGCCCAGCCACATTGTTAATCAAGCAGTTGGAAGCGTCATTGGACACATCGCGTCGGCGCTGCGGCTTAACTTGCAGGATCCTCGCGCCACTCAACCCATACCGGGCATTGCCAGTCCCTATGACGGCGTCGCTTACTTTCCTAACAACGAGTACCGCATCAGTTGGCCCATGCAGATGTTTCTCATCGCCCTGCTCCCTTTTATTGTGTGGTTAGAACCGGACACACACCGGGCCAAACGCTGCCTGTTATTTGCGCTGTTGCCGATCGGATGCCTGCTGGTCATGGCCGCCGTCATCCGCTGGCAACAGCCGATCAATCATCTGCTTGTGCCGATCCCCGCACTGTTCATGCCCGTTGCCGCAGTTGCGATCAGTGGTAAATCATTCCGCCGGTTTCGTCCGGTGGCGGCCATTGGAGCGGTTATTGCGCTCTTGCCATTCGCTTTTCTATACCCCAGGACATTGCTTGGGCAGTCCGCCATAGAATTGCATTCGCGAACGGACTTGCTGGTAAGGGAGCATAGCGTCAATGCTCGGACACTTGGAAAACTTGTGGCATTTATGCGTCGATTTGAAGGGCACCCGATGAACATTGGTTTATCCGGTCGCACGAATCTGCCGCCGTATGCCATCGAATCGGCACTGATCGCCGCCCTGCGCCCGCGTCCGCAATTTATTTATTTTAATGCGTCGATTCCGGTCCCGGGTTTTCGCCAGAAGGCTCCCACGCTGGTGATTGGTAATGCCACCAATCAGGCCACGTACTTGATTCGCCATTCCACCGGCGAGCATTACAACAAGATCGCCACGGTGGGAAGTCTGAACATCTACGCCCCGCTGCGCCGGTGAAAGGCCAGAACTTGGAAGTTTTACCACGATTTTGTGTTGTTCTGAACCCGCCCGGAAAAATTGCCGCGCCGCATCCATTTCGTCCCCCTTGCACTTCCGAATTGGCGGATTTTCGGCTAACGTGTTCGCCATGCGAATATCGGTGTGCATAATTTGTAAAAATGAGATTGCCAAGATCGGCGTATGCTTGGATTCTGTAGCCTGGTGTGATGACATTGTCATAGTGGATTCCGGTTCCACCGATGGCACCATTGAAAAAGCGGCCAGCCACCCGGCCACACCGCGGGTGATCAACCACCCATGGGGCGGCTATAACCAGCAACGGCAGTTTGCGGTGGGGCAGTGCCGGCATCCATGGGTGCTGGCGCTGGATGCGGATGAAGAATGTTCACCGGAATTAGCTGCGGAAATTCAGAACTTACCGGAGAACCAAACATCCGCGGCAGCCATGTACGAAATGCCGCGAAAAAACTTTATTGCCCGGCGCTACGTGCGGTGCTGGTCACCGGACTATCAGGCCCGGCTGATTCATCAGCAACGTGTTGATTGGGATGACAAAAGCGCACCGGAAATCCGTCGGCCCAAGCCGGGCTTCCGCATCCAAAAGCTCAAGCGCCCCTTGTTGCATAATCGGCTTTCCCCGTATATCACCACTGATATTAATGATGGCCCACGCATGGCGGAACATGCCGCAATACTTGCCGAGAGCCTGCGTGCCCGCGGCAAACATGCCAAAATGATGGATATGTTGTTTCGGCCATGGTTGACGTTTCTAAAATATTACATTTTCCGCGGCGGCTTTTTGCAGGGGCGTTTCGGACTGGTGATATGCTATAAAACCACCATCGGCGTCATGCTCAAGTACAGCGTTCTTTACGCGCAGCAAGAGTTGGATCAGGAAGGAAAGGGATAGAATGGGCACGATATTTCACGGCGGGAGCGGATACTATTTTCCCATGTTGTATATTTCCACACCGGCAACTTTCACCGGTCTGGTGTGTAAATGGCTTAAAAGCGACCGACAGTGTTTGGCATAGCGATCGCTGACTATAAGCGACGAAACTCTCTTTTCCCGGGCAAACCGCTCAAATTCTGCATAAAATCCCGGTGTGGCGGATCCACTATACAGGTCGTTGACGACCGCACCGTACCAAGGGCTGCCAAGATAGAAATACCCACCGGCGATGCTGTAGTAGAAATGATCCTCCGCCTGCCATACGAGGCTGTCACCGTTAATTCCATAGGGAAGCAGTATCACATTCTCGCCTTTATGGATGTATGATTTGTATGAGTTGCTTGCGAAGAATACCGGGTTGTCAGGGGTGCTGGCGAATTGGTCGCCGAAGACATTCGGCATTAATGTAATAATGCACAAAGCCAACAGAGTCCATTTGAGAAAATGTGGTTTTGTCGCTCCCCAGATCGCAACGGCAACGGATATTCCAATGTACGCGTATAAACAAAACCGAGCCGGGATAGCCTTATTAAGTACCGGCACATGATATAGTACCCAATAAGGCAGTCCAATTGGCGTTCCGCGGCCGTATATCACCAGATGGGAGCCGAAGCTTAGTACCAGGGAGAGAATCACGATGATCATGATCAGTTTGCCAATCGGCTGTTTTCTGAATTGCAGGAGGAACAAAGCCAAGGTCAACAAGACCGCCGGTCCGAGATAATCATCCAGTTGCCATCCGCCCAAGTGGAGAAACGCTTGGTGTAAGGTCGTTCCGCCCAGCCAGATAAATGGTGAAGGAATAACAAGGCTCATCAGATCATTTGAAAAATCAATTGGTTTATGGATGGCCCCGATAAAGGCCCCTGGGCCGAACAACCCGTAGTAGATAAACGGTGATGCCAGTACAGTCGTAATCATCAGGCTGATCAATGACAGCCCGCCGAGGTGTATCAATTTGGTGTAAATGGAGGTTTTTCTATACAGGTAAAGCGATACCAACATGGTTATGCCCGACATCAGTACGAATGTGATAAATATTTCATCCGTCGTATAGAAAAGACTCGTTAAAATGAACGAGGACAACAAAATGAACCGGCGGTCGCTTATTTGAGTTTTTGCGTACTTGATCGAAAGCAAAATCAATATTGGCAACGCCCACAAGGTAATGAGAGAGGGCTTTCCATTCATGTCGTACAGCACATACGGGCAATAGGCAAATATCCATCCGCCCACGACGCTTGGGAAAAAACCTCGCGTGATTTCATAGCATAGTAAATAGGCGCACCACCCGTTGCTAATCATGGCCAACAAAATACTGGCGTTGTAGGTTACGATCGGCCCGAACAAATAAGTGATCGGTGCGTAAATAAGTGCCGTGAACGGCGTGGAAACGGCCATGCCAAGGTTTTGGCCGGTTGGTGCCCATGCCTTGTATGACATCATTGGGTTGATCAGATGGGAGAACGCGTAAGGCCACCAGGCATAGAACCACACCCACTGAGAACAATCCGGTATACCCCATTTCTGGGTAAGCACGCCGCGTGCCATATTAAAGTGAATTCGCGCCAGAAAAAG
>JAJZVR010000272.1 GCA_021847065.1 Planctomycetota bacterium | reverse complement strand
GTCGATTCCAATTAGGACAGTATCCATCATTGGATTCTATCTTCCAACTTCATCCATCTTCCAGTTTCACACTGGTGGCGTATTATTCACATGTCAAACGGCGGCGAGCCGCCTTAATGATCAATGACCAATGATCAAAGATCAAAAATTCGGAAAGCGCCGTGCGGCGTCGGAACAATCATTCGTGGTTCCGGCGTCGTACTGATGCTATAGGGGGGAGCGCTAGCGCTTAATGAACAAAATGAATAATGAGACTCCCGGCGCGCCGGGATTAATGAGACATGGTGCGGCGCACCGCTTAAAGTCTGTGGAGCGCTGCGGCGGCATTTTTGCTTTTTTGGGGGTGGCGATAACAATTTTCACTGATCACGGATCACGGAGCAAATTGGGTTACAGGTTATAGGGACATTTTCACGGATCAATACTTTTACGGTATTGGTCAGCAGGTTCGGTGTTGGCGGTGCTGCGCGCAATGAAATGATGAGTAATGAGACGGTCCCGGCGCGCCGGGATGACCTTAATGGGCCGTGGTGCTGCGCACCACTTAATGGTTTGGAGAAATTTTGGAAGTGGGTTGCGGAATTGGCGTGGGCGCGATAGAGTCGTGTTTTGTTAGGGGTTATTTGGGAAGGTCGATTGGTGCGGCATGGGGTGTTGTGAAGCTCATCGGGGGAAGTCATAAAATATTTCGCGCACAGTTATGAATTGCCGGATGGCTCGCGGGATCCCGATGAGAACCATTGGCAGCCGCTGCGCGAGCATCTGGAGAATGTGGCAAAGCTGGCGGCCCGGTTTGCGTGTGAGGCAAGGCCGGGGGATAAGGAGTTTGCCCAGTCGGCTTATGCCGCGGGGTTGTTGCATGATTTGGGGAAATATCGCCCTGAATTTCAGCGGATGATCCGTGGGATTCAACCAAAAGGCGAATCCACACGGCATAAACAGGCAGGCGCGGCGGAGGCGATTAAGAATAAACACTTTGACATATCTTTTTCAATATTAGGCCACCACGGCGGTATTCCGGATGCGGCCAGCATGGCGGAAGGGGTCAAAAGCGGAAGCGGCGTTGCGGATGCGGTTCTTCCCGTGGCGTATTTGGATTTCCCGGAATTAAAAATTGCGGATCGCGGTCAAGCTGTGGCCCTGCGTGGGCTGGACTTTGATACACGAACCCGCCTTTTGTTCAGTTGCCTGGTGGACGCGGATTGGCTGGATACATCTGACTTTCAATCGAGGCGCAAGGGTTGGATCACCCCGTCGCCACCACAGAGCTTGGATGCACCAACTCTGTTGCGTAATGTGCTGGCTTACATCGCCCAGCGTGCGGCACAATGCCGGAATCCAGAGATTGCGCGAGTTCGAGCGGAGATACTCGCGGCGGCGCTGAAGTCCGGGGTTCAGCCGAAAGGCATATTTTCCATGACGGTTCCAACCGGCGGCGGAAAGACGCTTTCGGCGCTGGGTTTTGCGATGCAACACGCGGTAGAACATGGATTAAGGCGGATTATCTACGTTGCGCCGTATTTAAGCATTATCGACCAGAATGCGGCGGTTTTCCGGGCGGCGCTGGGCGATGCGGCGGAGGATCTGATTCTTGAGCACCACAGCATGGTCGAGCCGGGGAAAGGCGGAACTGCCCACGCAGACGACCCGGAGTCACAAGCGGCGCAGCGGCTGGCCGAGAATTGGGACGCCCCGATTGTGTTGACCACAAGTGTGCAATTTTATGAATCACTTTTTTCGAATCAACCTTCGCGTTGCCGCAAGCTACATAACATTGCTCAAAGCGTGGTGATTTTGGATGAGTGCCAGACACTTCCGCCGGGGTATACCGCCCCAACGTGTGAAATGCTGGAACAGGCCAGTCAGTACCTTGGTTGTAGTATTGTGCTTTGTACGGCGACGCAGCCGGCATGGAAAAAAGACCCGGTTCGTCTGCCAAGCGGGATTTCAAACGTGCGCGAGATTGCACCGAATCCCATTGACCTTTTCCGTCAACTCAAGCGGGTGAATGTTGCGTGGCCGCAGGCGAATGCGGCACCGCTTGACTGGAAGGAACTCGCGGCGGAAATGTTTGGCTATGCGCAGGTTTTGTGCGTGGTCAACACACGGAAAGCCGCATTGGCGGTTTATCGCGAGCTGGCACAATTAGGCTGTGCGGCCATTCACCTTTCAACCAACATGTGTCCGGCGCATCGTTTGTGTGTGCTCAAGGAAATTGCGGCATCGCTGACGGCGGGTAGACCATGCAGACTGATTTCTACGCAGCTTGTCGAGGCGGGCGTTGATTTGGATTTCCCAGTGGTGATGCGTGAAATGGCACCGCTGGAATCCATTGTGCAAGCGGCGGGCCGTTGCAACCGGGAGGGAATGCTGAATTCGCCGAATGGCGGCGGGCAGGTAATCGTGTTCCGAAGCCGGGAGGGGAAAATGCCGCAAAGCAGTTGGTACCGCAACGGGGCGAAAATCGTTGAGCAAGATTTCCTGGCGTGTGGACGAGAGCCGCGGATTGACCATCCGGGCGATATGGCAGAATATTATCGGAGGCTTTACCCGACAGGAAAGCTTGATTCGCAGGATATCCACGCCAAGCGTGTCGGTTACAATTTTCAAGAGGTTGCGGCGAGTTATAACATTATCGAAGACGTTACGATCCCGCTGGTCATAACGACATGGGAACCGGCGCGGCAGGAGGTTGAAAATCTGCTTGGCGAATTGCGCCGGCATCCTTCCCGCAGTACGTATCGCCAGTTGCAGAAATTCACCGTCAACGTATACCAACACGAACTGCGACAGATTGCCAGTGCCTGCATTATGGATGATCCACGGGGAGCCAATGTTTGCAGCCTGCCGTATGACGATATAGTGGGCTTGGTTATTACTGGTGCGGTAGCAGTGCCGGTGTTATGAGCGTGCGCATGAAAACAGCCGCCCCATTAGGGGCGGCTTAATCAGGGGTGGAACCGTGCAAACCACAGTGTCATTTTTTCAATCCGCAGCACCTTGCGAAGGATGGGTGCCGAATAGAGTAATTGTACGCTGCTTGACTTCGGATAACAATTCGCATAATATAAAGCCAATGAAACTGTTGTTTGAGATTATAAAAAGGAGTTGTCAATGGTTTCCATAATTAAGAATGCGAAGGTGGCCAATCTGGCCGAGGTCTATAGGCGATTCGACATTCCTGTCGATTCCTTAGCCGTAAACACTCCAAAGCTGGCTGAATTTGCGGCGGAGATGGAACGTCGTGGGTTCCCTTGGACACCGGAAGTTACGCTGCAGGAGTTGTTCCGCGCACGAAAATCCGGAAACCTCCCGAAGATCCGCCATTGACTGGTGTGGCAATGTTGCGCGGGTTTTATCCTGTTAAGAACGGACTATATGAATATGCCTGAAAAAGAAATAATCGCGGTGAAAGTTTGGGGTGATCTCGCCTGCTTTACGCGCCCTGAACTGAAGGTTGAGCGGCTGTCCTATCCGATCATGACGCCCTCGGCGGCGCGTGGGGTTCTGGATGCCATCTTGTTTAAGAAGAAAACCGATGCCGATAGCAAACTCATTCCCGCATTTCATTGGCATGTCCGCCGAATCACGGCGTTACGTCCCTGGTGGCTCAATGGAAATGTTTCAGACCACCCGCAATTTATAAGTATCCGCCGCAATGAAATTCAGGGGAAGATCGCACCGCGTACCGTGGGCGGCTGGATGAAAGACCCCTCCTCGGCGGAGCCGTATTTGGTTGATTCCGCCGGACGCGACAGCGCCGGTGGGCAGAACCGTACGCAACGTAATACCATGGCACTGCGCGATGTGGCTTACTTAATTGAAGCCAGTGTGGATATTGGCCCATTTGATGCCAAGGATCCGCCGATTAAATACCGTGAAATGTTCACGCGCCGGGTTGAAAAGGGGCAATGTTTTCATCGGCCCTATCTGGGCTGCCGAGAGTTTGCGTGCCATTTTTCCGCGGCGGATGGCACCGAGAAACCCATGGCATGGACGGAATCGCTGGGATTGATGCTCTATGATATGAAATTTGACGGAGATGGGAAAAACCTGCCGGGATTCTTCATGGCGGCGGTGAAAAACGGCGTGCTGCACTGTGATACCGTCGCACCGGCCCCGGATGGCGAGCCGCCGGTAAAGGTGCTGGGCTGGGAGGAATCGGCATGATATTGAAGCGACTGTACGAGTTGGCGGAGCGCGAAAATTTGTTGGATGATCCGGCATTTGAGTCATTGCCCGTGCCAATTATCATTAAGGTTGGTGATGGCGGCAGGTATCTTGGCATGGAAGATCGGCATAGTGTGATCGAAATTCCATCAAAGAGCGGTCCGCCAAAAATAAGGCCGGGTCGTGGGAAAGAACTTCCGGTACCCAAGCCGCATGGAAATACTGCCAACGCAGGTTTTGCGCGGTACTTTGCCGACACGCTTGCCCGTGTGCTGCCCGTGCCCGTGCTGCCCAAAGACGAGAAAAAGAGCAACGCCAGCCGTGACACTTTCTGGCGGCAGATGGCGGAAGCCGCCGCAGTCACAAAAGACCTCGCGCTGGTGGCTGTTTCCGCCTTTGGCCAGTCGCTGGCAAGCGATTCACAACTTGCGGATCGGATTAGGGCGGAAGTTGCCGCCATAAAGCCGGGGCCGGGAGATCGTTGCACATTCGCATGGTTCCCGGATGAGGGGTTGACGATTTTGGATCGGCAGGCCGTCAAGGCCTGGTGGAGGGAATTTTATGGACGTTTCGATGAATCGCGGCAGGGCGAAGGACCGCGTGGAATATGCCAGGTGACAGGCGAGTTCGGTCCGATTGCAACGGTTCATGCAACGAAGATTTCCGGGATTCCCGGTGGTATCGCGTCGGGTGTCAGTCTGATATCCAATGATAAGCAGGCGTTTGAAAGTTATGGCCTTGAAGGGGCGGCGAATTCTGCGATTGGGTACCGCGCAGCGGACGGTTACACACGGGCGATACAGGCCTTGGTGCAGGAAAAATTGCATCGCAGCAGGATCACAAGCGGGGGCGATATTTTTCTGTTCTGGTCGCGCGCGAAGAGCGAAGTCGACGACTTGCTGGCGTGCCTTGATGGAAGCAATCCGG
>JAJZVR010000271.1 GCA_021847065.1 Planctomycetota bacterium | reverse complement strand
AGTTATCGTGAACTCGGCCATCTGATTGCGGATTTGGATCCGCTGGGGCATAACGCCACCGAGCATCCGCTCTTGAGCCTTAACGAGTTCGGCTTAAGCGAAGCGGACTTGGATCGATCAGTGAATGCCGGAAGTTTTGGCGGCGGCGGGCGCGTGCCGCTCCGGCAACTTATTTCCATGTTGCGCAGCACCTATTGCGGGACATTGGCGGTTGAATATATGGACATACGTGATCCTGATCAGCGCCAGTTTCTTCAAGATTTAATGGAACCCACTCTCAACAGCCCGCAGTTGTCGGATGATGATCGCAAATTTATCATGTCGCGCCTGACCGCCTCGGAAGATTTTGAATTATTCCTGCAACGTCGGCACCCCACCACCAAACGCTTCAGCATTGAAGGCGCGGAAACGCTTATCAACCTCCTGGATGAAGTGGTTGAAAAGGGGGCCGAAAACGGTGTGGATGAAATCGTCATGGGCATGCCGCACCGCGGACGCCTGAACGTGTTGGCACACAGCATGCACAAGCCCTATGAAATGATCATGGCCGAAGTGCTGGATCGCCCGCAGAAATCCATGGGTGACGGAGATGTGAAGTATCACCTTGGTTACGCCTATGATTACACCACGCGATCGGGCCGATCCGTGCATTTATCGCTTTCAGCCAATCCCAGCCACCTTGAAATTGTTGATCCGGTGGTGGAAGGCATTGTCCGCGCCAAGCAAAACCGAAAAGGTGATGCCACGCGGCAACGCGTGATGCCCGTGCTCATGCACGGCGACGCGGCATTTACCGGCCAGGGCATTGTGGCCGAAACGTTATATCTTTCAGAATTGGAAGCGTATCGCACGGGTGGCACAGTTCACATTATTGTCAATAACCAGATCGGTTTTACCACCAACCCCAATGATGGTCGATTCACACGCTATCCCAGTGACGTCGCCAAGGCCATTCAGGCACCGGTATTTCATGTCAATGGTGACGATCCGGAAGCGGTGGTGCAGGCCGCCCGTCTGGCCATTGCGTTTCGCCAGCGTTTCAAGGCGGACGTGATTATTGACCTGGTCTGTTATCGCCGACGCGGCCACAATGAAATGGATGATCCCAGTGTGACTCAGCCGGTGATGTATAGGGAAATTGCCAAACATCCCACCACCCGTCAGCTTTATGCCAAGCACCTTCTGGATGCCGGCCAAATTAAGCAACTTGAGCTTGATGAAATGGCCCGCGACGTTCATGACCGTCTGGATAAGGCCCATGAATACGCCCAGACCTTTAAACCCACCGATGCGGCGCCGCCGGTGCATGGCCCATGGAAAGACCTGTTGAAAGTGCCGCGCGACATTCGGGATTGGCGTGTGGATACGGCTGTGAGTTCCCAGCAGTTACTAAGTATCGCGGAAAAGGTCTGTAAATTTCCGGATGATTTTTCTCCGCATCCTAAAGTGGCGCAAATGTATAAGCAGCGGCTTGATGCCGTGCGCAAGGGGGAAGGCATTGACTGGGGCAATGGAGAAATGCTGGCCATTGGATCATTGCTGGATGAAGGCATCTGGGTGCGCCTGACCGGGCAGGATGTTTGTCGCGGAACTTTCAGCCATCGCAATGCGGTAATTTTTGATTCGGAAAATGGCAATTCATACAATCCGCTGGGCGCATTCGGTGAGGCCAAAGCCCGATTTACCATCATCAATACCATGCTTTCAGAATTAGCGGTCGTGGGTTTTGAATATGGATTTTCTTCAGCCGATCCCCATGCACTGGTGATGTGGGAAGCGCAATTCGGCGATTTTGTGAATATGACCCAGCCCATTATTGATCAGTTTCTGGTCAGCGCGGAAACCAAATGGGGTAAATTCAATGGCCTGGTAATGCTCCTGCCGCACGGCTACGAAGGCCAGGGGCCGGAACATTCTCATGCCCGCCTGGAGCGCTTCCTGCAACTGGCGGCGGAAGATAATATTCAGGTGTGCAACCCCACAACCCCAGCCCAATATTTTCATTTATTGCGCCGACAGATGCACCGCAGCTTCCGCAAGCCGCTGATTATCATGGCTCCCAAGAGTTTACTTAGAAATAAGATGGCGGTTTCACGGCTGGAGGAATTCAGTGGCGGGCAATTTGAAGAAATGATTGATGAAACTTCCAAACTGGATCGTTCGCGCGTGCGGCGCGTGCTGATTTGCAGCGGTAAAATTTATTATGAACTTCTGGCCGAGCGTGACAAAAACCGCATTACTGATATTGCCATTCTTCGCCTGGAACAGATTTATCCGTTCTATGCCGATCGGCTTACCGAAATCGCCCGCACGTATCCCAAGGGTGTGGAAATGGTATGGGTTCAGGAGGAGCCGCGGAACAATGGCGTGTATCCATTTATCGGAGCGAAATTGCATTACCACTGGCCGGGCATGCAGAAATTAACATATATTGGCCGCAAGCCGTCGAGTTCCCCGGCTGCCGGCTCGCATGAACGCCATGTGCATGAACAGGCGGAAATACTGGCCCGGGCACTGAATTTGTCCGTGGCGGATGTGGTGGGCAAAGAACATGCCACAGCTACCCGCGAAACCCGCCCCAGCGATGTGGAGGTAACGGAAGGTGCGCCGATTGCGAAGTAAACGCCGCCGAACATCCCCCACATAGCCGCCGGCTCTGCCGGTGGTTGAATGTGTGTTCGCCATTTGATACCGGTACGGAAAAATTGCCGCACGCCGGTGTCAACCACACCGTTGGAGACTTTCCGGGTAATGCCTGGCGCGTTATAAAGTGCGGAGGTTTTGGAAATATGCCTTGGGGCTATGTAGTCGCTATCATGAAAGAATTAAAACATTATGAGTAACACACTGGTTGATCTGTTCGTCCCCGGCTTGGGGGAATCTGTAACCGAAGCGCGTATCGCCAATTGGGTAAAAGCCGATGGTGATCCAGTGGCGTCCGATGATGTGGTGGCGGAACTGGAAACGGATAAAGCCACGGTTGAATTACCAGCCGGATCGCACGGCGTTTTGCGCATTGTTAAAACCGCCGGACAAACGGTTAATGTCGGGGATGTTGTGGCCCGCATTGAACAAGGCTCTGCCGGCATCGCGAAACCTGCCGCAAAAACCGCAACGGCAAGTGCTCCGACGGCAGGTACAAAAACTGCCGGCAGTGACAAAGCCGCTGCTAAGCCGCTTTCTCCAGCCGTGGAACGCATTGTGAAAGAAAACAATGTGGACCCCGCCGCTATATCGCCAACCGGGCCGGGCAATCGCATCACCAAGGGGGATGTGGTGCAATTTCTGGAAACCCGTAACAGTGTCCCGACTCCCGTGGCCGCACCGGTGTCGGCTCCGGCGGCACGACCGGCTCCAACAAAGCCTGCCGCCGCGCCAATCGCCAAAGGCGACGGCCCGGAAGAAACGCGCGTGGAAATGTCGAAACTGCGGGAAACCATTGGCCGCCGACTTGTGGAAGCCCAGCACAGCGCGGCGATTCTTACCACCTTTAATGAAATTGATATGTCCGCCGTGATGGCGTTGCGGGAGAAGTACAAAGAGAAGTTTGAAAAAACGCACAGTGTGGGCTTGGGTTTCCTGTCGTTCTTTGGCCGGGCCGTGTGCGCCGCCGCCAAGGCTGTCCCCATTGTCAATGCTCAGATCCAGGACCGCATTGTTATTTATAAAAACAATGTGCATCTTGGTGTGGCGGTGGCCACGGAAAAAGGCCTCGTGGTACCGGTGGTGCGTTATGCCAATAAACTTTCCATGGCCCAGATCGAAGCGGAAATTAAACGCCTGGCGCAACGCGCCCGCGAAGGAAAAATTACGCTTGAAGAACTTGGTGGCGGCACGTTTACCATTACCAACGGCGGGGTATTTGGTTCGCTGCTTTCCACCCCGATTCTCAATCCGCCCCAAAGCGCCATTCTCGGCCTGCATAAAATTGAAAAGCGTGCGGTCGTGGTCAATGATCAAATTGTCATCCGCCCGATGATGTATGTGGCACTGTCGTATGATCACCGCCTGATTGATGGCCAGCAAGCTGTAAGCTTCCTGGTGCACATAAAAGAATCATTGGAAGATCCCACCCGGCTGCTGCTGGAAATTTAATTTGATCTTTCAAAGCCATCGCAGTTGCGCTCAAGATGGGGAAGCTTTGACAACAATTGCAGGATCGTCATCGCAGGAACGTTATTTTCCAAATTCGGCCCCGGTGCGATAAAATAATGCCCGTGCGCGCCCGTAGCTCAATTGGATAGAGCATCCGCCTTCTAAGCGGAATGTTCCGGGTTCGAATCCCGGCGGGCGCATTTTCATTATCCCCTTGACTATCGCAGCTTTGCCGCACGGATAGCGGCTTTTCTTCACCTTGGCCTTGCATGGCCAGGACTCCAATAGACTCCACGGGATTCTTGGTTCGTATGCTGTCGCGCGCCCAGTATCGCGCCCAGCGCGCTTCGCTTTCTGGAATTGCTCCATGTGTAGGTTTAGCCACAGCGGATATCGGCAGGTCATCCGTGCCGGTTCGCAAAGCCAACGCGGTCTGCTTTTCAGCTTGCGGCTTGTCCAAGTCCGGCAGGTTATCCAGTGCCCGGCTTGTGTCGGCCATGCCAACATGCGAATAAACCGCAAAGGTCAGTTTCGGGTCACTATGCCGCGCCAATTCTTGGCAAACCTTGACGCTCGCATTGCTCTTAACCAGCCGGGTAATGTACGTATGCCGCAAGGCGTGAAAATCGGCGTAGCGGCCAGCGGCATCGGCGTACAGACAAAAGCCCGACTGCTTACGCTCGGCCCGCTCTGCAACGGTTTCCGCATCATCAAGGTAATTGGCCCGGGCGCTGGCAAGGTCAGCTTGCATAACCTTGCAGGTTTTATCCGGCATGGCGAATACCGGCGTGCCGGCAGGCTTGCCCGCAATGAACGTCCGCAGCATATCCGCAAGGTCTTGGCGTATCGGTTGAATATCTTCCCGCCGGTGCTTACTGAATCCGGCCTTAACCGTGATTGTTGGCGGTTGGCCGGCAAGGTTAAAACTCTCCGGCGTCAAGCTCGCAATCTCGGCCTTGCGAAAGCCCGTGCCAACAGCCACGCGGTAAACCATGGCCCTGTCAGGCCCGGCAACGCCAAGAATGGTTT
>JAJZVR010000270.1 GCA_021847065.1 Planctomycetota bacterium | reverse complement strand
GGTTTTAATTATTGATACTATTATTCTTATATAGGAATGTAGTGTTATGATTGATGTTGCGAATCCGAAACTTGTGGAACGTGTGGCCGATCGATTCCGGGCCTTGGGCGATGAAAATCGCATTCGTTTGCTGGCCCGACTGGCCCGATCACCGGCCAATGTGCGTACTTTAACCGCTGAACTGGGCATAAGTCAGGCCGCCGCCTCTAAGCATTTATCTATTCTTCGTCGGGCCGGACTGGTCAATTTTGAAAGCAAAGGTCCGCAAAGCATATATCAGATCAGCGATCCCAGCGTACATGAGCTTTGCAGCATTGTGTGTCGGGGCGTGCTGGATTTTGTCCGCGAACAAGCTGCGGCAGTGGCACCAACTTGAAGATCCGATAGGGGGGTATTGGTGAACTGCCCGACGTAGTGATAAAATTCCCCATAGCGCAACGCTGCGCCGGATTTTGGTTTGAGGAGTCAACGATGGCAACCGCACGCGGTAAAACAGCAAAAAAATCCCCGGCAAAAAAATCCGGCAGCAGTATTCCCGCGCCCAAAACCGGCGCGCAAAGCGAAGGCGCAAAAAAAGAAACGCCAAAACCCACGGCTGCCGCGGAAGCACCGCGAAACGCGCAACTCGGCTTGAGCTTCGAGCAGCCGATGCTGCAATTGGAGCGGCAAATCCAGGAACTGGTGGTCATTCAAGAACAAAAGGGTGTCGATTACAGCGCCGAAATTATGCGCCTGCGCGATAATTTGACGGCACTGTTGAAAAAAACCTATGACAATCTTTCCGCATGGGAAACCGTACAGGTGGCGCGGCACCCCGCACGGCCACAGACCCGCGATTATATTGATCTGATCGTCAAAGAATTTGAAGAACTCCATGGCGACCGCCGCTATGGTGATGACAAAGCCATTGTCACCGGCACCGGTCGCATCGGCAGTCATAAAGTCATGCTGGTGGGCCATCAGAAAGGGCGGAACACGAAGGAAAAAATTGCGTGTAATTTTGGCTGCGCTCACCCGGAAGGGTACCGCAAAGCCTTGCTGAAAATGCAGTTCGCGGCAAAATTCAAACTGCCGATTGTGGCTTTTATCGATACGCCCGGCGCCTATCCTGGATTAGGCTCGGAAGAGCGCGGCGTGGCCGAAGCCATCGCACTAAATCTACGGGAAATGGCGGTATTGCCTACACCGATTATCTGTATTGTTATCGGTGAGGGCGGCTCTGGCGGGGCATTGGGCATTGGCGTGGGAGATCGTCTGGCCATGCTGCAGTACGCCTGGTACAGCGTGATTTCACCGGAAGGGTGCAGCGGCATTTTATGGAAAGGCTCAGCCAATGCCGCCGACGCCGCCGAAGCCTTGAAACTTACCAGCAAAGATCTTAAACAAACCGGCATTATTGATGATGTGATACGCGAACCGCTTGGCGGCGCCCACCGCAATCCACGCGCTACCGCCGAAGCCATGGAACGCTACATTGACCGCGTGTTGCGGGAACTCAAAACTGTGGCCGCGGAAGATCTGGTGGATCAGCGGTATATGCGCCTGCGTAAATACGGTTCCGAGGCCATGACGGGAACCTGACGGACCGGGCGGAATGGAAAACGAGCCAACATATATAAATGTAACGTCAAATAAATATTTCTATGTGTATATTACACTGCCCGCGCGGTGTGCCGCTTGGTCCGGGCCGCTCCACGTTGTTCAATACCTGCCGCGGGATTTGTCCGCGGTCTGTCTGAACCGCGGCCTCGGCCATGCGATACGCAGTATTTGCTTGTAAATGGCGGGTTTTTAAACAGTTAAGATTTCCCATTGACAGCGCCGCTTGTCGTGCGTATCTTTGTTATCTGTGGTTAAGCGAGTGCGGCGAAAGCTGTATTCGCTCATATCACACGGCCTGTGTGCGTCCGGAGCGCCGCCAGCAATGGTCTGGCGGGCGATGGAGTGTCACATCGGGCAGGTAAGGAAGAACATGTGAATCGGTCAGGCACGGATGTCTGGCCGAGCGGAAGTGAATGACGTCGGCATCTCATGCATCAACGAACCGGGTAAATCCGGCCTGGATGTGTGGTGATTTCCCCGGCAGGATGCGAACGTAAATTTTGTAAAATTCCTTCAGGGTTTTCCGGCTCGACTATTGCGCATGGTCGCGGGGTGAGGGGTGCTTTGCGCCTTGGATGAACTGGAAAAATAGGAGCCGGGTTATGCCAACACTGGATAATGCCACCAGCGCGCGAAGCGCCTGGAATGAAGTCATTACGTATATAAAAAATCTGCATTCCGCTGTGGTGCGACAGTGGTTTTCTGAACTTACGCCCATGGATTTTAATTCCGGCGTGCTGACCGTCCGTTGTGCGTCTTCCGTGCAACAGCAATATCTCACCATGCGGTGCCGGGATATTTTCAATGAAGCTGTCCAGGCGGCCACCGGTAAGCTCGTGACCGTTAATTTCATCTGCGGAACCGTTGGCGGTAAAACTACAAAACTGGCCAATATTTATAATGATGTCATTTTATCGCCGGATTATGTATTTGATAATTTTGTTGTCGGTCCCACCAATCAACTCGCCCATGCAACGTGCATGGCCGTAGCCGGCCAGCCGGGAAAAAGCTATAACCCGCTGTTTATTCATGGCGCGCCGGGCCTCGGGAAAACCCACCTGCTCCAAGCCACCTGCCAGGAACTGCTCAAACGCCAAGCCGATATGCGAATTGTCTATTTATCGTGCGATAATTTTGTCAATCACTTCATGGAATGTGTGCAATCAGGCGATATGATGCAATTCCGAAATATTTATCGCAGCAGCGTCGATGTGCTGATTGTGGATGATATTCACTTTCTTAAAGGCCACGAACGCACTCAGGAAGAATTCTTTCACACGTTTAATGCGCTGTTTCAACAGGGGCGGCAAATTATCCTCAGCAGCGACAGCCACCCGTCGGAAATACCCGAATTGGAACAACGCCTGGTGTCGCGCTTCAGCAATGGAATGATCGCCCCGGTCGGCAAGCCCTGCTATGAAACACGCTACGCGATCGTCCGGAAAAAGGCCCAGTTACGCGGTATTGAACTTCCGGACGAAGTGGTCAAAATGATCGCCCGCCGATTTGAAAACAATATCCGGGAACTCGAAGGCGCTTTGACCAAAGTGCAGGCCTACGCCATGCTCAACGGCGGGAAATATGACGAATCCATCGCGGCAATGGCCTTGGGGGATATGACACCGCCATCTGAACGCCTGGTTTCAATTCAGATTATCATGGAACAGGTCATCGCTTTTTACAATGTTCGCCTGTCTGACCTGCAAAGCAAAAAGCGGCATAAATTTGTCGTACTGCCCCGGCAGGTCTGCATGTATATGGCCCGGCGCAAAACCCGCCATTCGCTAGAAGAAATTGGCGGTTACTTTGGCGGACGCGATCATACCACCGTCATGCACGCCCTGCGCGCCATTGAAGACGCCAAAAAATCCGATGAAACCTTTGCCAAACATCTCGATCAGATCGAACTGAATATCGATACTCAAGCCTCCCGCGCCGCCGATGTCCGCGCCAGCCGGGCATAGTGCGCACAATAGCTGCCTCGGAATTCAGCATTGGAGCGCTGCGGGGGCCGTAACAATTTTCACTGATCACTGATCACGGATCAAATTGGGTTACAGGTGACAGGTTACAGGGACTTTTTCACGGATCAATACTTTTACAGCGTTGGTCAGTAATTGCTGTATTGGCAGTAGATTCAGTAGGCGTCTTCCAGTTCGGCCGCCGCGGATGGGTGCAGCACCACGTCAAATCTCATGCCACGCTCGCAATGGTGTACTTTTTCCGCATGGCGGCGTCCCACTGCGCTAAATCTATGCCCGAGGTACCCCGCGATTCGTGCAGCCGCTTGTTAAGCATCGCCACAGACTGCGCCATGCCGGCGCGCCTTACAAGATTGCGATAAGCCGTCGCATCCTGAACAATCAGTTTTGTCTCGCTATCCAAAGTTAAAATGGCCGGACGGCCCGTTTTTGCCAATTGCTTTGCATACCGCCTGCCATGGCGATGAAAATCATTGAGCGAGCGAATATCCTGAAGTTCGTCCATAGCGCATCTCCTATGCCGGAACATCAATAGGATTTTACCAGAAGGCGGATTGGAAACAAATCCGCAAAAACGTGCTGCCGCGATTAAAGTCGCAATATGGTTCTATAGATGTCAAGGGTCGGTCATCGGCACTAGGCGTCACAGCCATGATGACCATTGCGATAATATCCCGAGCGCGGAACCGCACATTGGCGGCACGGGAATCGGGGATATCCCGGAAAAATGGATATTGCTTTGCGTTCGCATTCCGGCGGGTTAGAATTTTGGCATTGCAGAATTTGGTGTTTCGTAGACGGGGTTCTTGAGACTGATGTTAAGGGCGGTGCTGACGCGCTGGTGACGTTTAATCGGCGGGATTTTGGGAAATTACCAGCCCGGTTTGCGATCGATTTACTTCTGCCGAAAGAAGTGATAGAAAGGACCATGTCATGAAACAAGCAAGTACCTATCCTCTGAGGTTGCCGGCGTCGCTCAAGAGGGCCGTGACGCGATTGAGCTTGGAGGACCGCACCAGCATTAACCAATTTGTGGTCACAGCGGTGGCGGAAAAAGTCTCGGCCTTTGAGACGGCACGGTTCTTTAACGACCGTAAATCTCGCGCGGACTTCAAAGCCTTTGACCGGATTGTGAAGCGGCGCGGCGGCGAACCCCCACGCCCCGGCGATGAATTGCCGAAACGGCAGCGGCGTTGACGTGCGCAAACGTCGCAGGTAACACGGACACCGTGTATCTGTGTAACCCAAACGCAGGAGTGACGCGGAATGGGGATAGAACGAGGTACAACGCTGGAAAAACCAATTCGTATGGTGCGACTTGCAAAGGTGCTGTCGATCACCTCGGTGGCTCTGAGCCTAATGTCATGGTTTTATGCTCCTGGGCACTTGTTTTACTACCTATTCGAGTTTCTCCGCCCACGGTTCCCCGAATACACACAGGCGGCCTGCGGTTCAACGATTCCCTTGGCCGCAGTCGTTTTTGGGATGTGGGCCATCGTTTTGGGCAGACGCGAATGCGGAACGACCTGGTTTGCGCTCGCAATTATTTCCGTTCTTGTTTCCGGGAATCTGGCGGCCGCCAACTTTTACATTTCGTCTGCTTTCTG
>JAJZVR010000016.1 GCA_021847065.1 Planctomycetota bacterium | reverse complement strand
ATCTCGTTTTGCCAACCCATGAAATCAGCGTTGAGCAAAGCGTGGAAGCGATTCTGGCTTTGATGACAAACAAAGACCTGCTCACCGGTGAAAGCGAGTGGAAAATTTGATTTGCGCCCCGCCGTTGTCATGGTGGATTGCCAGGCGTAACGATGGCTATCTGAATTTTCCTGACAAATCGGAGGTGATCGCAAATCGAAAAAACCAATTCTTGACCGCCTCTTGCCAGCGGCGAGCGGTACATGATCGGCATGAGTGCGTATGTTGTCGTGCCACGAGCTATTTTTATGTTGACCTTCTGTCTCGATTCTCCGGCTTCTTTCTCACGACGGTCCAATACTCTTCGCGCACATCGTCATCAATAAATATTGGCACACGTTCCCCATAAAGCCGGTCACTGCCATCTTTCTTACATCCGGAAATCCAATACTCCTCCCCACTGACGGTATCGAAGTAGTTGGCTTTGAAGCCCGTTCCATTAAGGCTCTGGAACCGCACACCGCGATAATAGACCGACCGCCCCGTTTTCGAAAAAGTAACCCGGCCAATACGTGCTTCCCCCGTGAGCTGTCCGGCTTTGCGCTCGATGTACATGATGCGACTTTTCACTCTATCACACGGCTACGTCAATCGAACCAACGCGACTATCATGTCCTCACCACGCTCGTGATGTTGAACCAAACGGTTCAATGATGTTGGGACTGTTTTCCATTTCAATGCCTTCATAACAGGATTGAATCGCCACCCGGCCCGGTCCTTTTAGCCGCAGCCATATATGCCGCCGGCGCAGCATTCCGGCATGGCGCGGGTATTCAAAATGCAGTCCAAGATGCACAGTGGCATCGCAGTAAATCAATGAGCGTGGTTTTACCAGAAGCGTTTCACCAGGTCCAAGCGTTCGCAGAAAGCAGTTCCCGGCACAATGCAACAGCAACAGCCCCGGTTCCTTTTCACATCGGAATACATCTATATACCTTCCGACGGGATAGACATAATCCTGATCATCATTGCTTTTACGCACAAGGAAAAAAATCCCCAGATCCGTCCAGTCATAGCTCACCTGTCCAGTTGCCGCCAGAAATTTGTGCTCCAGCACATGCACCGCCTGTCCGGGATTCAACGGAACCGCCACCGTCTCCCCCGGCTCATCACGCGATAAAGCCAAACGTCCCGGCCCATGGGCTTCGAGCATAAATATCGGCAATCCGGCAAACATGCGCGTGATGCCCCCGCGCAGCGACATCTGCCCCATCAGCACCTGATCATCGCGCCATAAAAGATAATGGTGTGAAAAATAGATATGATTGCCGGAGCCAAGCTTAAAATCCGCCACCGGTACGCTATGGCCTTCAATCTGCACGGAACTGGCACCGAATTGTATCCGTGCCATATCCGCTACCGGCGGCAATTCCGTCCACCCTCCGTCATCACGTCGGGCCGCCACACGCAGCGGCGCGCCGCAGCGCGGGCAATTGGCCAGCGCTGCAACCTCGGTAAACGCATTTCCGCACCATTGGCAGCGCGCGGAGACAGGAGTTGTTTGCGGCTGATCCATTTTTTACACCCTTATTTCCGATCCTGATGATGGTGGTGATACATCGACTGGATCCCCACCCGCCCCGGCCCACGCACCCGCGCCAGCGCCATGGCTTTTCCTCCCAGGAACGACCCGCCTATTTTTTGAAATTCCACATCCATCGCCACCGACGAATCTTTATATAAAAATCCCCCCGGCTCAATGAGGATACTTTCGCCCGGTTTAAGTGTCCGCTGGAAAACATTTCCGTAGCCGTGCAGCATTAACAAGCCGCGCGCCGTACGGGTAACAAATCGGTCCATAAACATTCCCTCTCCACCAAAAAAAATATTGGCCAGGCCCTTTACGCGCACAAAAGAATATTCCAGCGAATAAGATGCCAGCACAAAGGCATGCTCCCGTACATCCATTTCCATTCCCGGATGCATCGGCAGTACCACAAGTTCACCCGCGGCATCACGCGAAAATGCGATATGCCCCGGCCCTTTGGCCATGGAAATACTAAACGGCATACCGGCGAACAACCGAGTCACGCCCCCGCTTAACGAAAGATTTTCCAGTGGAACCGAATCATCCTTCCACAACATGACATGATGCTCAAAGAACACCGCGTCACCGGCCCCAAGTTGCAAATCCGCCACCGGCACCATGTGCCCCTCCACCTGACAGGTGCTGCTGCCAAATTCAATGCGGGTCATATCCCGTATGCGCGGGGCCGCCGTCCAGCCGGAATCGCTGACCACATTGCGGCTGTCCAGCGGTGCGCCGCAACTTGGGCACGACGGCGTACCCAGCGGGCTTTGGGTTGTACACCATTGGCATTGAATAAACGTCTGGGCGGTTGTCATCACGTTGCTCCTGCCGAATTTGAATCAACTACGGTGCTTCAGTTTATAACCGGGATTTTTTTACCGTCAAACTTCTATTTAACATCAATGCGGATACAATCCCCGGACGAAAGGGATGCAATAAGGAATTTGTCGCATGAATAATCCCGAAAAAATCCCCGCCCGACTCTGGCTGGTTCGCCATGGCCAGACCGATTGGAATGCCGAACGCCGCATTCAGGGCCACACCCCCACCGAACTCAACGCTGTAGGCCGCCAGCAGGCCGACATGCTTGCGCATTGGTTCTCAACGCGCAGCTTTTCTGCCATCTGGTCCAGTGATCTGCCCCGCGCCTTACAAACCGCGCAGGCCATTGCCACCCGCCAGAGCTGTTCCATCACCACGACGCCGCAATTGCGGGAACGCAGCCTCGGCGTCTTTGAGGGGAAAACCTGGGACGAAGTCCGCGCGATGCGTGCTGATTTAACCAACAGCGCCACCAACAATGGTGATTTGGCCGATTGGACCGGCGTACCCGGTGTTGAAACCGACCTGCAGCTTTGGATCCGCATCCGCAGCGTATTAGATACCATGTCAAGCGCCGCTCCGGGAAATGACGTATTGGCCGTAACCCACGGTGGCGTATTAAAACATATTATTTGGCATGTTCTGGGCCTGCCCGCCGGTGCGCCCCGCCGATTCGGGCTTTCCAATGGTCTCACCGCCGTTTTGGAAAAGCGTGGAGAGTATTATTATCTCATCAGCCTGCTGGATGTTGAAATGCTCATGGGCCGCCCGTCCTCCGCCGATACCGCTAATGCTCCATCCGCATAAACTCGGAAAATGTTCGCTCATAATCGCGTTCTGAATTATCTATGGTAAAATCAAGCTCAACGGTCAGGAATGTGTCAGTTGAAATAAGGCGGACGTGTGATGGCAAGCAGCAACAAATCCCAGCGCAAACGCGGCAAGACAGCTACATTAATTGACTCGGCAAATGCGTCCCGGCAAACCCCCGGCGAACACAACGGTACTGCCGTAACCAGCCCCAATACTGCTGGCAACCAAAAGTCCAGCTTCGCCCCCCCCTCTACCACCTCCGGTTCCTTTACCCAATCCAGTGGAGAAAGTTATCACCGCCCCGATCAACCCACAGCAGTTGTACCGCGCACCACCGCCCGTGATTTTCCGCCGCCCCCATTGCCCGTGCGAAAACCCGCTTTGACAGATACTCCATCTCAGGCCATACCTCTCAGCGATGATGACCCCACACAGCCGCTGTTGTTTGAAGTGGCATGGGAAGTTTGCTGGCAACTCGGTGGTATTTATACCGTCATGCGCACCAAGGCCAGCACCATGGTCGAATCCTGGGGAAATCGGTACTGCCTGATTGGCCCCTATAACGCCGACACCGCCAGCGTCGAATTTGAACCGGCCGAACCCACCGGCCCTATTGCTCAAGCCATCCGCCGACTGGAGGAAATGTCCATTCGCGTGCATTATGGGTACTGGCTTATTGATGGCCGCCCGCGCGTGATATTACTTGATTTCATGGCCGCATTCGGACGGCTTGGCGAATTTAAATACACCCTCTGGAAAGACCATGGCATTCAAGCTCCGGATAACGATGTCGATACCAACAATGTGGTGGTATTTGGCATGTTGGTTGGATTGTTCTTTCAAGAGCTTTGTCGCTTTAAACCCGACAGCCGTCCCGTTATCGCCCACTTCCATGAATGGATGGTAGGCCCTGGCCTGATGCGCATTAACTTCCTGAAACTCCCGGTCGCCACCGTATTTACCACCCATGCCACGCTGCTGGGAAGGTATTTGTGTACCGACAATCCTGATTTTTATTCCAAGCTTGATTCCATCAATCCTGATCATGCCGCTGGCCACTATGCCATTTACGCCCGCTATTGTCTGGAGCGCGGTGCCGCGCATTGCGCCGATGTATTTACCACCGTCTCCGATGTCACCGCCCTGGAAGCGGAAAAACTCCTGCATCGCAAGCCCGATGTCATCACCCCCAACGGCCTGAATATACAACGCTTCGCGGCGCTGCATGAATTTCAAACCCTGCACAAACAATATAAAGAAGCCATTCACACCTTTGTCGCGGGCCATTTTTTCCCCTCCTATACCTTTGATCTGGATCGTACCGTTTACGTATTTACCTCAGGCCGATATGAATACACCAACAAGGGTATTAATCTGTTTATCGAATCTCTGGCCCGGCTTAATCATTGGCTTAAATCCGGCAATATTCCCATTACCGTGGTCGCATTTATCATCACCCGCGCCCCATATAAATCTATTAATGTTGATGTGTTAAAAAGTCAGGCCATGTTTGATGAACTCAAACTCACCTGTGAAAGAGTCTCGGAAGATATCGGGCACCGCCTGCTGCAGGATGTCAGTCAGGGAAAAATGCCCGACACCACCAATCTGATCACCGAACAATCCATGGTTCGGCTCAAACGCGGCCTGCACGCCTGGCGCACCTGGAAGCAGCCTGCAATTGTCACACACGATCTCTGGGACGACGCCGGAGATTCCGTTTTACAGCAATTGCGTGCCTGCCACCTCTTTAACGCCAAAGAAGACCCGGTGAAAGTGATCTTCCATCCCGATTTTCTCTCCGCCACCTCACCGCTTATTGGCTTGGATTACGATCAGTTTGTCCGTGGCTGTCACATGGGCGTATTTCCCAGTTATTACGAGCCATGGGGCTACACCCCCATGGAGTGCGTGGCCAACGGCGTCGCCGCGGCCACCAGTGATCTCGCTGGTTTCGGCAGCTATGTTTTGAAACATATTCACGATCCGGCCAATAACGGTTTATTTGTCGTGGGACGGCGTTACGCCACGTTTGATCAATCCGCCCATCAGCTCACCGAGATACTCTTTAACTTCGCACTCAAAGATCGTCGCGGCCGAATCGAATTGCGTAACCGCGTGGAACGCCTGTCTGAATATTTTGACTGGCATAATCTTATTTCCCATTATGCCCACGCGCATCGCCTGGCGCTATCGCGTAAAGCGGGCACCGCTGTGGCTTGACCTCGTGGACACAATCTATCATTTTAAGGAACACTTTATGAAAGCGATGACGCTTTCCGCCAATGGCGGCCCGGACGTTTTAGTTTTACAGGATGTACCAAAACCGGAAATTAAACCGGATCAGATTCTCGTGAAGGTCCAAGCTGTGGCAGTCAATCCCATTGACTGCAAAATTCGCAAAACCGGAGCCTTCGGTTATGGTGTCGGCTCAATTCTTGGCTTTGATGTTTCCGGTACCGTGGAACAAGCCGGCGCACTGGTGCACAACCTTCACGTCGGCGATGCCGTATTTTATTGTCCCGACTTTTCTCTTCCCGGTGCCAATGCCCAATACCACGCCGTCCGGGCGGACATTGTGGCAAAAAAGCCCACCCACCTCGGTTACGTTGAAGCCGCATCCGTGCCACTGACCGCGCTAACCGCATGGGCCAGCCTGATGGAACAGGGTGACCTGCGGCTCGGCCAAACCGTGCTGATCATCGGTGCTTCCGGTGGCGTTGGTTCCATGGCGGTGCAACTCGCCCACGCGGCTGGCGCTTACGTATTTGCGGTCTGCTCCGCCGCCAATGTCGGCCTGGTACGATCACTTGGGGCGGATCGCGTTATTGACCGCCAAAGTGAAGATTTTGCCGCCGTGATTCAAAAAGAAGCCGGCACCGTTGATCTGGTTTTTGACTGCTTTGGTGACACCTATGCCTCGCGCAGCATCCCGATTGTTAAACCCATGGGCCGGATTATCACAATTGTTGATCCGAAGGGAGATTTGTCATTAGGCTATCGGCATAACATTGCAATCCACTACGTCAGTCTCGCGTTTGATTCTATCCGCCGCCGGGTTGATGACATGAAAATAATAGCCAAACTGCTGGATCGGGAAATTCTCAAACCCGTGGTTCACAAAGTTATGCCGCTGGAAAATCTTGCCGACGCCCATCGCGCATTAGAATCCGGTGGCGGCTTTGGAAAAATTGTTCTCACGGTTTCGCATTAGCCTCACCGCAACCGCACATAAAACGTTCGCAATGTATTGCCGGTCATGTTCACCGTAAATGGCGGGCTGCCGGCGCCGCCAGCCGATACCTGTACGGTACTGTTGCCTTGCGGCAATTTTGCGGGAATCACATACACCGTCCGCGGCAGCATTTCCCAGTAACGGGTATCCGCCTGTGATGAAGCCGCCAAAAGTGCTCCCACCCCCGCTACGCCCAAGCCAATCAGCGCCTCCGTGCCATTATTGTTATACGCTCCATTATCCACCGCCGCCGCACCACCCACCATCATGCCGGTTCCAATAACCGCCTTGGCCTCACGTATCGTGTCCATGGTCAGCCACCGCTTATCCTGTGCCAAAGCCAGCGTATCGACCATGTTGGAATTGGCGATGCCCGAAATCGGATGATTGTTGTCCCATGCATATACCGGTGGAATCGGCCCGGCCTGCCAAGGCGTAGGCGTAAAAATGGATTGTTCACCATACCAGCCCGCGGGCCGTCGCCTCGGCCCAAAACCCCAATCCACAAATATCAAAGCATTAATACCCGGCTCATACATTTTCTTCACCACCGGACTCAGGTACGGATCCAACTGCTCGGCACGTGCAAAATTCGCTGCCGCAAGTTTGGGATGTCCCAATTTCATGTAACAAACACCCAGGCCAAAATACCCCAGCACAAAATTGGAATCGACTCTGGCATATTGCTGTCCCGGAGGAAGTTTCGAATTTGCATTGGCGTATTTGCGTAACCGAAAAAGACTGTTGGCAAATGCCGCCCGCGCATTTTCATAATCCCCCTTAATCAGAAATATCAGCCCCAGATAATAATGCGCCATCGCCCGTTCAAATGGTTGCCCCTTCCATACCTTTACCCCCTCATACACCACCACCGCTCCCAGTACCCGGCTTCCTGTATTTGTATTCACGCTGTCCATAACTCGGTACGCTCGCAGAAAGGCCTGCTCCGCATTTTCCAACTGACCCGCCGCCAGCGCGCAGGAGCCGTAACGGCAATTATTCAATACATAATTTTTATTGGGCTTGTGAATCAGCGGTGCCAAGTCCTCTGCCGCAGGCCCATATTGGCCTGTGTAATAAAGCGTCACCGCATCGCGCACACGAGATGATGTTTCACTGCAAGCCGGCAAAAACAGCGTGCACGCCAGCAGCATCAGCAGGACGCACTGCATTTGCCTCCGCGACCTCACTGTTTTTTTTTCGTTGATCATAACGTCACAATTCTCCAGGCCCGGCCAATCAACCCTAATATATAGGCGTGACAGAGCACTAGTCCAGAAAGCCGCTATGGACCGCTTTTTTCGTTTCATAACTCCCCTCCCAGATAATCTGCCCCGTATGAATATCAGTCAGGAAAAACGTACACAGATAATACGCACTGCGATATTCCGGCGACACCTTGTTGTCCGAATAAAATGTCGCCTGCAACGCATAGCCCGGCTGTAGGCGACTCGCATTTGGCCCCAGGTACGCCGAACCGGTTTGTTCCTGCGCCGCCAACCTCTCATACGTGGCCTTATTCAGCACGAAAACAAATTCCCGTTGCAAGGATTCATGCGCCGTTAACAGCGCCCGCACCCGATGTAAAAATATATCCCCTTCATGGCGCGGAATAATTTGATCGGTTTTATTTTTCAGTGCTGTCAGCACAATCGTCATCGGCCCGTGTTTAGTGATCTGCGCAATAACCGGGTCTGAGGCTATTGCCGCTGCCATTTTATCTGTCATCACGACCAGATCATGCGAATCCAGAAATGTATTTCGCATTTCCGGATTCAACGCCGATTGGCTACACCCGCCCAACCCCAGCAGAAACATCCACACCGTGAGCAGGCCCAAAACCCGCATTCGACAGCCCTCAAGGCCTCGTGCTTCGCAAAGACTTAACATCTTTCCATTCCGCCTGCTTTAGCTTGGAACCCGCTGCACCTCCGTTAAATCAATACAGATTCAGCGTGCGCGTTTCGTAATGCCCTTCCCATACCACTTCACCGGTTTGCAGATTCACCAGTTGGAATGTGCACAGGTAATAAGTCGTGGCGGAATTCGGCAAATCATAAAAAACGCCCTTGAGCGCATATTGCGGAATCATACGGCTATTCTGCGGTACCTGTCCGCGGCTGGATTGTTCAAACGCGTCTCCGCCCGCCCCGCCAAGTTCCTGCTGCTGAAGCTGCTGGAGTTGCTGCGGTTGAATCACAAATGCAATGCGATCACGCGCGTATTGATTCAGCAACGCCCTCATGCGTGCCAGGTATATCTGGTCATTTTTCCACGGCTGACTGGTTTTATTAGCAATCCCCGTCATCACAATAATGACTTTATTAGGATTCTGGGCAATTTCTGGAATTTTCAGCAAATCGGCCGCCAGCCGATTGGTCATGTCCACCAGATCGCGCGATTGCAGCCCCTGATCCCCAGGCTGAAATGATGAAACGCCGGGGCGATAAGCATTGTACCCGGGCAGTGCGCACCCGGTTAGCAGTAGACACGTCACCACCGCCGCACCACAACACATTTTGCCGTAATGACTTTTGCAAACGTTATAAGGCATGGGAAATTCCCCTCAAAAAACAAGCCAACCGTCCGGCAAATAACGCCCGGAACGCTTTGAAATTATCCGACCGTTTATATCAATGGTCAAATCGACGCGTTATTGCCTTGCTCCGAAAATCATTATCCACAGTGCCGCACGTCGCATCGCTCAATACAAATATTTACGCACAAACGAATATTGTCCTTATGCAACTTTTGACGCCCCCGTGCGTAAGGCTTGGTATCAGCTTGTGCCTTTTTACGCAGAGGAGTCTATCATGAAGTCAGCTATACATCGCGGCTTCACTCTTATTGAACTGCTCGTGGTCATCAGCATCATTGCTTTATTAATCGGCTTGTTACTGCCGGCACTGCAACTTGCCCAGCAAGATGCCAAACGTACCGCCTGCGCCGGTCAGTTGCACAGCATTGGCGAGTTATTTGCCGCCTACATGCAAAGCGAAAGCAATGAAATCTTTCCCGCCTGCCCGCAAATGCCGACCGTGAATTACACCATCCTCTGCGCTGATGGCACCACAGTTAGCGCCACAAACTCAGTGCCTCAGGGCTACGGCCCATCACCCATACAAAGCGTAATCGGTGGCGTGTTGCCCCCGAACACAATTCCCACGCCCAACTATGTGCCTACGGCCAATGATCGCGGTGCCGCGGCAGCATGGGACTGCCCGGCCGATGTCAACGGATTTACCGACTCCTATACCGGAAAAAGCTACCAGTCCTATTTCCTCGGTGAAGGCACCAGTTATCAATACAACATGGGCTTGGCCGGTGACAGAATCACCAATTATCAGATCGGGCCGCCCAATAGACGTATCAATCTCTACCAGCTCTTACAGTCTACTGGCGTGTGGGTTTTGGCCGATATGACCACCTTTCATGGCCCACCGGGCAATCCCGACGCCGCCAATATTCTCTTTGCCGATTGGCATGTTGGTGACGCCCGCGATATTTCCGCCAATGCTGGCACGCCGTTATGGAAACATTGACCTCTAATTTATTTTATCCCTTACCGGAGGCTTCATCATGACCGCTTCAGAAAAAATGAAAAAACAATGGATTTCCACCCAACGATTCGTAAAAGACCGCAAACAGATTGTCACACTGGCCGCACTGCTTCTGGCAATCGTCGTGGTCTATGGCTGGATGTTCATGCGAACCAGAGCCGCTTCCCCCAGTGACAATACCGCACCCCAAGTGGCTAAAGTTCTCGCAAGTTGGAAAGGACAGATTCCACAATTTCCCATGTTCGGCCCGCCCGCCGGCTTTCATCGCGGTGACTGGCGCAAAATGACCGTCGCACAGCGCCACGCCATGTTCATGAAACGCCGCATCCAAATGCAGGCCTTTTTCTTGGCCTTTGCTCATGCCAACGCCGCTCAACAGGCCGCCATCATTGCCGCCGCCAAAGCTCGTTTTGCCGCCATGCGGGCTCGCTGGAAACAGGATCGTGCCGCAGGCGGTGGCCCCGGAGGACCGGGTGGTCATCATGGTGGTCCCGGCGGTCGTGGCAATTTCGCCACCCGCATTCCCCAGATGATGGCCAATCACCTCATCAGAGGAAATCCGCAGATGCACGCCGCCATGACCGGCTTTTTCATGGCCATGCACAACGGCCACTAAGCAGATTCGCCAAAAATCACTACTTCCTGAAAAAAGTGATGCAGGCCCTCGAACCTGCATCACTTTTTTTTATTCCTCAACCCTTCCTTCAGCTTTGACAAACACCCCTCTTTGCGATTATTTTACATCCTGTAAATAAAACGCCCTTTGCATAGTATCATTTATTTCAAGATATTCGGAGTACCCATGACGGATCGTCACACCGATGAATCGCTTAGAAAAATGGCCGATGAAATTTTCGGCCTTACCAAATTGTCCTGGCGGCAACGCCTCGCCAGCCGACATCAAGGCGAAGAGGAACTTTCAGAGTCCCAATTTCTCACCCTTGACAGCATCGTCACAAGCGGCGAGCCTCAGACCGTCGGTGATTTGCAGCGTGCCATCCATGTGGTACCGGCACAGATGTCCCGTATTATTAGATCCCTGGAAAATGATTTTGATGATCCCTTGATCCGCTGTGAACTCAATCAGGAAGACAAACGCAAAATTGACGTCCGCCTGACCGACGCCGGAAAAGCCGCCTATTCGGAATTCATTAACTCCCGCGTTGGCCGCACCCTCGATCTTTTAAGCCAGCTATCAGAAAAAGATCGCCTCGACTTTATTCGCGTCTGTGGCCAGATGAGGAAGCTCTATGATCGCGATGACATCAAAGAAAACTGACTCTCTGCCCAGGCAATCCACAATTCACGCGGATCCCAAAATCCGCCTGCTGCGGAGGGACGCAGAGAGCAACACACGCCTCACCACAACGAAAAGCGGCCTCAATAGATACAATCGGGGCGACACCATTGCGGCCCGAGTGTTCCGACGGTGCTAAATAGGGCCGTTCTGCGTAATGATGTTATACCGTTCCCCTTCGGTAGCAGAAAAACATGGATGTAGTCAACAGGCCGGGTGAAGTTGCGACAGCGATATTTTCCCATATTACCATCATGTACACCTACAACGGCCACTTGGAAAAAATGCGGATCCCGGTAATCGGACTGGTACACAAATAGCCATCCAGCAAATCCGCCTAGAGCGCCCAGGCTACAATCGTCTTGATTCGGGTATTGGCTCGTGGCAGCGGTTCAACGTCGCCACGGCCGTGCTTGTTGACGCCGGAGATTATTTTTCAGTTCAAACTTGGCCAGTGCTTGGTCTGTGAGCCGCCGAGGGCGCGTGATGATCTGGAATTGTCCGTGGCTGCGGGTATCAAGAACTTGGGATCCTACCGGGAAAACGATAAAGTACCTCCCAACCGTGTTGGCCGGATCGCCATCAATGTAGTGCAGGTTCGTCAGCGTGACGGTAACGGTAGGTGCGGCTTTCGGATCGGCGAAGCGAGCCTCTACTGCTTTTGTCGGATTGCCGCGAGATACCTTCTGACCGTCACGATGATTTGTTTTCCCTGCGGATTTCGCGCGGATATTCTGCCATCTGAACTGATCAGGTATATCACGGAACTGACGGACGAAAATGTCGTAAACGAGGCATAGCTATAGTCGTCTAAAATTGAACGCCTATCAGGAAAGAGTGGCGCCGCCTGCAGCCACGGAATCTTCGCGGCATGCCAATATTGCTGGACCAACCCACGGTCGTTATCAGTCGCGACAGAAATCATCACGAAATTGGGATTCTTGCCAAATTTTTTGTACACCCGCAGAAGTTCCGGCATTTCCGTTAGCCGCAATGTGGGTAACTGTGGATCGACCACATCATGCCAGGCAATCGCAGGCCAATCCCAAAGATAGAGCAAAACAACCTTCCCTTTAAGATCAGATAATCTGATAACGGAACCGTTGAGAGTATGCAGTGCAAACGGCGGTGCAATATCGCCGGCGTTTAGATTCCGGATCAGAGCCGGTTTGAGCTTGCCCAGATCCACTGCTTTGCCGGAAAATCCGCCAGGCGGCTTGTGCACTGTGAAAGGCTCGTCAAGGAAAGCGGTTGCGGCAAGCGGAGCGGGCCAGTCGGCGTCCTGGCCTTCGCCGAGGCCGGTGCTTACATACTGGAGAAGGTAATTGCCAGGCGGGATGGCGGCCATTTTGAATGAGCCGTCACTTTGGAGTTTCGCACTAAAAGAGGATAACGCCGCGATCTGGTATGCGTGTCCGGCAGGCGTCCGAAACCACTGGACCAGCCAATTGATCTTCCCGGCATGGTTTAGATGGAACCAGCGCTGGGGATAAGGAATTGCCGGCAGCACCAGTCTCGCCTTGACATATCTTGAAGGGGCAGGACGGCTTTTCAAGATCGCAGGCAGCACAATTTTGCCGGCCACGGGACGCCCGGTTCCGCCGAAGTCCACCGTGGCATGTTGACCTGGCTGCAAAAAAAGGACGGTAGTTCGATAAAAGAAGTTGCGGGAGGCCTTACCGTCTTTAGATCTTCCTGCGTAAACCTGCAGGCCGCCAACATCTGGAATGTCAGAACATGTGAAGTGCCCGGGGCTGGTCCGGAAAAAACCACAACTGAAGCTAACACTGGGAAAAGCCCTGTTCTGGAACGGATTGGCACCCACGCTATATGTGATACCAGGAGGTGTCGGCAACTTGATGGTGACGTCTACCCGGCACCATGGTTGCAACGCAATTTGTGCCGGCCCTGCCCCAAAACTGGCGGCTGGAACTTCGGCAAACCCTTGCAAGCAATTGACTATTAGAAGGTAATTCCGTTTTTGTGGTGGAAAAGTGAAATTGCCATCAGCGTCAGTGGTCGTGCTCTTGATAGCAGCGAAGGGATGCCCTCCCGCAGATCGAAAGAATGCGGGAAACTTTGGAGGAGGCCCTGGCGGTGTATTCAGTCCGCAAAACAGTGCCCATGTGTTTCGGTTCGCCAGAAAGACGTGTACGTGCGGCACGGGATTGCCCTGTGGTGAGAGCACTACACCGGCGGCGAGTGGGATTGTGATATGCTTTGGCGGCGACGGTGCAGCTTGAGCCAAGGTTGATTCTAATGATGTCCGTGGGCCTCTAAGCACAGATGGAAGTGTCACAGCTGCGGCGGTGATCACTACCGCCGCCGTGGCGATACCGGCGATGACTGAAACATGCGCTGCGTGAAACGATATGCTTCGCGCGGCGAGGCCGGCGGTGAGGTTTGGCGGCGCGTGGCCGGTGAGGACGCGCAAGACCTGGGGTATCAATCCATCCGGCGCATTTCCGGCACCTTCGGCCAGTAATGTCATGATGGCAGTGTTATCTAATGCCACATTTTGCCTCGCCATAATCCCGCGTAATTTGCCCACCGCACGGGCGGTGCGCTTAGCCGCCGCTGCTTCGGATATGTTGAACTGTTGCGCCGCCTGCCGGGCGGTATGGTTCTGGAAAAACCGCACTACCAGCATATCACGGTCACCGGCGGAAAGTTTTTGCATGGCTGAGTCCAAGGCTGCAAGTTGCGCGGAGTTGGATGGTGCTGTTTCCGGGGAAATATCCGATTCTTCCGTTCGCATGATAGCCGCCTTTCTTTCATGACATTGCCGCCGGCGTTCGGATTTACCTATTTCGCGGCAAACATAATACGTGGCTCGTACCAGCCAGCCGCCGATGGGGCGATTCCCAGCTGCCACGTGCTTACGTCTCCGCCACAAGGCTAAAAATGTCGCCTGTACGGCATCTTCGGCGAAATCGCCATCGGCAAGCTGCCGGCGAGCCATCTGGTACACCCAACCGATGTGTTGCAAGACCATCATTTCAAAGCCATCCGGGGCCAATGGCTTATCGCCGCTGGAATTATCTTTGTGTTGCTTCATGATTGCTTCGTCTCCATTTCGCGCGTTGGCGAAGTTCTATTGCTATATGGCCGCCGGAGCAGATTCTGGACATCTATTATCCGAAATTTGGAAATAAATAATAGCACGAACCAAATAATGAAGATTTTGTCCGGCCAGGGTGGCCGGCCTACAGCTCTCCTGATCCGGGTATTGGCTGGTGGCAATAATTTAATGTCGCAACGGCTCCGCTTGTTGACACCGGAGATTATTTTCCTGTTCAAGCTTGGCCAGAGCCTGTTCGGTAAGACGCCGGGGGCGGATCAAGGAAACAATGGCATGTCGGAAAAAATAACGCGGTGCCGCGGATATTACCGCTTCAAGCCGGTAAAATTATGTCCGGAATTCCGGTCGGCGGCCATATAATAATGGGAACGGAATCAAGGATCGGTATGAAACGCGATGCACAGGCTATGACGGAACACGCGGACCAAGTAGCAGCCGCCAAGCCCTGCGAAGACAGCTTATTTGAAAACAGCGTAGCCGGGCACATCGGCTGGATTTACAGCATGGCCTACCGGCAGCTTGGGGACGCCAGCCTGGCCGACGATGCGACACAGGCGGTTTTTCTGGCCCTATGGCAAAAACGCGGCAGCCTGAAAAAGCCCATCGGCGGCCTGCTGGTGCAGGCAACACGCTATGCCTGCAATGACATTCAAAAATCTCAGCGACGGCGAAAAATTCGTGAACGAAAGGTGGCGGCGATGCGACATGAAGAAATACAAGGCTTCGCCAGCGCGGCGGCCGAGGAAGCGAAGATCGAACAACTTCTGGCGATGGATGCCGCACTGCAAAGGCTTTCCACCCGTGATCGCGACGTTCTGGTGGCGCGGTATTTCCAGAACCAAACCGCCCGGCAAGTGGCCGAGCAGTTCAACATTTCCGAAGCAGCGGCGGGAAAGCGTATTACCCGTGCGGTGGAAAAGCTACGCCATATTATGGCCCGAAAAAATATTCCCATGGATAGCATGGCACTGGCAGGCTTGCTGGCCAGCGGCGCGGGAACCGCACCAAATGGACTATTAGCAAAAGTGTTGCAAGGTGTTAGCGGCAAAGCACCAATAAGCCTGACCGCCGCCCACGCCGCACGCAGCATCACCTTTCACACCGCCCACATCCCGGCCATCGCCGGCGCTGCGGGGGTGACAGTAATGCTGGCGGCGGCTATTGGTGTAACAGCAATAATGCCGGCAGCGTTAAAATCCCAGCAGACAGCATCAAAAACATCTTCCGCACAGATCGCCCCGGCGCCACAATCCATGGCGGCAGCTACTATTTCGTCTACCAAACCAACCGTCGTATTGACATGCGTAGCGTATGACATGCTGGTGCAGCATGATTTCGCATGGGCAGTAAAAACCGGTGGAAAATTATTATCCGGTAAACCGGGCGGCGTGCAGGTCTACGATATTTCAGCCCGCGTGGTGCGAGCGCTGGCCGGAGCGCAATCGGCCAGGCAATCCGTTCTATTGGGTAGTTACCCGAACTTGCACTGGTTAAACCCTGTGCCTCGCCCACTTCACGCAATGCCGCGGTCTAACAAATACTGGCTATATCTGTTCAACTTATATGAGGTAACGGGAACGAACGGATCGTTGATTTCGAGATTTCAGTTCTTTGGGCACACTCGTGCACACGCGCACTTTTTGCAATTGCGGTTGCAATCCGACCCCGGGTCCCGTTTGTACCCTAATTGGACACCAGCAAAATCAGTGGATATTCCCTACACCTGCCACGGCACCTGGAACATTCGGGCCGGCCGAGTTGTGGTGCTCTTGCATAATGCCGGTGCCCTTCAAAAAAAGCGGTGGTACAGCGCGACGGTGTTTGACGTTGAGCGCTATCCGTTGAGTCTAATCCAAAACATCAGTTATCTCACAAGGCTCGGGCCATACCTTCGCGGTGGACCGGCCGGATTGAAGAAAACCGCTGAGATTGCCGCCGCCTGGAAGCGTTATGCCTTAGCCCATCCCGTCTACCCCAAGTCGAATAATAAGTGGTGCAAGTCCCTGTTGGGCGGGGCCAAGGTGACGCTTGAGGGTGTAATCAGTGGGGCTTGGCCCATGTGTCCGTGGGCACCGGATGGGCGGCCACTGGCTGGCATACGGAGCAATGACTCCGCGGCATCCGGACACAATTCAAGCGGCAATTCCGGCGCGGTGTCAGCCGGCGATTGGCAATGGCAAGAACTTATGTGGCAGGTGGCAAACCTTTTTAGCAAGACGGACAGGGCCGCATTGTTGAACACGCAGTTACCACCCCGCCAGCCCGATTCGCCGCGTGGCTATCCACAGCGGGGAGGACTGGGTCGCTGGTATTCGCTAATGCGGCACTCGGACAACAAAGGTGGCGTTTGGATCGGATTCGACGCAGGCAAGTGGAAAAGTCTTGCGGGTAAAGTTGTTGCCGGTCAGCCAGGACTTCCCTGGGACATTTCCTACAGAGGGTATCATTTTAAATTCAATGTTGCCGTTCAACAGCCGTGGATGGAAGGCACAATAAGGGCTAATCTTTCCCTTCCGGCACGCGCGCCAGGGCTGGCAGGCCAAGCGATCGCTGTAGGAATTGTGGAGAAAAATGGGAAGTTGGTGGTTCCAATGCCCTTCCCGAGTGAATACGCACGATTTCAGCAGTCGCGAGGGCGGGCTATCGACGAATACGCGATGGAAATTTTCAATATTCCTCGCAGCACGGTTAAAAGTTATGTCTGGGTCACGCGACCGCGGCACTGGGTTACCTTTCGCGGCTTCGCATTGCAGCCTTCACTCCGGCCGACTACCGTGCTTAAATTGGAGCAGCAAGAGCACGCCGACAATACCACTGGCCGGTGAAGCGCAACCCGCCGTCGAAATGATCACCGCCGAGCACCGAAGCCCACCAAACAGTCATGAGGGAACTTGCAAAGATCAATGATTGGGGACGCCTAAGCCCTGCGCGACCAGCCGGACACTACATTGAGAACACGCACGGAAAACGGGATCGCCAGCACACAGCCTTCCTGTTTGTGCTGCGATAGCGCCGCATCATGCCGACGGGCAGAGATGGGGAAAATATTAAGGGGATGTCCGGAATTGCAATCGGCGGCGGTATAACAATAAGGAACCGGACAACGGCGGATTTGGAACTGGATGTTTGGAATATGACGCAACAGCCCTATAGAGAATCGGATGGTGGCCCTTTTGACCGCCTGGTCCAAGAGCACATCGGGTGGGTTTACGGTGTGGCCCGCCGCCAACTCAGCGACGCTAATTTGGCGGACGACGCGACGCAAGCGGTTTTCATCACATTGTGGAACAAGCGTAAGCGATTGGCCAAGAATGCTCGGCCCGTCGGCGGATGGCTGGCGCGGGCCACACATTATGCCTGCGAGAATATTAAAAAGACCGAGTGGCGGCGAAAAATCCGCGAACGAAAGGTGGCGGCGATGCGACATGAAGAAACGCGAGGCTTCGCCAATGCGGCGGCCGAGGAAGCGAAGATTGAACAACTTCTGGCGATGGATGCGGCACTGCAAAGACTTTCCACCGGTGATCGCGATGTGCTGGTGGCACGATTCTTCCAGAACCAAACCGCCCGGCAAGTGGCCGAGCAGTTCAACATTTCCGAGGCCGCGGCGGGAAAGCGAATTACCCGTGCGGTGGAAAAGCTACGCCATATTATGGCCCGAAAAAATATTCCCATGGATAGCATGGCACTGGCAGGCTTGTTGGCCAGCGGCGCGGGAACCGCGCCAGGCGGGCTTACCGAGACGGTACTGCATGGCATTGGCGGCAAAGCACCAATAAGCCTGACCGCAGCCCATGCCGCACGCAGCATCACCTTTCACACCGCCCACATCCCGGCCATCGCCGGCGCTGCGGTAGTCGCACTGGCTGTCAGTGTTGCGGCAGTTGTACCGACGGCTCTGCACGACCACGCCGCCGAGGCAAATGGTACCACCCTTAAATCTCCAATTCCAATCAGTTACGCCACCACACGCCTTACCGAGCCGCTGACAAAAAATGGACTGGTGGATTACGTGGCGGCGTTTAATCAGCGATTTGGCAAAGGTGTGACACCGCAGAATAACGCCGCTGTGCCCCTGCTGATTCTGTTCCGGCCACAATCTTTTCAGGGCGGTGGGTACAAAATGGCGGCAGGGAAAATGGTTTATGTGCCGGATAAGAACTTTGGCCGCGAACTTCGCAGTGCGTTAGGAATTTCACAACGCGATTTGGTCGGGCCACGCTATATACCGCTGCAGGTATTCCTGATGAAAGCCGATTACACGGCTATTCCCAGTATGCCTGGCTCCGCAGGGCGCGGGGCTATCACGCCCGGCTACATGCGGAACCTCGCCCGTTGGCCATGGTCAGCGAAGGCGAATCCTCTGGTGGCGGCCTGGCTGCGGGCGAACGAAGGTGCCTTGGATATTGCGGCGGCGGCTTTTGCGCGTTCGCGGTTCTTCCTGCCTATCATCAGGGCGAGAGCCGGACAGGGAATGTTCGCCGCAAGCGTCAGAACTACGGGAACCCTGAACGATATCAAGAACCTTGCGCCAAATCTGGCGCGGAGGGCCATGCTGGAACTGCACCATGGCCAGATCAGGCGGTGCGAAGCTGACCTGATTGCCGCACATCGCTGTCTGATACTTGCCACTTATGAACATTTCCCACCGATACTCCAGAGGGGCTTGGGCCACAGATCGCGGCAGTCCACGGTCACGGCAGCCGACGAGGCTCTGGCCAACTCCGGTCAACTTTCCTCCGCGCAGGCGTTGGCGTATTTGAATATGCTCAAGAGCCTTCCGCGCCCAGTGCCGCTTTCCGAGGATGAGCAGACGACACAGAGATGGTTTACGTTGGATAAAATACAACGTGCGGCGGCACTCGGAAACCATGCAGATTTGGCCTGGATCGATACATTGCTTCCGCACGGCGGCAAACCTTGGCACCAATCCTATTTCGCTGAGGCGGCAACGCGACTGAACAGCCTCGCAGACGACATCGTCCAGGTACTGGGCGTCCAAGGGGCCTTGAATCAGCAACTCTCATTGACGAAACTTGCGGCGAGGCTTCGCAGCGGGCATGAATTACCCATGCGGACTGTCACCGGGATACAAAGCGCACTGAGCGATTTAATCGCCGGCGAGTCCCGCGGCACCTCCGGCACCAGAATCGACAAAGTTTGTTTCGCACTTGCCGCATATCTCGGCGATCACGGCTCATTCCCCACCCGCCTTGCCCAACTGGAACCAAAATATTTGTCCACGATTCCCCGTGATCCCTTCACCGGTAAACCGTTCAGATATATCGCCAGCCCGACCGGCTGCACAATTTCCAGTCCCGGCGAATTTCCGCCACAGTTCCTCGCCACGCCGCAACTCCCGCGGGGCCGACCTATTATCGTTCATCTGTCCCTGCCGTCGGGGTGGCCTTCAAAGTGAAGGGTTTGCCGGTAAGATAGGATAAAAAGGAGCACATTGTGATTCGGTTCAGGCGCAATATTCTTCAAAAGTTCTTCCGGCGACTCTCGCCCTGCCACAAATCATGTTTTATCGCCGCAATCTGGGGCATCACACTGCTGACTTACCCGATCGCACCGGCGGCAGCACGCTCCGAGTCGGCGTTGAATCTGCTGTTGCATGCGGCCGCATCCGCCGAATCCCACCGCATTCCCATCAGCTACGCCACCACACGCATAACCGGGCCGTTGACGAAAAATGGACTGGTGGATTACGTGGCGGCGTTCAATAAACGCTTCGGCAAGGGTGTTACACCCCAGAATAATGCCGCCGTTCCGCTGCTGATTCTGTTCCGACCGCAGTCATTTCAGGGTGGCTCTTACAAAATGGTGGCAGGGAAAATGGTTTACATACCGGATAAGAACTATGGCCGCGACCTTCGCCGTGCGTTGGGAATTTCAAAACGGGACTTAATCGGGCCGCGTTTCGTCCGCTACCACAAATTCTACAGAGGTATAGGAACCGCGACCGCTGAAGGCACTTCTCACGATATCTCCCGACTGACGCTCGCTCCAGCATATGTTCCCGGCAAATGTTACCGCCAAGCTTGGTCTGAAAAGACTTATCCTTTGATTGCGGCATGGCTGCGTTCTGACGCGGCGAGTCTTGGCGTTGCCGCCGCAGCATTCCGTCAGCGCCACTTTTTTGTCCCGTTGCTCGGATCCGCCAGCGGCGGTCACGGCATGGCCTTCGGCTTAGGTTCCGTGCTACCGGCGCTGGCTTCTGCCAAGGCCGTCGGCGACGGACTTGCGGCGCGGTCGATGTTGGCGCTGGGCCAGGGCCGAATCCGGGCGTGCGAGCGTAATTTGCTGGCGGTTCATCGGCTAGCCAGCCTGTTAACCCAAGAACACCTTTTGATTGCCACCCTGGTAGCGGATTCGCTGGAAATTATGGGCTGCCAGGGCGACGAGGCGTTAGCGCGTTCTCGCTGGCTATCCGCCAAAGCATCGCGCGCATATTTGGCCCGACTGTCGAAGCTTTCTCGGCGAGCAATGGCCTGGACCGCACTTGATACTGGTGAACGTTGGATGGCGCTCGACGGCCTGCAACGGGCGGCAGCATCGCGTGATGCGGTGGCGTTTATCGGGCTTGGCTCCCCAGTGCCAAAGCAGGCAATTTCTTGGAAGTCCGCGCAATACGCTGCGGCAATGGCAATGTTGAATCGGCTACAAGACCATATCGTCAAGATTTTCAAGCTCAAAAATTTTCGACAAAGAGCGATATCATTCCTAAGTGCTTACCGTCACTGGCGGCACTCCCGAAAACCCGTGGACAGTTCTTTTTTGCAATTTGTTGGGACGATGGGACGGACCATCGCGCCAGAGGCCCGCTGCGCGGCCTTCCGTCGCATGGACTACCTCTCATTCGCACTTGCCGCATATCTCGGCGGTCACGGCGCATTCCCCACCCGCCTTGCCCAACTGGAACCAAAATATTTGCCCACAATTCCCCGTGACCCCTTCACCGGTAAACCGTTCAGATACACCGCCAGCCCGACCGGCTGTACAATTTCCAGTCCCGGAGCATTTCCGCCACAATTATTCCCCGGATCGCAACCCCCGCAGGGCCAACCTATTATCGTCCATTTATCCCTGCCGCCGAGGCGGGCTTCAAAGTGAAGGGTTTGCCGGTAAGATAGGTTAAAAAGGAGCACATTGTGATTCGGTTCAGGCGCAATATTCTTCAAAAGTTCTTCCGGCGACTCTCGCCCTGCCACAGATCATGCTTTATCGCCGCAATCTGGGGTACCACACTGCTGACTTGCCCGATCGCACCGGCGGCAGCACGCTCCGAGTCGGCGTTGAATCTGCTGTTGCATGCGGCTGCATCCGCCGAATCCCACCGCATTCCAATCAGCTACGCCACCACACGCATAACCAAACCGAAAACCCGCACCGGCCTTGTGGATTATCTTGCGGCGGAAAATGCCGTGCTCTCAAGGGGCGTCACGTTAAAAAATAACGCGGCGGTAAAATTCTACGAGGTACTGGGGGCGGTGTTTTGCGGTAATGAAGCGCTTTGGGGGGCGGCTTACCCTCCGAATGCCTCGCGAACGCGGTGGCAACGCGCGGTGCTTTCGGCGTGGCATATTCCGCGTCAGGCAGTCTCGCAAGGCGAGATAATCACTTTCGCAACGTTCTGCCGTGCGGGGGTGCCCGGACTGCCGTCGAAGGCTTTCCCGCCACCCGCGAAATCGATAGCGCGTGCCCGAAAATTTCTTCGCCATCCTTGGGCTCCCACACCACCTGATGAGCTTGCGGCCCAGTGGCTGACGGCGAATCATCCCGCGCTGGTCCGCATTCGCGAAGCGTGCAATTTGCCTCATTTTTATATTCCGCTGGTTATTCCGTCGCTGATTGTGGATGGGCGCACGGTTCGCACCAAAATGCTATGGGCCGTCACTCTGGATTATCTTCCGGCGATCCGAGGTATGGGAAACGTGCTCAACGCGGATGCGGCAATCGACTTTGGGCGCGGCGACATCCGAGACTGCCTGAATGATCTTATCGCGTTGCACCGGCTGGCGAGGTTATTCTCTGACCAAGGAAATATGATGTGCCAAAGGACGGCGTGGTCAATGGAGAACAAGGCCTGTCGCGCGGATTTGGAGGTGGTGAAATCCGGAGATATGTCGCCAAACCAACTGTCTTCTTACCTGATCGCGGCTCGCCATTTGTCGGCATTCTCTCCGTTATCCTCCGCGCTTGACATCGATGATCGGTGGGGACAGCTTAGCTTTCTGCAAATATGCGCATCAGATCCTAAAATCCGGAGCGCCATGATTCGCGTGCTCGGCGGCTTCCTAAAACGGTATCAATTCGAGGCGTGGCCCCGGCAATATTTCATCGGTGCGGCAAAGGAATTCAACAAACTTGATGACCAGGTGGTAGCAGCCTTTAGAGCGAACCCATGGGGCGCGCGAATGACCGCGATTCGCAATGCCGCCGCTCGCAGAGATCAATTTGGTGCCAGCAAATTAGTGTACAAACAGACGGTTGCGATGTCTTGCATCAAACCATGGCGATGGGCAACCCTGCAAGCGCGATCGCGCGACCGGCGCAGGCTTGATGTGCTTACCATTGCGATAGCAGAATATCGTGATGATCACAGCAAATTCCCGGATCGCCTTGCGCGACTGGCTCCAAAATATTTGCCCACAATTCCCCGTGACCCCTTCACCGGTAAACCGTTCAGATACACCGCCAGCCCGACCGGCTGCACAATTTCCAGTCCCGGAGAATTTTCGCCACAGTTATTCCCCGGATCACAACTCCCGCAGGGCCGACCTATTATCGTTCATCTGTCTCTGCCGCCGGGAAAGTTCAGTCAATGAGGAAAGCTCTCGCGTAACCATACCGAAATTCACCCTACCGGGCATTATGTGGCGCAATAACTTGATTTTGCCGCAGCGCAGCGAGGTTACAGGTCACAGCGGGAAAATGCCGCACCGCCTGACGCAACTGCCGCTGCTCCGGGACGGCCCGTTGTTGTGACAATCCTAAAGTTCAACTTTAGAATTACTAATGTGGAAAAGCCACATTTCGGGTCACGCTACCCCACCAATTGGAAAAACCACCGAAAAATATGTCCCGAATCGGTTCGGCATGACATAATACTATAGGAATCGAGGACTTCGGATGGTTGATCGCCCGACATTGCCGGAACTTGCCAACGGTGAATCCAGCGCGGAACCGCCGCAGTTGATCGCCCGGCACTTGGATTGGGTCTATTCATTGTGCCGCCGTAGCGTGCGCGATGCGGAATTGGCGGAGGATGTTACGCAGGATGTGTTTCTAATCCTGATCAAAAAGGCGGCTCGATTGCCGCATGGGGCCAACATGTCCGGATGGATTTTCAACACGGTTCGTTATTGCTGCAACAATGCCTTGCGGAACCAACGTACCCACCGGCGGCATGAATTGGCGGCCGCCCACATGCGATCCGAGCCTGCGGCGACGGAGGCCCCCATGCGTGATGAAGAATTAATACCGCTTTTGGATGAACAAATTGCCCGCTTAAGCAAAGCCGATCGTACCGCCCTGCTGTTGCGGTATTACGAATGCCGCAGCCTGCGGGAAGTCGGAGATGTGCTGGGCATCAGTGAAGAAGCAGCAAAAAAACGCGTGCAGCGAGCGGTGGAAAAATTGCGTACACGCATGACCCGCAGGCAGATACCGCTGGGCGAAGAAGCACTGACGGCATTATTGGCAGACAAACTCGTGCAGCCCGCGCCGGCCAAACTCGCTACGGCCATATTGGCCCACACCGCACACGGCACAACGGCAACAGCCATGACCGCCAGTCAATCCAAAATTTCAACGCACGTATCACTCAAAGCTCTGGCCAGTGGCAAAACCGCACTTGCCGCCACGGGTGCCGTTCTGGCAACCGCACTGGCGGCCGCCGGAATCACGGTCGCACTGGCCAAGCACGGCAACCCAAAAGCCCCACAGAAATTAATCATTAGCCGCGCCACAACCTATATCACCAGCCCCTTGGATAAAGACGGCCTGCCGGACTACAAGTTGGCGCTGCAACAATATCTGATGAAAGGCGTAACGCCGGAAAACAACGCCGCCGTGCCGACGATCGAGATTGCGATGCAGGGATTATACGAGGCAGGCGGTGGTCCGAGGATTTATTACCAGAAGATGGGCGCGTATCAGCTTAAGCTGCTGGGCGTAACGCCGCCGACGAAAGCGATTCCGCAAATACACATGATCGACAAGTTTTTCAAGGAACATCCGCCGCAGGGATACAAGCTGCCTCCGATGACGAGCTTGGGCGAGCCGAATTATTGGGCGATGGAAAAGCTTGAGGAAGGATACGCCCTGGATTTCCCGTGGCGCAGTTCGCAGTGCTTTGAGCTTTGGACAGCGATGTCTGAGAACAAAGCGGCGGCTGAAACTATGCGCAAGGCGTCCCAGCTGCCGCAGTTTTATCTACCGTTTGTCTGGAACCCCAAACGCTTCAAGCCCCCAATCGCCTCGTTCCTTCCGTTGGGCTATGTGATGGGCCTCGCCGGCGATTACATGGCATACCACGCCACGCTGGAACTGGAGCGAGGCCATATGAACAAATGCTGGGACGATACGATTACGGTATACCGACTGGCAAAGTTGGCGCAGCAACAACCGGATCGGGTCGGCGCGGGAACCGCGAATATGCAGCTCTGGAGATTCCTGTATGTTGATCGGGTACTGCTTGCACAACTTCGGGGCCATCCGCGACGGCTTGCGCGGATGTGGAAGATGATTCACGCTATTGCGTGGCCGCCACCATTAAGACAGCGGTTCATCCATGTACTGCGTCTGCAGGCGCTGAAACTGCTGCTGTCGTGCTACCGAGACCGGCAGAACTCGCCGATACAGCCCTTGGTTCAAACGCTATCCAAGCAAACAATGCCGTTGGATATCGTGCGGCATCCACCGGCGGCCATTGACTGGAACTGGCAGTTTTTGCATCTTAACGAGACATTCGACCAACTGGAGGCGATGGCCCCCGCACCTGCGTACTCACTGGCGGGCAAACGCCTGCGGGCCTTGGAAGGTTTGTGGACTAACGCCAACTACTACGTCGGGGTGCTGGGAGGATGGAATCCGGGCACGGTGGGACATATTCCGAAGTCACTCAAGCGGCTGCTGGCGAAAAAGCTGCCATTGAATATGCGCTACCACAACATGGCGCTCTTGGCCAGCAGTGCGATTGACGATTGGCCCAGCTACCAGACATTGCGGTCACTGATGTTGGTGAAAATAGCATACGCACTTGAGATGTACCGCAACGCGCACGGAAATTATCCTGCTACACTTGCAGCGTTGTCGCCCGCTTATTTCAAACATCCGCCTGTTGATCCGAAGACGGGACAATTTCCCGTCTACATCCGCCGTCGCGGCGGCTATGAACTGGCATTGGCAAAGTGGGTGCTGAATTCGCGTTGGAAACCGTTTGTCTCGGGGGTTAGCGTTGGCGGGCCGCTATGCATCATCATGCCCCCGCCCGCCCCAACCGGCTGGCAGAAGGGGCCGTTTCCGTGACGCGCAATGATTTGCGTCAGCAAGCCAATCGCCTGGCCCTGTGACAGATTCTGCAATGCCGCTGGGATCCAAATCCTTCACTTTTTAGCGCATTTGCGCATTATCCTCCCCACTGCAACCCTATAGTAAATCAACGAATAGTTCAGACCTGCTGAACACTGTTCTTTGAAAAGTGAATACCTCCAGCATCAATGGCGCAGGCAAAGGCCTGGGCGAAGCTACGGTGATCGCTCTGTCCCATGATGAAATTCGACCCCGCGCCCGCACCGCGCGCTCTACTGCTCAACTGTTCTAATTTCAACTGCTCTGGCCGCTCCGCCACCCCCCCCTTAAAAACATCTTGGGCATCTAGGGCAACTTGAACCAAACCCTCTAAAATCATGGCTTCCATCAACTTGCGCATCTTGGACACCTTGCCCCTCTAACTTGAGCATCTGGACGCTTTGAGTAAGTTCGATGGTATTCATTAGACAGTTTACTTTGATATTTCCAAATATTTCAAATCAACCTCAGTGTCCTCATAATCAAAACAGGCTCCTGGCCGCGCGTGAAATTCCTTCCGAAGACATGGGATGCTGGTCGGCAAAACGGGCCAGGTCTCTGCCCGTCAAGCGTCCCGCCACCGCCATGCCGATC
>JAJZVR010000269.1 GCA_021847065.1 Planctomycetota bacterium | reverse complement strand
ACTAACGATTTAATGTTTCCGCAGCACTGCCGTGGTCCCGCCTTTGACTTGCTGGCCCGTTTGCACCAGACATTCCCAGGTATCGGCTTCCGGCACAATTAATTCGGTGCGGCTGCCAAAGGCGATCATACCGAAACGTTCGCCACGTTTTAATTGTGCTCCGGCCACCGTCGGGCAGATGATCCGCCGGGCAATGGCGCCGACAATCTGCCGGACAATGGCAACGGGCGGATGATCTTCCGCAAGCTGTGCTTTGAGTATCAACGTGTTGGATTGATTGCGAATGCCGGCCTGCGGATTTCTGGCATCGAGAAATTCGCCCGGCTCAAAATGTGCTAAGACCACCACGCCATCGCATGGGCTTCTATTAATATGCACATCCAGTACGCTTAAAAATATACCAATACGCAGCGCCGGGCCGCTTAAAGCTTCATAGTGTTCCAGCCGGGTAATTTCAACGATTTTGCCATCCGCAGGTGACACCATGAGTCCGGGCTGGTCGGGAATATTGCGCGGCGGATCGCGGAAGAACAACATGCACGCCAGTGTGACCAGCACCATCAGGCCCGCTAAAAGCGGTGTTACAAACCACAGCATTCCCGTCAGTAATGCGCCCGTAATCAGCATCGGCAGCCAATAACGCCAGCCGAAAATGGAAAGGGGAAACCACGACAGTTTTTTACCGTTCATGCGGTTCCTCAAGGTACGTGTAGCCCTGCAAACCGGAATCATAGAATCGGAGAAGTAGCGCGGATTCTTCAATGGATATGGTTTTTTCCCGCACCGCGCGTTCCACATCTTTGTGCATGCGGGCCATGAGTTCATCGGCATTGAACTGCACATATTGCAGCACTTCACGCACCGAATCACCACGCACCAGTTCATCCACATGGATTTCCCCGGCTTCATCAAGTTCCACATGCACCGCATTGGTATCGCCGAGAAGATTATGCAGATCACCTAGAATTTCCTGGTACGCTCCCACCAGAAATGCACCGATGAAATAATCGGAACCGTTATATTCATGGAGTTCCAGCGTTTTTTTCACGTCGCGCAGGTCAATAAAACAATCAATTTTGCCGTCGCTGTCACAGGTTATGTCCGCCAGAACGCCACGGCGGGTTGGCTCTTCAGCCAGGCGGTGAATGGGCATAATTGGAAATAGCTGTTTAATGGCCCAGGAATCCGGCATGGACTGAAACAGTGAGAAGTTGCAGAAATATGTGTCTGAAAGCTGCGATTCCAAGGTTTCAAAATCATCGCCGACATATTCAATTTCTTTTAGTACTTTAAGAATTTTCCCGCACACGCTCCAATAGAGCTTTTCGGTAAGACTGCGCAATTCCAAGCTTAAATAGCCCAAATTGAACAAATTCAGCGCCTCATCCCGCTGCTGCGAGGCGTCATGATATATTTCAAGGAAATTCTTCTTATTGACATCTTTCCACGAATCAAAAAGATCTTTCACCGGCTGCGGAATGTCATCGCCGGCGGGCAATTCATGCGGCACATCAAAATAGTCAAATCCGCTGACGCCCAGCACATTAAACACCAACATGCTGTGATAGGCCACCATGGCTCGACCACTTTCGCTGATAATTGTTGGATGTTTTACGCCGCATTCATCACATACAGATTGAATGCGAAAGATTACATCACTGGCGTATTCGCGCAGGGTGTAATTGGTGGAAGATTCAAAGTTGGTCTGACTGCCATCATAATCCACACCCAAGCCGCCGCCGACATCCAGATATTCCATCCCGGCACCGGCGCGGGCCAACTCACAATACACACGGGCGGCTTCATTCAGCGCGTTTTTCACGGTGCGGATATTGGTAATCTGGCTGCCCAGATGAAAATGCAGCAGCTTGATGCAATCCTGCATATTGCGTTCTTTGAGATATTCCAAGGCCCGCAAAATCTCGGCCACAAAAAGCCCGAATTTGCTGCGTGCTCCGCCGGAGGATTCCCACCGGCCGCTGCCGCGGGTGGCCAGTTTCACGCGCATCCCCATCTGCGGGCGCACGCCGTGCTTTTCGCCATATTTAATCAGCAGTTCCAGTTCGGTGAATTTTTCGATGACCGGGATGATTTTTTTACCCAGCTTTTGCGCCAGCACGACGGTTTCAATAAACTCATCATCCTTGAACCCGTTGCAGATAATCGGCGTGTCTTTGCCATTGGTCAGAGCCAGCACCACCAGGAGTTCGGGTTTGCTGCCGGCTTCCAGCCCCCAGCCATATTGTGATCCGACCTCTAAAATTTCCTCCACCACATGCCGCTGCTGATTGACCTTAATGGGGTAGACACAGATATATTTACCCTGGTAATTGTTTTCCTGGATCGCGCTTTGAAAGGCATCGTGCATCTCGGCCAAACGGTGCCGCAGAATGCCGCTGAAGCGCACCAGTGTGGGCAATTGAATATCGCGCATAATCAATTGATCCACCAGTTTTTTTAAATCAATGACCCGTTGTGGATTTTTTTCCGGATGCACCGCGACATTACCATCGGGATTAATGGAAAAATATCCCTTGCCCCAGTTATTAATTCCATAGGTATCAATGGAATCCTGAATGCACCAGCCTGAAGAGAGATTCATCACAGTGTTGACTCCCGGTTTACTGCGGGCCACCCGTCAGCCCATTCGAATTTGCCAATTCCTGGCCAGCATAAACAATTAAATGGTTCCAACCGCGTAAGACCCAGGGTGGCTTTTTTCTCACCTGATCCCGTAAGAAACTTTTATGATCCGCTCCCGCATCCAAAGCGCTTGCGCACCTCATCCAGCCACGCCCGAACCACCGGCTGATTCACATAAAAATAGACGCTGTTGCACTGCCGCCGACATTCCACCAAACCCGCTTCCCGCAGCAGTTTCAGATGATGGGAGACCGTCGGCTGCGTGAGTCCCAGCTCTTCGGCCAATTCAATGACGTTGTACATATCTTCACAAATTGCCTCACGCGGCAGAATTTCCATGATATGTACGCGCGTCGGTTCGCCGAGGGCACTGAAAATCGCGGCAAAATGTTGGTCATCCCGGATAAATCGGGATACTTTCGGCAACTTATCGGCAACCAACTTTACCATAGCCCGGCTTCCTGATTTACGCCCCCGCCGGTGGCAGCACCGGCAGGACAAACGTTTTGACTACTTCAATTCCCGAGTCTTTCTGCAGCGCTGCCAGGCATTCCGCCGTGGGCGATGCATCCAGCTTCAGCAACATCAGGGCTTTGTCCCCCTTGCGGCTGATGGTCATGTCGGCAATGTTAATTTTCTGCTGGCCAAACGTATTGCCCACAAACCCAATCACACCCGGGCGGTCTTTGTTGACAATCAAGGCCATGGCACCTTCCGGCACCATATCCATCCAATAACCCTTAATGGCCAATACGCGCGGCAAATTATCCGCGAATACGGTGCCGATGGTCGAATGGCGCTTATCACCTTCGGTGATTTCCAGCTCAATGCTGTGCTGCAGCGTGCGTTGCATCGCCTGCCCCATGGTCTCCTGCCGGATGCTGATGCCGCGCTGTTCAGCCAAGTGCAGCACATTGACCACGTTGGGAGTCTGGTCAATATGTCCCTTCAGCAATTCAATAACCGCCAGACGCTGCAATGTCGCGGCAATGCGCTTGGGCAGTTCGCCATTGGTTCGCAGAGTAATGGAACTGAATCCCTTTTCCGCAATCGCACCGAGAATAATTCCCATGCGCTGGGCTAAATCGGCATACGCCTTTTCCGGAGCGGAAAGATTCATTTCAATCCCGCCCGCGTTGACCGCACCCTCAATGCCCTGTCCCCGCAGATACAGCAGAATTTCATTGACCGCATCAATGGAAACCGCCGTCTGAGCTTCGTTGGTGCTGGCTCCTAAATGCGGTGTCAACAGCACTTTATCGCCCAGTGCAAATAACGGCGATTCCTTGGCCGGCGGTTCGGTTTCAAACACGTCCAGCGCCGCCCCCGCCACATGCCCGGAAGCAATGGCTTCAGCAATATCTTTTTCGCTGATCACGCCGCCACGGGCACAATTAATAAACCGCACACCCTTTTTGCACAACGCTATTTTTGCCGCGTCGATAAGGCCTTTGGTTTTATCGCCGGGCACATGCACGGTGATGTAATCACACTGCGGCAGAAGAGACTCAATGTCATGAGTCATGGAAACCTGACCATCCAGAGCATTGTTGGCGAAGAAGAATGGATCAAACGCCACAACTTTCATTTCCAGACCCAACGCCCGCTTGGCCACCGCGCGGCCAATGCGGCCAAAACCAATAATGCCCAGCGTTTTGCCCGCCAACTGCGTGCCCATATATTTGTTGCGTTCCCACAGCCCCGCCCGAACATGGGCATCGGCCCCCGCAATTTTCCGCGATAATGCCATCATCAGGGTGATGGCGTGCTCGGCGGTGGTAATGGTATTGGCGTCCGGCGTATTCATCACCAGTACACCGGCTTTGGTGGCCGCCGTTACATCAACGTTATCCACTCCGACGCCCGCGCGGGCGATGGCCTTCAGGCGACCAGGATTTTCCAGTTCAGAAGCTTTGATCTTCACGCCGCTGCGGATAATGGCACCATCATGATTACCAATTTCAGCCGCCAGTTCACCGGGATTCCACTTGGGTTTGTTGGTCAACTCCACATCCGGTTGCGCTTTCAACAAATCCAGTCCTTCATCCGCAATTTTGTCCGCTACGAGAATTTTAATCATCTTAGAAAATCCAATTCCAATACAACGACTAACACATACAACTCCGGAGGCCATCATAAAGCGCTTCCGGAATCAAGAAGTATAGGCCAAAATTCTCCCATGGCAAAGCGATCTGCGGCGGCGGCCCAATTTTTAAGGTAGCGGGCAAAATGCTCGCTTCGCGGCCTGTTTCGCCGCGCGGGTATAGGAGAAATCATAAAAGGCCGTCGTATTGCGATGTGAATCGTTCTCTCGCCACTAAGGGGCCGCCACATTTCAAATACGGGTCATCGCCACAATCGCGATGTTCGTCGGTTTGTCGCGCCTGCGGCAAACACCATCCGCTGCGGGTGTTCTCTGGCCTACATCTCAAAAAAACTCTCTTTTCCCAAAGTCGGAAGATATTTGCACACCGCCTCCTCCAAGGTTACCACATTCACAAATCTCCAACCACCTTCACCGGTGTATTTCATCCGCTCCACCGTAAAGCATCGTCCGGATTGGCGGGAAAGGGTAAATTTCAAGACCGGTTCGTAGTCCTGATCGCGCTGCA
>JAJZVR010000268.1 GCA_021847065.1 Planctomycetota bacterium | reverse complement strand
CAATTCAAAGTTTCGCGGCCGACGATCACCGCCGCGATTCAGCGCCTGGTCAGAGAGAACATCATTCGCCGCAGCCGCAATGCGGGATCAATTGTGATGAAGGCCCCTGCGCGAAAGTCCTTGACTTTTGGGGCCATACTTCTGGGGCTGAACCGTCAGCACCAGGAGGAGACCATTTTTAGTGCGGTGGGCAATGAAATCGTACACCGCGCAGGTATGGAGCATTCCATGGTGTTGCTGCAGGATCCTTCTTGGTTGGAGTTTCCGGGTGATTCCGGTCTGGCCGGTCGTTACGAGGCGATCACCAGCCAATTCATTGCGCGTAAGGTGGCGGGCGTATTTTTGATGCCGCAATTCATCCTGTCGGGTCAATATGTCTCAATTACGACCGGAGTTGTAGAAAAACTGGAGGAGGCCTCCATTCCCGTTGTCCTGATTGATGGTGACATCGTCCGCTATCCGGCCCGTAGTCGATTCGATCTGGTTGGAATTGATAATTTTCATTCCGGTTATATTCTAACCGAGCACTTCCTGAAACTGGGTTGCCGGAAAATCGACTTTTTCGCAATGGCTATGCGTCATCCGACTCAGGAGGCCCGCATTGCCGGGTATCTCAAAGCGATGGAAGCCCACGGTTTGCACTCCGACCCCGCCGGTATTCATTACGGGGATCTTCTGGGCGGCGATTTTGTGGTGGAAACTCTTCGCCGGCGACATCCGGAAGCCGTGCTGGTGGTTAACGACTTTCGGGCGGCCTCGGTGATGCGGATGGCATTGGCGGCGGGGATCAAAGTTCCGCAGGAAGTTCACATAGGGGGCTTTGATGACCTGCCCATGGCTTCTCATTTATCCGTTCCGTTGACCACCATCCGGCAACCGGCGGCGGGAATCGGGGCCATTGCGTTTCACCTCATGCTCCAACGGATCAATGAGCCACAGCTTCCTCCGATGCATATCGAATTAAGCTCGGAATTAATCGTCCGTGCCTCCTCCGGTTCCCCCGTTGCCGCTGCACGGCTGACGGATCACTAAAGGCCGTAAAAGGTCCATACTTGATTTTAACCTGAGCGGCTTTTCGCTTCATCGTTCTTATTCATGGCCGATAAAGTGTATGGAAGGCCGGAATTGTTGGTAAGGTTAAACCGTTTTGTTTTTCATATTTTACTAGAAATCAAGCGTGAGAGGCTTGTTTGGTGGTAAGGTAATGCGAAAATAATGCCTATATTTCTTGTGTTACGCTGCGAGTCGGGAATATACTTATCATTGAACTAAGGCGGGCCGATCCTATCAAGTTCGACTTGCCATATCAGAGTATTGAATTTTTGGAAGCGATGCACAGACAGAAGGAGGTGCTTGGGATAGAGGAGTCAGGTTTCATGGAGCGGCCTGTATGGGCTTTCTCCGCAGTAAGGTAAATTCGATGTCCATGGCCATGTTGGCGTGTGGAACCGTAACCCGCCCGGTTCGGCGGGAAATTCGAGAGGCTCCCAAAGGGAGCAGGAGTTTATTATGTCTGCTAAAGGTTTTTCAATGTATCGTGGTTGTTGCATTTCTTCTCTACTGGCCAAGGCGGCTGTAGCTGCGGCGGCGCTGACTACGCTGGGTTTGTTGGCCGGTACGGCCATCGGTAGCACAATCACCATTCTCAACCCAAGCTTTGAGAACAATACTACTCCATACCCCGGCTATGGTGCAATAAACGATTGGAGCAGTACGGACACCACCCTGACAGGTGTGAACGCCGAGGGCGGTCCATTCGCCAACAATGGCGCTATTCCCAACGGGTTGCAAGTGGCTTTTGTCCAATCCAATAACAATGTTGCGGAGGGCATTAGCCAAAGCCTGTCCGGGTTCGTAACGGGAGAGACATACGATCTGAGTTTCTACTACAACGCACGGTATGCCACATATCCGGCTGCTGCGGATCCGCTGATGGTCGTGACGCTCGGCTCCAGCACGCTCACCCCCAGCGGCGGCGTATCTGTCGTTCCAGCATCCGCAAGTTACAGCACCACCGTCCCATACTATTTCGCCCAATATTTATACACCGCCACGGGAAGCACGGCTACGCTGACGTTCAGTAACGTAAAAACTGGACTGGATAGCGCCGGGACACAATACAACGATTCGTCTTTGCTTCTTGATAACGTAAGCCTGAGTTCCGTTCCCGAACCGGCCACGGTGGGCTTGGTGGCGATTGGCGGATTGGGATTGCTGCTGATCAAGCGGCGGAAAACGGCTTGAGTTATACCGCGAGCGGCAATCAATGATATATTTTGCGCCGCGCCGTTCGACTGCGTTCCAAGGGCTATTGTCCATGCCACAAAGGGTTTGTGTCAACAGTGGCCGCGTGCAGCATAGGATGAATGGAGGGCCGATATAAATTGTATGTTGACCTTCCTTTTTCAACTGTTTCCGAAATGGAGATTGATATGCCACTCAAGTCTTTTCCAATCTTTCACGGTTCCAAGTTGGCGGTGGTGGCACTGGCTGTTGCGGCGTTTTTGGTGATGCCGGGTATCGCTTCAGCGAGCGCCGGCGTCATCGCTATTCACAATCCGAGCTTTGAGGATAACACGACCTCCGCCCCCGGTTATGGTGCAATCAAGGATTGGAAAAGCACCGACACCAACGAGACCGGGGTGAACGCCGATGGCGGGCCATTCGCTGATAATGGCGCGATCCCTAACGGATCGCAGGTGGCTTTTATACAAAGCAATAACGGAAAGGTGCAGGCATTAAGCCAGAAACTTTCCGGATTCGTGCCTAGAAAAAAGTATGTGTTGCGATTCTATTACAATGCTCGGTATGCCACTTTCCCAGCCGCAGCAAATCCACAGATGGTTGTAAAGCTTGGGTCCAGCACCCTGACGCCCAGCGGCGGTGTCACGATTGTCCCGGTGGGAACCCAGGCGGGCAACACGCCGTATTATACGGCCAAGTATGATTACACCGCTAAAGGTAAGACCGCTACGCTGATCTTCAGTAACATCAACACCGCCAAGGATAGTGCCGGTACCGCCTACAATGACTCGACCATTCTGCTCGATGATGTGAGTCTGCGGACCGTTGCGGCCAAGTCGCACCATAAATGATGAGTGTTTGAAGGAACTGCTGAAAACTGAAAACTTGGACAATGAGATTTAATATGAAACGCCGTGGATTTACGCTGGTGGAACTTTTGGTGGTGATCTCGATCATCGCCATTCTGATCGCACTGCTGTTGCCGGCGTTGGCCAAGGCCAAGCGATTGGCGCTGCGGATACAATCCGCGTCCAACATGCGACAAATCGGCATTGCGTTCGCGGAATACGCCAACGAATATCGCGGGCAATATCCGCCGAACTTTGTGGCGGATTGGCCGATGGGGGCGTATGGCGGGGGTTTCAACGGCTTCCCAGCATGGGGGCTTGAACTATTGTATTATTCCGGCCCGGCACCGGGCGGCAATGTTCCGACCACCCAAAATTTTCAGCCGGGAATTTTAACTCCCAACGCACAAGGCCTGGGCCTTCTTTTTTCCTCGCAACCGGGGGCGTCCCGCGTTTCATCCATTCCAGCGAGCTATTACAACGCGAAAGGATTGTTGATTAATTGGGATTTTTATACCGGTTTCATAGATTGGATAGACCACGGAAACTACTCCGCCGCAACTTATGGTGGCCCCGGAAGCGCCGAAGTCGATTATGACGCCGCCTATGATTTGGCACCGCCGCTTATGCCGCAGGACTGGCAGTGGCGCAATGATGATCCCGGCCATGAACCGGTGCTCAATGCTCTGTCGTCTCCCGGTTCGCTTCTGGTTACGGAATCGGCTATCTTTACAAGTTGGGCGACCAATGTGGGTCTGGTTACCACGACGGGCCTTCCGAATTCGGATACCGCGAACCTTCCGGCCTCGGATAATGTCAATGGCGTCTACGGTCCCGCAGTACCTGCCGGAATCCATGAGATGTACAATGACGGCTCGGTGCGCTGGGTGCCAATATCCAACATCAAGGTACGCTGCCAGCGGGCCGGCTATTTTTTTGGTTGGTAAGCGTCAGTGCATTAATAACTTCGTGTTTTTAATGGTGGTATCGGCGTCCTGCCGATGGTCGTGCGGGCATCACTGCCCGTGCCGATTCACGTACAAGATATACGTGCCACGTTGGTTTTCCGCAGAATTCAAACTGCGGAGTTAATCCTGAACTGGTTCTAAGCGACGGAAACATGGCGGATTCGGAACAACCAATTTTGAATCGAAGAAACTTTTGCCATCTGGCTGCGGCGGGTGCGGTGGTGGCAACAGTTTGGCCAACTGTGGGTACCTTGAGGGCGAGCAGCAAACCTGGAGAATCGCAAGTTCCCTACAAGTCCACCGGTTGGCGGAACGTTGCGTTCTGGCGGGAGAAAGGGGTGAGAATCCAAACCAGTAATCTGCGTTCCGGCCAAATTTTGGAGTCGAAGGATAGTCCGCACCGGCTCAACGACGGTCGGAAGTTCACGCCCGGTGCTGACGCGAGTTCGCTATGCTGGGCATCCGATCCTTATCACCATTTGCCTTGCTGGATATGGATCGGATTCGGAGGGCCGCGCCGCATCAATCGCGTCGTTCTTTACGCCGGGGAAATGAATCTGCAGCCGGTGGAGTTTTTGGGCCAGGTGTCCGATGACGCGGGCGCGACAATCAAAGATATCTTCCAGGTGAACAATGCGCCGTTTGATCCGGCCACGCTCTCCTACACGGTGGATTTCGAGCCTGTTGATACGGATAATTTCCGGTTGCTCATCACACGCAGCGCCGCGCCGGAAACGCCGCAATCGCACTGGGCGCAACTTTCGGAAGTAGAGGTCTATGGAGATAACGCGCCAAACCCGGTGGTGAAAGTCCCACCCCGCGTGAGCGCGATTGCCCCCATGCCCGCATCGTCGCTTAAGTCTGATGCGTCATTTTCTCCACAGTTGCACGACGATGGGCGGGTGATGGACATCCGAACGCCGTGGTACAGAATTCAACTGGATAAAACCCGGCCACGGATCACGTACCTTTCATGGGACAGCCTGGGTGAAGGTAACGTCAATGTTAATTTTTTGCGAGATTCCGGCGGATACCCACGGCTGGAGCGGATTCTCCGCGATGCGGATACGGCGCGGAGAGCGCCGCTAAAGCATAAAGGCAACGTATTTCAATACGCCCCGGTGCTGGTGGCTCCGGGCGTATCGCTGCGGCTGGCGCTGAAGGCCGGTGTGCGGGATTTCGATCTGGAACTCACGGTGCTTACGGATCGCAAGACG
>JAJZVR010000267.1 GCA_021847065.1 Planctomycetota bacterium | reverse complement strand
CTCAAAGCCAGTTTTGCCACCTGCTGATGATGGGCCTCATCATAGTTACAACGGCGGCCTAACTCGATAACGCTGCGGCGGCGCGGCTCGGTAATTTCCACGGACAATCGCACCTTGGGCCAGTGGGTTTGCATGTAATCAATGATCATGCCTTCACGCATGGCCCGATCGGATATTTCTATTATCGGAATATTCAATTGTTCAAAGAGGTAATTAACCAGCTCTGCCCCGGCGATTATTTGAGCGGCCCGGCCCGGATCAAGCCCCGGCATTTTCAGGCGCTCTTTCATTGTGGAACGGATGAGCCGACGATAAATAATTTCAAAATCTTCATACCGCATTTCACTGTTGACACGGTGGCGCGCTACATGCTGTTCATGCTGTTCGACGCACATGGCGGCAAGGTTTTCCAATGTGCCTGATGTGCCGATAAACTTGGCCGCATGAAGCGAGCGAATGCGGGAAATCAGGCCCTTGAGCGTGGTGTGAATATGTTTATGCAATTCCCGCAGCTCACCCCTGGTTGGCGGATCATGTTGGATAAACTGCTGCGTAAGCCGACTGGCTCCAAGCTTTCGGCTTTCCAGCAGCAGCGCCTTTTCCGGTGTTCCAACAATGAATTCCGCCGACCCGCCGCCAATATCAATAATCAGAGCCGGCCCTTCCTCCATGCCGACGGCCTGCCGCACCGCCAGATAAATCAGCCGCGATTCCTCCTGACTGCTGATTACCCGTATGTCCAATCCGAGTTGGGTTTTTGCCATCAGGACAAAATCGCCCCCGTTCACACTTTCCCGCACGGCACTTGTGGCAAACGCCAGGACGCGATCGCACTCCAAACTCTGTGCCACGCGCATATACCGGCTTAAAACGCCGAGCGTATGTGTCATGGCGGGGCGCGGCAGGATATGCCGAACCAGAGATTCTCTTCCTAATTGCGTTAATTCTTTCTCTGAGCTTAAAACTTTAAAGCCCATAGTCGCAGTGACTTCCACAATCACCATGTGCAGACTGTTGGTGCCAATATCAATGGCCGCGATTCTTAAGCCGTGCGGGGTGCTGTGCCGCACCGTATTTCCACGACCAGCCCGCAGGCTGGCCTTGCGGTTGACGTTGGATCGAACATGTGACGATCTGGTCTTAGCGGATATCTTCTTTGTGGCTATATGCGAGCTTTTCATATAACAAGATTATGCTGGCCCATGTGCCTTATGTCCATGCACTTATCGTGTCATGCCCCGTTTTTAGGATTCCATGCACCGTTGGCAGCTCCATTAGCTCCCGACGTCGTTTCTTCTGGCGTCGCAATTTTTCCGGGCGGGCTGAAAAACATCCATTTTTGGAGGTTTCTGAAGCCCGCCGGGATAAACCCGGTGGCTCGCTGGTTACATTGGTGGGAGATGCCCGAATTTATTGCCACGCCCGTGTCTCGGCTTTCACCTGCTGGTGTGCGGAAATCGATATTCCGGATATACGCAGCGATCCGATTGGGTCAATGTCGCCCGCCCGATGAGTCGCGAAGTTTCTCCATCCACCCTAAAATGTGATTATGAAAAAATGGTTCAATAATGTCGGTTTGCTGCAAAACCTCGTTCTTGGGGCGGTAATTGCCCTTTGCGGGGGCATGGCGCAGGGCCTTGTTTTGGCTAAGGCTTCTGTTCCGCCTGTCCGAAAAACCTCGCCTGTGGTGCGGTTTATTGCGTTGCCACGTTTGATGGCCTCCGGCAGCAAAGAACATCTATGGCTGACCGTTCCGTCCAAATCCATAAAGCCGGCGACCGGCCCACAATTTCTGCTATTGTCTCATGCCCTTAATGCCCGTAATGGCAATGCGGCCCTTTGGCGGCAGGTCTCAACGGGGACCTTTACGGGTTATCCTGAATGTGCCGTGGCCGCTGAAAATCCGGACAGCGGTGCGATGAAGCATGGCGTTTATCTTTTTTTTCAAAACGGATATGGCGTCTGTTTTGGGCGCAAGGAGTCGATAAGCCTGCCACCCCTGAATGGAGCAGTGTTTCCGGTTGCCGCTGCGGACGAAAATGGGGATGTTTATTTACTGGCGTATGGCACGTTGGACAGAAGTAAAAACGACGTGGTATCGCCAGTGCAAAAATTGCTTTCGCATCTGGACACTCTGGCCAGTAAGATGATGGCGTCTCCGGAGCCGGTGGCGATTCAAGCCACCAAAATCCCCAAGAAAGCGGAAAACAAGAAGTACAATACGGCCATTGGTCCTTCATTACCATCAACTGCCGCGCGGAAGACATCAGCGATTGCGATTGATGTCCCAACCACCATGTCGGCCTCCAGAAAAACTGCTTCAGCCAAGCTTTCTGCACCATCGGAAGTCGCCAATCCGCCAATGCCTAAGGTGCTGCCAGGTTGGTATCTGCTGCAACTCCACGACAATCACTGGTCCAAACTTCCAACTCCGGTGCTGCCAGGGCATCTTTCCAATTCGCTGATCGTGGGCCGAATGGTGCTCATGGCCATCAACCATCGGTTGATATTATTTCAATTGACGGCCGGACATGTGCTGGCCGGACAATTCATGGATATGCAGGCCGCTGCTGGAACTTGGCGGCCGATACGTCCGGTGCTTCTGCCGCATCCTACGCGTGTGATTCTTGGTGTTCCGTTCAGCCACCGGGGCGTGGTGGCTTGGACCTCGGCCGGAGTCGCCGGAAGAACCGACATAAATGCTCTGATCGTGAGCGTATCGGATAGTGGCAATATCCAACTTACCCGCTGGAAAAAGCCTTTGGTTACAACCATCGTGGGCAGTGCCTTTGGTGATATAGCCATGGGACGTGATGGCGATTGTTTGGCGATTCTTCTCAGAGAGGCAGGCCACAAACTTGCGCAATATACATTCAATCTATCTGGCCAATTGCTGCAAGGCCCGGAGAACATTGTTCCATTGGCAAAATCTACACAGGTACCCGGTGATTATGAACGGCTTATCCTGGCGGCACTGATTGTCCTTCTGGCCCTATCGGTATGGCGGCGCAAGGAACCCTTCGGATCGCTCAAGGTCAGCCCCAAATTTCAGGTCGCACGCCTGTACCGTCGGTTTGGTGCCGCCGGAATTGATTTAGCCTTGGCCGCCCTGGTAATCATGCTGGTATTTCATCTGTATACCAGACAGGATTGGGTGAAGATGGCCGGGGCATCGCTGGACTTGTTATTTAATCCGCAGAATTTGTTGAAGGCACCGCAGTTTTTATGGCTTCTGGCGATTTATCAAGTACATGTCACCATTTCCGAATTAATTTTTGCCCGGTCTCTGGGAAAATGGATTCTGGGACTGTATGTAGTCGATATGACTGGCCAAAAGCCCGGGTTTGTTCCATTGCTTACACGGAATTTATTCCGCATTCCCGAAATGATCGCCATTGTGGTGCTGGTGTTTATGTTTGTTTCGACGGATCGCCAGCGTATTGGAGATATTTTGGCACGGACCGTAGTTGTGCAGGATATAACCGACCAGAGTAAAAAGTTGTGATACTCAAGTGACAGACCGCACAATCCATGAAGGAAAAAGCCATTCGTATAAATGCTCACAGGGCGTTGCCAACTCATCAATTACAGGTGGGATTCAATATCTCTACCGCAGTTGGAATCGCGGTTTACAAGGCCCTGAGGCAGATTGCCGCAGGGCAGGAAAATAAATGATGAAAGGGTAAAAATGTCTGAAAAGATGACAATTGAACAATTTCAAAATCATATTCGTGATAAATATTCCGCCCGCGATATCCAACGCGGTTCGGCACCGACATTTATGTGGTTAATAGAAGAAATTGGCGAATTGGCCACCGCGTTACAAGGCGATGACCGGGCCAATCAGGAGGAAGAATTTGCCGATGTGGTGGCATGGCTTTGTACGCTGGCCAATATCCATGGCATTGATCTCACCGCCGCGATTGAGAAAAAATATTTCAAATCCGGTGGCCCCAAAGGCTTTAAATGAACAATGCGACTTTAACACACTATTTTGCTAAGATAGCTCTGCGATGGACGATGTTTACCCCATATTTCTTCGGCTGAAAGCAAAACCGGTGCTGATTGTCGGCGGTGGGCCAGTCGGATGGCGCAAAGCGGAAGGCCTCATGGCGGCCGGGGCGGTGGTAACCGTAATAAGCTTGGAATTCCATAGGGATTTTGAACAATTGCCGACGGTGCAGCGCATTGTATCAGCTTATGAACCGGGCTATTTGACCATGGCCGGGCGGCCACGATGGGTATTGGTTTTTGCGGCAACGAATCATTCGCAGATCAATGCGCAGATTTATTCGGATGCCAGCCGTATCGGAGTGCTGTGTTGCCGGTGTGATGCGCCCCCGGCTGGAGATTTTATTGGTCCGGCGGTGCAACGCTGCGGCCCGGTAACATTGGCAGTAACTTCCGACGGGGCATCACCCGGTTTGTCCGGCGATTTGGCGCGGCAGTTGGCCGCTCAACTCGATTCGGTGCAGCTAAAACAGATAGAATTATCGGCACGGTGGCGGGAATTGGTGCTGCAAAGCGTTCCCAATTCCGAACACCGCCGCAAGTTTTTGCAGCGTTTGTCAGGCGAAGTGATGCGGGATACCATCCGGCAGTCTGGAGAAGCGGGGGCGGAAGCGCTTTTCCGGAAGTGGCTCATGGAGGCCAAGGAGTCTGCCGCCGTTGTTAACAGCCCGGCAACGGATGTGAGGAACTAGCAGATCATGTCCAGTCCCGCGGAACCATACACGCATTTATCGATTTTGCAGTTTGCAACCGCGGCGGCGGCGGCGGCGTCGTTTCTCGTGGCATTCTGGTTTCAATTTAGAGCCTTGGGGCGTCAACGCACCGCAGGCCAATCAGCGTCCGTGAAAGCCTACGGCCCGGTTTCTCCCAATATGACTGTGGGCAACGGCGTATTTCTAATAACGCTGCTGCTGATTAGCCGCATGGTTGATGCTCATCGCATCACGCTGCCATTGTCCGATTATTTTGACGCATTTTTGCTTTTGGCACTGGTGCTTTCCATGCTTTGGGCTTATTTACAATGGACGCGGCACCTGCGGGCCTTGGCCACTTTTTTGCTACCGATGATTTTCGCGCTGATGGTCGTTGGAATTGTACTTGGGCTATCAGGTGTGCAGCATTTTGGGGCGCACAATCCATGGGTGGCGGCGCATATTGCCAGTGTGCTTCTCGGTACCGCAAGTTTTGCCGCCGGATGTGTTGGCGGCATAACCTATCTGCTGGCCGACCGGCGACTGAAAAAGCGCGGACGCCCTGGCTGGGATTT
>JAJZVR010000266.1:2473-5286 GCA_021847065.1 Planctomycetota bacterium | reverse complement strand
GGAATTCCATTGGCAGGATCCTAAAAAGCTGGCTGACGCATTGGCGGGCGTGGAAGTGTTGTACAACACCTATTGGGTGCGCTTTAACAGCCGAACGTTTTGCTTTGCCGAGGCGATAGAAAACAGCCGGAAGCTTTTTGCCGCCGCAAAAAGTGCGGGCGTTCGGCGTATTGTGCACGTGAGTATTACCAATCCGGATATCTATTCCAATTTAGAGTATTTTCGCGGCAAGGCGCAGGTTGAAGAGGCGCTGACGGACTCCGGGGTGGATTTTACAATCCTGCGGCCCGCGGTTCTGTTTGGTAAAGAGGACATTTTAATTAACAACATCGCATGGATGCTGCGGCGATTGCCGGTCTTCGGTGTTTTCGGCGATGGCCAATATAAAATGCAACCGATCTACGTTGATGACCTGGCGGAATTGGCGGTTCGTTCCGCTGATGATAAAACAAATCGTATTATTGACGCCATCGGCCCCGAAACATTTACCTATCGTGAACTTGTCAAGGCGATTGGAACAATTATTGGGTGCGCTCGGCCCATCATCTCGGTGAATCCGCAAGTCGGGTATCTGTTTGCCGCAGTGGCCGGGAAAGTGGTGCATGATGTCATTATTACGCGCGACGAAATTCGTGGTCTGATGGAAGGCTGGCTGTTTGTTGATGCCCCTCCGGCGGGACTAACCAAGCTCACGCAATGGGCGCAGGAAAATCGCGCGTGGCTCGGCCACCGTTATGCCAGTGAAATGGCGCGCCGCCGAGACCGCCAAAGCGACTATACCGCCTTGCGCGGTGACGGCCAGACTGCGGCGAAATAGTCGTCCCGGCACGATGAAAACCACGCAGCCAGAGGTATTGCGAAGCGATACTCGAAAAATCCAGGGACATCCGACTACATCTCGGCGGCGAGTCCGGGCTGTGGCATACTATTATTCATGCCTCGAAAAGCTCGCGTTGTCACCCCCGAAGCACCCCACCGCGTCACCCAGCGAGGCAATAACCGTCAAGATGTGCTTTCACTTTTGGCGGTTGGCGTGCCTGCCTTGGAATATTGGCCACAGCAAACCCAAACAACGTGGCTAAGACGATCAAATCGCGTAACCCACCGCGCTTTAATAGGCGGCTGTCCCTGGTATACAGTTGCCCCTGGTCTACAACATCGCGGTATGATTATTCTTGATCCTTTGCACACTCACCTCGACGTTTCACGCGATCGTCGCAGCCACGCGATGTTCACCAAAATCCGTCGGCAGTAATTGTGATACCGGCACCGGCAGCGGGCCGGCACCGCCGACATGACGAATCGGCTTTTGTTGCAATATCTCCGGATGATGGGCATGGTTGTACATCTGTTCCATGATACGCGAACTGATCTGCACTTCCAGTACCACCCGATGGGCCAGAGTTTCATAATCTCTTGCCAGCACGGTGGCATATTTTTCAAGAAATGTAATGCCCTTGCTGTCCGAAAGCTCAACGGAAATGACCGCGTGGATCATCTCCCCCAGCATGGTGCGCAAGACCACATCCGTCAGCCGGGCCACGCCTTCACCGGTTTTAGCGCTGACGGGCAGGGCGGATGGAAATTTAATTTTCCAGAATGCCAGATCATCCGGGGAACTTACCGCATCGGTTTTATTCAAAAGCAACTGCGCTTTTTGATTCCCGCAGCCAATATCCATCAGCACTTTCTGCACGCTGATAAGTTGCTGCATGGCATGGGGATGTGAAACATCCAGCACAATCAGCAGTAAATCCGCATGTGTGGCTTCTTCCAGCGTGGCTTTGAAAGATGCCACAAGATGGTGCGGCAGATCGCGCACAAACCCAACCGTATCGGACAGCAATCCGCTATGCGCGCTGGCCAATCGCCATTGCCGCGTTTTGGTGTCCAGCGTGGCAAAAAGCTTATCTTCCACAAATGTTCCCGCGCCGGTCAGCGTGTTGAACATCGTGCTCTTGCCCGCATTGGTGTAGCCCACCAGGCTGACCGTGAAATGTTGCTCCTTGCGGGTGGATACTTCCCGGCTTTTGCGATCCTGCACCTGGGCAATACGCTTTTTCAAATCGGAAACTTTATCACGTACCAGCCGCCGGTCAATTTCCAACTGCATTTCACCCGGTCCGCGTGCTCCCACACCCGCTCCGGCACCCGAACCAATGCGCTCCAGATGTGCCCACATGTGCCGCAATCGCGGATACGTATATTCCATCTGCGCCAGCGCCACCTGCAATTGCGCCTCATGGGTACGTGCCCGCGTGCCGAAAATATCGAGTATCAATTCACTGCGATCCAGAATTTTACATTCACAAATCTTCTCCAGATCACGCAGTTGATTCGGGGACATATCATTATCAAAAATTACCACGTCCGCATGAAGGGCTTTGACCATGCGGGTAATTTCTTCCGCTTTTCCGTGACCGATATACGTGCCGGGGTCAATGCTGTGCCGCTGCTGAATAACGCGTTCTACAACCTCCGCGCCGGCTGTGGCCGCCAGACTAGCCAATTCACCCAGCGGATCGCGCGGATCAGCCGTTGAACCCGGCAGGATCACTCCTACCAGAATCGCTTTTTCCCGGTGGACGGATAACTCTGTACGATGATCTTTAGACAAGTGTTGATAGCTCCAGAAATCCGGTTATATCCATGCTCCGCGTTGCCGGCCGATTATTGCGTGCCGGGGGTGCGGTTTTCAACTCGTTTTTTGTGCGTCTGCACGGCAATTCGGCACGCCATTCTCAACGCCGCCTTCATACTGCCCGGATCAGCCTTGTTTTTTCCCACAATATCAAACGCCGTGCCATGATCCA
>JAJZVR010000266.1:0-2373 GCA_021847065.1 Planctomycetota bacterium | reverse complement strand
GTGCGGTTTTCAACTCGTTTTTTGTGCGTCTGCACGGCAATTCGGCACGCCATTCTCAACGCCGCCTTCATACTGCCCGGATCAGCCTTGTTTTTTCCCACAATATCAAACGCCGTGCCATGATCCACACTGGTCCGAATAATCGGCAGGCCCAGCGTGAGATTGACGCTGTTATGAAAATCCAGCAGCTTTACCGGTATCAGCCCCTGGTCGTGGTACATCGCCACCACCAGATCATAGCCGCCCTGCGCCGCTTTATAAAAAATAGTGTCAGCGCTGAACGGGCCTTGGGCATCAATACCGTGTTGCCGGGCCATGAGAATCGCCGGCTCGATAATCCGCTTTTCTTCGTCGCCAAATTGGCCATTTTCCCCGGCGTGCGGGTTTAATCCGCATACCGCGATGCGTGGATGTTCAATGCCGAACCAATCTTTTAATGCCTGATGCGCCAGATCAATAGGATCAAAAACCGTTCCAATTTTAAATCCATGGCGCAATTCAAATAAAGCTTCGTGAATCGTGCAAAGCACCACCCGCAAGCCCTTATGCGCCGCCGCCGTCGCTCCCGCCGGTAATCCACCCGCCGGTGCTTCCGGTGCATTGGCCGCGAACATCATGGCATAGCGCCGAGAGTTTGTTTTTTCCGCCAGCAGTTCTGTGTGCCCCGGCCAGCGCGTATAGCCCGCGAGTTTCCAGCTCTCCTTGCAGATCGGCCCGGTGACAACGGCGTCAATAAGATTTTTTCGCGCCGCTTCAATGGCATCGGTCACAAATTTCATCGATGCCAGGCCACCCTGCTTTGAGGCTGCCCGCACATCCATTCCCAGGAAAGAAAATTCGTCATAATCCAATACCACCACATCATGGTCGTATGGGCGTAAACGTTCATGCTGATCGCGCCACCAGAAGGGTTCAATCTCCGCCAGATCCGCGCAATACGCCATGAGTTCATTAAAACCAAATACCACAAACCGGCCCATTTTCCGTATTTCCGGATCGGATAGTGCCTTCACAATCACTTCGGCGCCCACCCCCGCCGGGTCGCCCATGGTTATGCCAATGGTGGGGAGGTAGGCGGTCATGGCGTCGCCCCGATCATCCGGTCCGCCGGATTGGTTTGCATCCGTTGAAGTGCCGCCGGATCAAGATTTTTCAGATAATTCACCACTGTGCGGGTTAAAATATCTGATTCAATATTCACCTTGTTACCGAGTTTCAGCAATCCCAGTGTGGTTTTCTCTCTGGTCAGCGGAATAACTGCCACGCTGAACGTCCTTTGGTCCACCGTGGCAATGGTCATGCTGACGCCATCAATGGTAATACTCCCCTTGGGGACAATCATATCCCGGCACGGATCCGGCACGGAGAAAAAAATCCGCCAATCGCCTGGATCCGCATTAACTTTGACCACTTCCGCCATCGCATCAACATGCCCCTGCACAAAATGGCCGCCCAGCAAATCCCCCGCCCGCAGGGAGCGTTCCATATTGACCGCATCGCCGGGATGTTTTATGCCCAGCGTTGTAACCCCCAGGGTTTCACGCACCGCGTCAAATTCCAGCCGCTGGCCCGGTTCAATGCGCACCACGCTTAAGCATACACCGCATATCGCAATGCTTTCCCCAACTTCAAAGGAAGTAGGCCCCATGTTTGTGGCATCCACGACAATGCGCCGGCCACTTGGCGTATCCATCACCGCCTGAATTGTTCCCAACGCTTGTATGAGGCCCGTAAACATGCCCGTATTTTACACCATCGCCGAAGTATTTTCGCCTATCAATCTCCGATGCTCTTGCGCCAGTAATCCAAGCCTTTCAGAATGGCTTTATCCGCCCATTTTGTAAATGGTTCCGCCACTTCGTTCGGATTTTGCTGATAAGTGAAGTAAAATGGTTCATCCATCAGTGCAAGCACCTCGCCAATTTGCGTATATACTCGCCGCTGATCATTGCAATGCCCATACTCATCGACGGGTCGAGTTCAGGTGAAATCATGGCCGCGGCAGTCACGTAATTGGCACGCAGCCGCTCGGCAATTTCCACGGCCTGCGCGTCGTCAACGCCGGCAAGCACCACGGCAAATTCATCACCGCGCATGCGGCCAATTGCGTCGCCGGAGCGTAATTGCGCGTCAAAGAGACTCTCCGCCAAGCAGCGTCACAAGCCGTTGCCGGAAGATTCCAATACAGACCTTGCTATAACTTTTATCGGCAAAATAACCGCGCAGCGTCAGTTTTGGCGGATTGTCAGTTTTGGCGGATGGCACGGCAGATGCGATGCAAAGGGGCAAGTGTGAGATTTCTGGAGGATGGTTACAATTGAGACGTACTTTTAATTGGAAGAAGTGAGTTTAGCGATGGCAATTGTTGGACAT
>JAJZVR010000015.1 GCA_021847065.1 Planctomycetota bacterium | reverse complement strand
CGGCGTCCAGCAAGTTTCGCACCAGCTCTACCCAGCAGGAATTAACACATACCGCGGCAAAACCGTACTGCAAAGCCGCAGAAGTCACAGCACCAATTTCCCGTTCACCGGCCTCGGGTTTCAAGACTGTATGATCAATGCAGCGGGCCAGTTGGGAACGATTCAACATCCAATGTTACCTTATCACATAAAACGCCCATAATGTAGCATGGAATTGAAATTTATACTCGCGGCGAGTTTGCTGATCTCGGGCGAGGCTGGAACCAGCGCCTTATACGCAAGCGCTGCTGGCGTCCATTTTTTGCGATCGCATTTGACGTGCAATCAGTAACCGGGGGCACCATTGGCACTGAAAATTGCTGCTTTGGCAATCTCGGGTTGGAATGATAACCTGTTTTTGATCGGCGGCGATGCCGTCAGCGATGATTCAATCGATTTTCCGGGTTGAGAATATAGCGACGATCAGGCTGGCGGCGAAGAATGCCGGAGATTTCAAGGAATGTCAGTTCGGCCATTATCACCGCCGGCGGAAGGTTGGCCGAGGCGCAGAGTTCATCCACATCCAGTGATTCGCCGGAAAAACAGGCCACAATGCGCTTTTGCGGTGCGGTTAATTCAGCCGGTGGCGTGTCAATCTCAGTGGGGGCAGCTTGCGAATATAAATGTGCCTCCTTGCGCAAAGAAGAGCGTTTACGCTCCGTGCCACGACTTGCGGATGCAACAGCAATTTGATCTGCGGGAGGATTAATTAAATCTGCCTGTCCCAAACCGCGGAGAATATCATCAACGGATTCCACCAGCGCGGCTGCCCCGGTTTTAATAAGATGATGTGTGCCGCTGCTGGCCACAGAATCCACGCGCCCCGGCAGAGCAAAAACTTCCCGGGCGTAATCATCAGCGGCGAGGCGGGCGGTGATCAGCGAGCCGCTGCGCAAGTTGGCTTCCACCACCAGAATGCCCAGCGACATACCGGTGATAATGCGGTTGCGCGGTGGAAAATTTTCCGGCAGCGGCGGTTGATCCGGTGATAATTCACTGATGACCGCGCCACGGTCTTCATGCACAATGCGATCATATAAATCGGCATTTTCCTGTGGATAACAATGGCCCAGCCCGCAGCCTTGCACCACAATGGTGCGCCCCCCGGCACGCAAGGCGCCACTATGCGCAGCGGTGTCAATGCCACGCGCGCCGCCGCTGACAACCGTTACACCCGCGCCGGCCAGAGCCGCGGCGAATTTATCGGCTTGCTCGCGGCCATAAAGTGTGCACCGGCGTGCGCCGACAATTCCCAAAGCCAGCATGTCTTCCCGCAGAATGTTTCCGCGGATATACAGCACCGTTGGTGGATCGGGTATGCGGATCAGGCCCGGAGGCCATTCGGTATGGTCGGGGCAGATGATGCGAATGTGCCGCTGTTGGCAATTAGCAAGAATGTCATTGACATTGATTTGCTCGCGGCCCCGGGCAATCGCCTGGGCGCGGCTTGAGCCGATGCCATCCACCTGCGCCAATTGTCCGGCGGTGGCGGCGAGAATATTTTCCGGCGTTTGTAGTGCATCAAGCAATCGGCGCAGCAGTACCGGGCCAATTCCGTTGCAAAGCGAAAGTGTAATCCACGCGGCAAGGCGCTGCGGCGAAGGCTCAGTGATGGCGGATGCGGAATCAGAGGCACTCATGCGACAGCGGCCCCCTGCTGCTGAATATAGCCTATGGCCTGCATGATTTGACCTTCAGGAATATCCGTGGCGATGCGCGCCTTGCCGATGTGCTCGGTTGGCAAAATCAACCGCAGCCGCCCCGATATAATTTTTTTATCGCTGCCCATGGCCCGAAAAACCGCGGTCGGATCGGCAATGGCGATTCGCACGGGCAGGCCGATGCGCGTAAGCAGTGATTCCACCGCCAGTGCCGACCCGGGCGGGAATTCTCCACGTTGCACCGCCAGGTGGCAGGCCGCCACAACGCCCAGAGATACCGCTTGCCCGTGGGCCAAATTCGCATATCCAGCCAGCGTTTCCAGGGCGTGACCAAAGGTGTGGCCCAAATTCAGCAACGCTCTTTCACCGCGTTCAAACGGATCTGCCATAACTACGACGGCTTTAATTTGTACATTCCAGGCCACCAGCTCCGCAAGCGTAGCAGAATCGCAGGCGCAAATGGCGGCTATATTATGTTCAATAAAATCAAAGAGCTTGGCATCTTTGATAATGGCATGTTTCACACATTCCGCCAAACCACACTGTATTTCCAGCAGTGGAAGTGTTTTAAATGTTGTTACATCGGTAAATACAGCCGCCGGCTGATGAAATGCGCCGATGAGGTTTTTCCCCATTGCATGATCCACGCCCACTTTTCCGCCCACGCTGGCATCCACCGCTGCCAGCAGCGTCGTGGGAACCTGAATAAAAGGCACGCCGCGCAGCAGCGTGGAACTGACAAAACCCGCTAGATCACCCGTTACGCCACCACCCAATGCGATGACGGGACTTGAGCGTTCAAGGCGGGCGGACAAAAGCGCATCATACGCACCGGTAACCGTCCGCAAAGTTTTATTGGCCTCACCGGCGGGAAATACAAAACTGCAAACGCGATAGCCGGCGGCTTCCAGAGAGGCCTTGGCCATGGGTAGATAATGCTTGGCAACATGGTCATCGGAAATTAAAGCGCACGAAGGCGCTGGCGCGCGTTCTTTGACCCGCTGGCCAAGCTCCTGCAGCAAATGCGAACCGACCAGCACGGGATAAGCGATGGCGGCAGACGACGGAAGTTGTATATGAATTTCTGACATGGAAGAGGATTTTAGCGGAAAGTTGCAATTTGTGCCTATCTGCGAAAACGCGCCTGCTCCCGCGGGTGGCTGAGGCGTGGCGCGGTCGTGGAGGTGGGGCATCGTACCTTTCGATCGCGGGGATACTAGCCGGTGGACTACGGCGTTTGGCGGCGGAACAGGAAATGATCAGGAGTCGCCGTGATTTAACCGGTGCTGGGGCTGATGTGGACTTCTTCACGTTTTGCTCCATGAGTAAAAACTCCATGGTAGTATACTCCGGTCGCATTGAGAGGCGGTGGCGTTCGCCGCAGAGCAGTTGATCAGGAGATAGTTGAGCCCCGATTAGCCGGCTCCCGCGGCATCAGGATTTCGGCTTCCTGCCTCAACAGGGAGCAAATATGGATGGGGTGGGCTTGTTGGTGGTCACGGATCAATAATCCAACGAACAACGATCAACGACAACGGGCAACACGATTGGACGGGGATGCTTTACCATCCCGATAACGAATATTTAAGCCGGGGTCATCGGGATAAACTCTGACACAAAGGCATCCCGATAGCGATTAGTAACGGTGGATATCGGGATAAACTACGAAACGACGGATTCACAGGGAGGTAGCGGAGGGAGGGGAGATTTCAACGAGCAACGAACTACGAGATTCGGTTTTTAGGGATGCCGGAGCAAGGAGGCCAAGTGGGCCAAGTTCGGGAGGCAAGGGGGCTAAGTTCGAAAAGTTGAGGAACATATTGATTTTGACCCGTGTTGTTAAAGGGGGCCAAGAGGGCCAAGTCGTTTTGGAGGCCCCTACGGGGCCAGGAGTTAGAAGTTAGTCTCCCATGATGCCAAGCCTCACCCGCGCAGGATGAAAAAAGGCCGTATTATTTCGCTGTTGCGAAGGCGCGGCCAATTTTCAGAGCAGAAGACTTTGCGAATTTCAACTTGCCCTAGTCCAAGTTAGAGGGTCAACTTGCCCAAGATGCGCAAGTTGATGGGAGCGTTGATTTTAGCGGGTTTTCTTCAAGTTGCCCTAGATGCTCAAGATGTTTTTAAGGGGGGGGGGGTAGCCGCTGCGGCGGCTAGATCAGGTGAATTTAGAACAGGTGAGCCCCGGTTAGCCGGCTCCTGTCCCGGCGCGCCGGGAGGATTTCGGCTTCCTGCCTCAACAGGTGAGCGCGCGGAATGCGCGCGGGCGTCGATTTGTTATCGGGTACATAGCGATCCTCATGGCCATACGGAACCATTGATGCAGGCATGTTATTCACTTTCAAATCCCGGCGAGCCGCCTTAATGATCGATGACCAATGATCAAAGATCAATAGACAGGCAGGCGCTGTACGGCATCGGAACAATTGTTAGAGGTTCCGGTGCAGTCTTACGTTATAGGGGGCGGCGGGGGGAGATAACAATTTTCACTGATCACGGATCACGGATCAGATTGGGTTACAGGTTACGGGTGACGGGTTACAGGGGCTTTTGTCAATGTGGCAACGAACAACGAACAACGAGCAACGAACAGTGGGAGACGAGAACCTAGAACCTAGAATTTAGAACCTAGGAGTTCTTTTGCGGTATTGCGCAGTGTTGAGCGCTGCGCTCAGTGAACAATGAGTAATGAGACGGCTTCGCCTTAATGAGACGCGGTGCGGCACACCACTTAAAATTTGTGGAGCGCTGCGGCGGCGTAAGCAAATTTCACGGATCAAATTGGGTTACAGGTGACAGGGGCTTTTTCACGGATCATTATTGCAACGATCAACGAACAACTGCCGACGAGTCCTTTTACAGTATTGGTCAGTATTGAGTGCTTCGCTTGCCTGTGCGAGGCTTAAAATGTTTGGAGCGTGGCGGCGGGGTCGGGATCAGGCGATGTGGATGGGGAGTTGGAGGAGTTGTTGGGCGCGGTGGTGGTCGGTTTGGCGGGCGAGGAGGAGTTCGTGGAGGAGTGATGGCGGAAGCAGGTCGGCGAATTTGAGGAGGTCGGTTTGGGAGCGGGAAAACTGGATGGCGGGTGGTTGGTTTTGGTGGCGGAGTGTTTCAAGAGCCTGTGAGAATTCCTGGACGGAGAGTTCTTCCGGCAGGCGGAGCCAAAGATTAAATGGATCGCAGGCATGGCCAGTGGCGGCGTGGAGGTATTGGGCGAGGGTGGCGTTGGCTTTGATGCCGGCGAAGGTCCACCATAAATGGGATTGGCCATCGGGGAGTACGCAGGTACCGGGGGCGACAAGCGGGGAAAGATCCTGGCGCAGCTCGGTGATGCGGGCAGCAGCGCGCTTGGACCAGAGTGGAGATGGGTCGGAAGGGGTGAGGGCTTCGCGCATGGCGGCGCAGAGGCTTGGAGGAAGGGCGCTGCTGGAACCGGTCCAGCGGGATCGCCCGTGTTGGGGCGAGGGTTCGACGTGGACGATTTTTCTTTTCCAGTCGATGTGATTGACTTTCCAGCCGTGGCCGGCAAGTGAAAGAATGTGCGGTCCATTGGCGCGGCCCAGGAGGGAATCTGGATGCACAGAGCCAATTTCGGAGCGGCCATGGCGAACAAGCATGAGGGGGGCGGAAGTAATAACAGAAAGCAGTTCGCAATAATGTTTGTAACCGAGTTTGCGTTCAGCGGCGGGTCCGAGGATAAGCTGCCCGTTGTCCTGGCATAGGAAATTCGCAGAGATCAGGTGATCGAAGATCAGCGGAACAGTGCTGTCGGGCATGGTTGCGAAGGCGGGGACAGAGCCGATCCAGGCGGTGCAGTCGTGGCGGGAGAAATCGGAGGATCGCAGGGTGAGGGCCAGAAGCTGTTGTACCAATACATGGTATGGCAGCGGCGGCGGGGTGATGTTTTCGACAAATCCGGAGCTCCAGAGTTGGATCAGCGCGGCCGCCTGTAGGAGTGGCAGCTCGGCGGTGGCAAGGAAAAGGCAATTACGCCGGGTATCGGGGCGGCGGCCCGTGCGTCCCATGCGCTGGAGGAACCCGGCGACGGAGGCGGGGGCGTCGATTTGAATGACGCGATCCAGATCGCCGATATCCACGCCAAGTTCCATGGAACTTGTGGCGACGATGACGCAATCGCGGGCGGAAATAAAGGCCTCCTGCGTGCGCAGGCGCTGGTCTTTGCTAAGTGAGCTGTGGCTGACGAAGGTCTGTACTTCAAGATTACGCAGTTCTATGGCCAACTGTTCGGCGCGGGCGCGGCTATCGACAAACACGAGGCGTTTTTCGCCACGGTGCAGGCGCGAGATAATGACGGCGGCGTTTTTAAGAGAGCCAGTAAAATCCAGTTGAACGTCGGGCTGAACTGGATGGGGATCCGCGGGGTGAATGGTGGCGGCGGGGGCGACGGAACCGGCAGTGAGCCAGGATAAAAGTTCGGACGGATTTCCGACGGTTGCGGATAATCCGATACGCTGGGGATCGCGGTTGGATAATCGGCCGATGCGGGCGAGAACGGAAAGCAAATGGCATCCGCGGTCATCGGCAGCGAAGGCGTGGAGTTCATCGATAATGACGGCCTGGATAGAAGCGAAAAGAGGCAGAGAATCAATTTTTCTGGAAACCAGCATGAGTTCGAGTGATTCGGGTGTGGTCAGGAGGATGTCGGGGGGATCGGCGGTGATCTGGGCACGCTGGGCAGGGGAACTGTCGCCGTGCCAGAGCGAACAGGTGCGGCCAAGGAGTTGCGCGTAGCGTTGGAGCCGGGGATGCAAATTATTGAGCAGCGCCCGGGTTGGGCAAAGATAAAGCACGGTGAGTCCGCGCCAATTTTCGGAAAGCATCCGGGAGAGCATGGGGAAGATGGCGGCTTCGGTTTTTCCACCGGCGGTGGGCGCGATAATCAGCGCGTGGGAGCCGGCAAGAACCAGGGGGATGACCTGCTGCTGAAAAGCCCGCAGTTCGCGCCAGCCCAGAGAGTTGGCGATGTGGTGCTGGAGGCTGGGGTGAAGTTGGTCAAAGGCGGTCAAGCGGGCATCCTCAAGTCAGTTCAATGTCATCAACACTGGCGGCAGCGGCGGCGTGGCGTTCAGCGGTGGTAAGCTCGGTTTCCTGGATGGTAAGCTTGTAGTGCAGATGGGGGTCAAAATCAGGGAACTGGTCGATGCGATCCAGAATATCGGCGACCAGTTTTTTCAGGAAGATGCGCGGAACAACGCCGACTTTTCCGCCGAGCTTTCCGGCAACAGCCCTCGCAAGTTCGGCGATGTATGAATCCGGACAGAGTGTGGTGATGCGGTCGGGAGCGACAGCGTAAAGCGTATAAATTTCGCGGACTTTTCGGCCAATTTCACAGAGGCGGTCAAAATCAAAAGCGGCGAGGCGAATTTGCACGGCGCGGGGATTGTCAAAGCGGGGTTCGGTTTGGAAATCAACATGGATACGCTGGGTCAGCGGTTCAAGGCGCTGGGCCCCCTGCGGAGAGTCGTAAAAAGCGGCGGTTCCAGTGATCAGCAGGTAGAGGCCGGGAAAGCGGCCAGAGTCGATATCGTCGATGAGCTGGCGCAGGGCATTGAGGCTTTTGTCGCGCACGTCACTGCGGGCGCGCTGGATGGTTTCAACTTCATCAAGAACCAGATAAAGGCCGGCGTGGCCAGAATCGCGTAACACGGTGAGCAGTCCCTGGAGGAAATTCATGGCACCGAAGTGGTCGATGTCCCCTTTGACTCCGGCGCGACGTTTTACATCGGCGGGGACGTTGGGCTGGCCGGCGAGCCAGGCGGCAATTCCATCCGCCAGGGCAGCGTCGCCGGTTGCGCGGGCGATGTGGTAGCTGCGAATGGCGATGGCAAACATGGGAGCGGATTGCGTGACGGTGGCGAGGCGCTGTTCCATGAGGGTGTTGGCGTGCTGAAGCAACTGGGACTGGTTGTCGGGGGTGATGTTTCCGGCGGCTAAGACATCTTCTTCCAAAGTGTAAAACCAGCTATCGAGAATATTTTGCAAAGCACCGGTGGGTGTATCGGGGGTGCCAAGGCGTTCCATGAGGCGGCGATAGACGGTTTCCAGACGGTGCAGCGGGGTTTCGGTTTCGGAAATTTGGACTTCGGAGGTGGCAAAGCCGAGGTGGCGGGCGCGTTCGGCAAGCCAGCGGGAGAAGAAGGTTTTTCCGGCTCCGTATTCACCGCGCAGGGCTTTGAAGCGGGCAGCGCCGGTTTTTACGCTTTGCAGTTCGGCATCCATTGTGGCCAGAAAGGGATGCAGGCCGACGGCCAGGAGGTCCAGGTTTTGGGCGGGAACCGTTCCGCGACGCAGAGCGTCGATGAGTTCGTCGCGGCGCTGGTGGGTGATGGTTTTCATATAACTCCATGGGAATCAGGATGCGAGTTCAAACTGCTTTTTAAGCAGATCAACGTTTAATTTCACGGTGCTGGCAACGGGGTCGCGTTCAATAATCGCATACGCTTCAATGTTCAGCAGGCGTTGTAATCCGGCGAGCAGTCCGGGCAGGCGGTATTCGGGAACATTGATGGCCGCAGCCAGAGCCTGCGTGGTCATCGTGCCGCCGCGGTTGAAAAGCGCGGCAAGGAAGGCCCGGACAATGGCGTCGGCGATATTGGCGCGGGCGGTGCGCAGTTTTTGAGTTTTGAATAGTTGGCATTCCAACAGGGCCGCAATCCATGGCGCCTCGGGTTGAGGGGTTTGGGGGTGGGCGACAGGAATTGGCGGCGAATCAAAAAGAGTCGGGGCCGCGACAGGTGTTGTCTGCGGCGGTGGCCGGTTCGTTGCGGCTGGCGCAGAGACGGCGATGGCGACGGTTGGCTCGGTCCACCAGGACGGAACATCGGCCTGGGAAAGTTCCACCAGGGCCTGGGGCGGTGTTGGCTGGGACCAGAGAAAACTGATGGGTGTGAGCATTTCCTGCGGGGTGGCACCACCATGATAACCATTTTTTTTAGGGCCATAGCGGAGCGTTTCCGACCAGGGGAGTACAACGCGGCCTGATGGAGGCAGCAGTACGCGGGGTGATTGAATTTCAATTTCGCCGTTGATCAGCGGCGTTCCGGGGCGGCGCCAGCGCAGGCCATCTTCGGCCGGGCATAATTCGGTTTGGCGGTCTAGGATGTGGCCATGATCGCTAAGCAGAATTACCAGTCTTTCGGCATCGCGGGCGGCAGCGAGAATGGGGGCAAGCGTGCGAATGTACTGCATGGTCCAGATGGCGTCGGTCTGGTCGCCTTTATCGAGATGGTCATCAATGGCGTTGATGACAATGCCGACAAGGCGCTGGTTGTCATTGCTGATGGCAGCGCGGATATCGCTTGCCAGGCTGGAATCCTCATCGCCCTGGAGAGCGGCTTTGTGAAAAAGCCGGGGTGGATGCGCGGGTTTTGATTGAGCCAAAAGCGCGGGATGGGTGGCAAATCCGTGGACTTCATCGGCGGCCTGGCCACGGCGCAGCGAACCGCAAAAAAGGCTGGTGCGGCAAACTTCGGTGACGGACGGCAAAGCGGAAAGGCCAATGGGTCGATGAGGTTCGATGCCATATTCATACCAGTGATGTAATTGCAGGTCGGTGCGGAGTTCCTGAAATACGGCCCAGCTCATGGCGTCCAGCAGCAGCAGCAAAATGGGTGCGGCGCGGGCGGCGGGGGCGACGATCTGAGTGAGGATATTTTCCACCGGGATCAGGCCGGAATCAGAGCTGCCCGGGGTGGAACATTCATTGAGCGCGGCGGCGAAGCGCTGGTTTTGCAGTTGGCGGAAATCCGTTACGCGGTTTACAAGGCGTGTGAAGGCAGCGGCGAGTTCCGGGTTGGGTTCACCGCCGCGCAGGACCTGGCGTGCCCAGTCCACAAAGCCGCCGTCGGAGGCGTACTGGCGGGCCAGGTCGACGAGGGGCATGGAGGTGGTCGGCGCGGCGACGAGTTGGTTGGCCAGCCAGCGGGCGAGACGTATGGCCATTTGAACACGTTCAAAGCGGCGGTCCGGTTGGCGGGCCAGACGATGTTCAAACACGGCGTTATACAGGTTGCAGAGTTCATCGGAGAGCGTGGTGCTGCGAGCGTCAACATGGGCGGTTATGGCGCGGGCGAGGCGGGAAAGGCGTTGCTCCAGCGCACTGTCAAGATTGGCGCTAAGCCAGGCGTGATCTCCAGCTCCGATTTGAATAAGAATATTCTGGGCATCTTCAATGGACTTTTGGGCTGCGGATGCCGAAATGTCCGGCAGTGCAGAAAGTGCGGCAGTCTGCCATTGGCGGGCGTCAGAGAGCGAAAGGTGGGAAATTCCCGCGTAGGCTTCCAGTCGGCCGGCGGCCTTATCAAGCTGCGAGCCGATGGCGTCGTGATATACGACCTCAATGACTAAACCGATGGCCAGGACGTGGGCACCATGGGTTGTGGCCAGGGAGGTGAGGATAATGGACGCGGTATCACCGGCGGTTTGAGCGATCCATCGGGCGGCGGCAGCACGGAATTCAGGGGTGGCGGCCTGCCAGCGTGCGGCGAGGTTGTTGGCAGCGGCGGCATGGAGGATGTCACGGATATCCGGGTTGGAATTGGGCAGCGCCAGGCAGTTACGGAGAAGAATGTTCCAGACGGTTTCGGCGTCAAGCAGGCCGCTGGTGGCGGGCGGAAAGTCGCCGTCGGCATATTCAAGAAGCAGATCGGCGAGAAAATTGTCGCGGGCGATGCGTGGATCGACGGTTTTGGCGTTGAAAAGCGAAAGGACAATTTGCCAGGCGTTGAGGGGGACAACTTTGCGCAGGGCGACGCGCGCGAGGATGTCGTCGCTGAGGGCCGGCGAATCCGGCGGTGTTACGAGCACAGTGGTGTCTGCATTTTGATTGGCTTGCTGCAAAGCAAGGCGCATTTGCAGGGGCGAATCGCATTGATAGACCCTGATGTATTGGCCTGATACGATGTTGTCCGTGGGGCCGATCCAGCGCCCGGCGCTGGAAATCGCAAATACTTTAGCGTCCACAGCGCTTTTGCGGATGGCGCTGACCTGGGCGCGAAGGTTGTTGAGCGTTGGGCTGGTGGCGGCGGCCATAGGCTTATTCCTCAATAATCCAGGAGACCGTAATGCGTGCGTGACGGGTGGAATCGCTGAGCTTCCGGAGCCGGTCTAATTCGGTTATGGCCTGGTCGAGAGTGATATTTTCGCGGCTACCGTGGTCGACGATTTTACGGGTGGTGGCGGCTGGCGGCGGTGGGGCGGGGGCAGCGGGTGCGGGCGGCGGCGTGGCCGGCGCTGCTGCAGGGGGTGCCAGGAGATCAACGGCGTGGCTTTGCCCATTACGCAGGACGGGTTCAAGCGCGGTGACGTGCTGATCCTTTTGCAAAGCGGCGGTAACGCGGGTGAGAATGTCCCGGGCGGCGGCGGCGCGGTGGTCGGTCAGGCGGTGCAGCGAGTCAAAAAGTTTCCATTGGGTGTTGGCCAATGCTGTGACGACATCAGCGGCAGACGTGAGGCTGGTGGCCATGGCGGCGGCGGAGGTTTGCGGGTTGAGATCAGCGAGTGCGTCAATAACGGCAGCGGGTTTGGCGTCCGAGATTGTTTCGAGCAAATTGAGGACCGATCGGGCGGTTTGGTAGCGCGGGGAACTTTCTCTGGTGAGGTTAAAGTTATCAAGGTGCATTTGCAGATCAACGGGGAGGCGGCGGCAGGCGTCCAACTTGCCGCGGATCAGTGATTGGATGGCATCAGCGAGCCGGGCCAGATTGGAAGCGTTGAGCAGCGGCGAAGAGGTTATGCCGAAAATTACGCCGGCCCGCTGGATAGCGACGGTCCAGGCTGCCTCTGCGGGAAGCTGCTGGGGGCGGAGTTCAAATTCATTGGACAATGTGGCCAGCGATGCATCAACGGGGGCACCGTGAAGGAAGAAGCTCCGATTGGTCTGGGCGGCGAAGGTCAGGATGATGAGATTTTCGCATTGGATGGGAAGGCCCATGGGGTTGGGTTCATTGAGCCATGTGCGCAGGGCCTGCACCGTGATGGTATTGCCGGATTGGGCGGCCCTGCGCGTGAAACGGTCTTTCCAATGCTGGCCGAGAACAAAATGCGTATCGCCCTGCTGGCCAAGCTGGAGCGGTTCGGCGATTTTTTTCATCAGATCGCGCAGGGGGCGGTCAACGACCAGCAGACGGCCATCTCTTTCAGACACGGCTTTAAGAATTTCGTCATAAACTTTGCGGATGCTGGCGGATTTTATTTCCGTGGTGAAATCGGGATGGGCGGGGAATTCATAGGCCAGAGCCTGGCCGAGAAGTTCCCAGAGGGAGTCTTTAAGGTTTCCAGCGGCGGGCGGCTGGAGATTGAGGCCGGAGAGCAGCGACTGGAAGGTGTCGGCAAGCTCATGGGAGTTGTCCACGGAATGGCTGTGGCTGCCACGGATGCCGTAAGCACATTGGATATGCTGGCGCACGCGTTCCTGGAGGGAATTTTTCTGGTTGTCCAGAAGGGACCGGGCGGTCTGGCGGTCCTGCGGCGAGAGAAAACCGGCGTAATTGTTGAAGCGTTCTCCGGTAAGGATGTGTTCGAGGATTACCAGGCGGCTTAAATCGCGTAAGGCGGATTGCGAAAAAAAGGCCGGCAGCCAGACCAGGGTGCGTGTACCCTGCGGGTTGTTGCTGTGAAATTGCTGGAGCCTGCTGATGTCGTCTCTGGTGGTGTGGCCGGGTTCATCAAAGGGGTAGTCGATGACGACTTTCCAATCCGTGCCGGCGGTGCTGAGGCTGGTATCAGGCAGGGTGCGGACATTGCCGTAGATAAGTTCGCAGTGGCGCGGGGTGTTTCGCCAGGAGAAGTCATAGGAGAGAAACATGGAGTCGGTATCCGGGATGGCGAGTTCTTCAAAAAGTATCCGGCGAACCATGCGCATCTGATTGCCCTGATTATCCTCCTGGGTGGCGGCGGTAATGATCGCTTCGGTGTCCACGCCACTGAGTTGAATGGAGATGGCGGGATTGGCGGATTCACGGTCGATTTTTATTTCACCAACCTGGCTGGACCAGTTTTTTACCTTCTGCATGACCAGGCCCGGTTCGGTGCCGGGAATCGGCGCGCGGATGGTGCCATGATTAAGAGCGGCGAGGCGGTTGGCGTTGAGGTTGCGAAGGGATGGGACTCCGGGCACCAGTGCGGAAAGTAGCAGTGTTTTTATGAGGCGATCATCATTGATGAAGTTGATGCGGGCGGAATCTTCGGCGGCACGGGCAAGCAGGGTTTCACGGGTGGCATTGTGGTGGGCTTCAAGCATGGGGAGGAGTTTTTCCTCATAGAGTTTGCGGGCGTTGTCAAAATGGATTTTCATTTCCTGGCTGAAGGCTTCTTCACCATGGGCGACGGCATCATAAAGATCTCCGACGGGGACGATATCCCCAACTTTAAGCGTGGCCTGCTGGGAGACGAGAATCTGGAGCATGACTTTCAGGGCGGTGCGTTCGCGCTGCAACATGCCGGAGGCGGCGATAAGGGTTTCCATCAGGGCGGGGCTGAAGGGGTAAATAAGGTGGAAGGTTTCACGGTCATATTCATTGGCCAGAAGAGCGTCCATAACATCCTTGCGGATGGCGGCGGTTGTAGCGAAGGCTGCGTCAAGTTCCTGGCGGGCGGCGGGGCTGCGGGGTTTGAGGATTCTTTTATTGGCAATCAGGGGGAGATTGCGGTCTTCAAGTTTGATGACATTAAAGCGCCCTTCGGACCAGTCGACGGAATCATCAAAGTTGAGCCGTTGGGCACCGGGGACGGTATCGCCGATGAGCTTGCGCCGGTCCCGCTGGCGGGCGACGAAGCTGATAAGAGGAATGGGGCGATTGGCGTTCTGGGACTCGACGAGTTTGACGAGTTTCTGGGTTTCGTGGTGAATGAAATTAAGATCGGCGGCGTGGCTGGCGAGCCAGAGAATCAGTTCATCAAGAAAGAGAATAACGGCATGATAGCCCAGGGATTGGGCGTGCTGGGAGATAACGGCCAAGCCTTTGTCCAGGTCCAGATAGGCTTCATCCTGGCCGGCGGCGACGTTGTGATAGCTGCTGAAAAAAGCGCCGATTAAATCGCCGGTGAGTTTTGCGCGCTGCGGATCACCGGGATATGCGGCGACGGCAGCGTCGAAACTTTCAGCGGACCAGCGATTGATCTCGCCCCAGCCGCTGGAGGAATCTGATTTCTGGTTGAGCTTGGCAAAGAACTGGGTGTCGCCGAGATCGGTGCGGAGGCTTTTGGCATCTTCAAATAAGCTTTCGGCGAGGTAAACGCCGGGGATGGGGGCTTCGGGGTGAATCTGGCGGACGTAATTGGCATATTGGCCGAGGATACCCTGTTCCATGCTGCGGCAGCCGATCATGTGAAATGGAATCAGGAGGAATTTTTTATTTTGGGTCCAGGGGTTGTGTTTGGCGACAACGGGTGCGAGTTCATGGATGGCGCGGGCATCGGGGTTGTTAAGCAAAAGCAGGTGCAGCACGGCCATAAAATGGCTTTTTCCGCTGCCGAAACTGCCATGGAGATAGCAGGCTTTGCTGGTGTTGGATTCAACGGCGCTTTTAATAAAACCCAAAGCGAGGTCAAAGCAGTTGGCCAATTGCGGGGTGACAACATAGTTGTGGAGCGTGGCGGGGGCATTGGCGCTGGAAACGCCGGCGGTGAGGTTAAGGACGAAATCGCCCTTGTTGACTTGGGCGGGGAGATCAAGGAGGTCGCGGATGTATTGGGGCATGGGGGATTTATTCCTTTCCAACGGCGACAAGCGCCACATAAATGTGGCGGCTAAGACGCGGGCTGCGTTTTTGCGTTGGGCCAGATTTTGCGATTAACGATCGCGTTACGTTGCCAATACATGGCCCGTTTGGCGTAATTGTACGTGATTGTTGGGGTTTGGCCAGATGCGGGATTGGTGATTTGTGATTTCCGGTTTTGGGTTCGCCCATCGCCGGGCGATGGCGCTAAACGGGGGTGTCGGAGTGGGGGATTTATGGTTGTGGGTTGTTTTGGTTTTGGTTGGCCAGCCCGGCGGATTCCGCGAGGTGCAGCATTTCGTTGAGGAGCGTTTGGAGTGCCGGGCATTTTTGGCAGGCAATATCCGGGTCGAGTTTGGCGAAAAGTTGTTTTCCATAAACCACTTTTTTATAGGGGCTGTGGTTGGCCTGTGAGTAGAGGCTATCGAGAAGTTTGGCGGGCGGAGAGTTGAAATTGACTTTTTCGGGCGTCGCGGAGTTTCGGGGCATGCGGTCACGGATTTCGCGGGGGAAAATATTGGGATCGCTAAGCAGCCACGCTTCGGTTTCATGGACGGCAAAAAAATGCCGGAATCGCTTGTGGTTTACTTTTCCTTCAAGATGATCTTTACCCCAGCGGAGACGGTCATCTGCGGAGTGGCAATGTGGTGGAAAGATTGTGGGGCCATAGAGGTCCAGCAGTGAGATTACCGCAATCACGTCGGCGTTATCTGACCCGTTGAGATAGAAGTGGGCTTTTTTGGAAACGTCATCCACGAGTTCGGCCCAGCCATCAAAGCGGACAGATTTGATGGCCACTGGTTGCCGCAGCCGACTATCAAGCCAGCGCTTGAGAAAGGCGGGGACGGCCTTGTGTTCCGTGTGGCCTTCCACAAAGAGGATGAATTTCATACCAGGCTCTCCAACTCCCCGGACTTGAATAACGAACCCAGTGAGTAGCCCTTCAGCCATTCTTGAAGTGTTTGATCCGACAGCACCTTTAGAACGGTTTGGCCATGTTGCCATAACGCTACGGTTGTTGTGAGCCTTATCTGTTTGAAGGCATCAAGGAACTGGGGGGAGTGGGTGGTTAAAATGACCTGCGAGCGCCGCGCTGCAGCCACTGCATATTCCGCCACAATCGGCAGCATGGATGGATGCAGGCCAACTTCCGGTTCATCAATGGCGATCAGAGGTGCGGGGTCGGGGCTGGCTAATACCGTTAACAGGAACAAAAAGCGCAATGTGCCATCGGAAATATCCGCAGCGGATTGTTCCCGCTTGAGGCTTTTCCAGCGCAGACGAAGTTGGATACGCTGGTCGGCGGCGGGAGGGAACACGAGTTCTTCGAAATCATCGCCGAAGGCCGCGTTCATGGCGGCGTTAATTTCCCGCTTGAAATCACGGTCTCCGGTGTAGAGTGTGTGCAGAACGCTGATGAGGTTCTGGCCATCAGGATCGACCCGTTTTTCAAGGCGCGCGACCGGGGCCTGGCGGATTGGCGAGTCCTGGCCCACGTAAAGGATGGGGTAAATGGTCCAGCCTGCCGTCGCGCGCCGATACATCGAAATGCGCTTGTCGATGAAGAGGCCCTCAAGTAATGGCGCTGTGATGTTCGAAAGGAGCGTCTCTTCTTCGGAAAGCGGCTCCTTTGATGATGCAAAACCACTCCCGCCCTCATAGTAGGCCCGCGCTTGGTGGCCTTTACGTTCAAGTAGTATCTTCGATTGAATTTCGTCTCCGGGCTTTTTCAGGCCAGGGATGGTCATTATCTCACGTTCTATACGGTAGGCGCTGCTGTTTCCGATCTGGGTGAGTGTAGCCAGGTAAGTAAAGCACCCATTCGTTTGTTCGGTGCGTGGCTTGATCTGTGCCTCAATGGGTGTGGTCTCTAATTTCCAAGATATTTCCGCCGCTTGACCATCCCAAAGCAGCGGGCTTATCCCGCCTTGATTCTGGACATGCTTGCCGAGGCGGCCTTGGGCGGAAACTGAGATCAGTTCGAGCATGCGCAGGAGGTTAGATTTACCGGAGCCGTTGGGGCCGATGATCACGTTTAGGTCGCCGGGTTTCCATGTGATGTCTTTAAGCGAGCGGAAGCCTTGTACATGAAGTTCAAGGATTTTCATAAGCGTTCTCCGTTACTGGCCAGATTTTGGTGGCCAGCATGGGGTAATTGTACGTGATTGTTGGGGTTTGGCCAGATGCGGGATTGGGGCATTTATGGTTGTGGGTTGGTTTGGCGGCGGGTGCGGCGGGGTTGGGCGGGTGGGGACCAGGTAATGATTTGTTCAGGGGATTGGCCGAGGGCTTTGGATTCTTCGGCGAGGTAGCCCGCGAAATAATCGCCCATGCGCACAGCGTGGGTGGGGTCGAGATCATTGTGCCATTGTTTGAGCCAGGGGATTAAATGAGCAATGGCGGCGAGGAGTGGTTCGATTTTGAGGCCTTCGTGTTGTTTGGCGGTTTCATAGCGTTCGGCGATGGCGCGGGCGAGTTGGAGGTGGTCGTAGCCGGCCCAGGCGATGGTGAGCGAGCCGTCGGGGCTGGGGCAATGGGGAAACGTGGTCCAGCGTTCTTTGGGGACATCGAGTTTGCCGCGTAAAAGCCAGAAGGTTCCGGAGAGGAAATCGGCGGCGGTGTATTTGGGGGGCACGGGGATGTTGGGCAACTGGGATTTCAGGGCGGTGATTTGGGATTCCAAAGCGGCGGTGGGTTGGCTGGCGGTATTGGCGCGTTTGATTTGTTGTTCCAGAGCGTCAATTTGGGATTGGAGGCGGTCTTCCTGGCGCTGGAGTTCCCAGGTGCGTTCCCAGACGGCGCGCTTTTCCAGGCCGGAGGGTTTGTAACGCAGAACGGGCAGTGCGGGGACAGATTCAGCGGCGACGAGATCTTCAACGAGCCGGGCGATATTAAAATCAGGGCGGGCAGTGAAGAGTTCGGCGACGGACATAAAATCCGTATCGGCGCGGGCGATGTCGGCGAGTTGGGCGAGGGTGGTTAATTGGGGGGCGGTGAGATTGGCGCGGGCGGTGGCGTGATGTTGATCATTCATGCGGCCATCAAGGTCGAAGTAGCTTTCGAGGCGGTCGAGGAGCCAGTTTTGCAAGGCGGTATGCTGCTGCTGGTCCCCGGGGTCCATGTTCCAGCGGCGTTTGTATTCGGGGCGTTCAATCAGGGCGATGTTGGGATCAGATTCAATAATGTCCATGCGTTGCTGAATTAGCTGCTGATAATCCGCGGGCCAATCGGTGGGGATGGTGGTGATGGGGGTGGAATTGTGGCGAGTGAACCAGGCGGATTGTTCTTCGCCGGCGGCGAGTTTGCGGGCGAGGATAATTTCAAATGCGCGCTGGCCGAGGTTCAGGGGTGGCGGATTTTGTGCCAAGGGCGGATTTTCCAGCAGGCCATAGAGGCCATAGCATTGCCAATCAAGTTCTTCCTGCAGGGTGATCATCTGGGCGTGGAGGCGTGCGGCATTTTGTTGGGCCGTGGCCAGGGCGGCGGCGGTGGGTGTGGCGGCGGCGCAGAGAGCGGCGGGGAGCGTGGAGGAAAGTTCGCGAGCCAGAGAATCTATTTGTTTGGCCAGAGCGAGCGGGCGATCGGCAGGCAGCGGGAATTGCAGCAGTTTTGTGCCGTCGTATTCGAAGAAATCCTCGAACGGCGCTGTACGCTGGCGTGCCCCAGCCTGGTCTACCGTGCTTCCTTTGTTGTGGAAAACCTGTTTCATCCAGAAGCAGGCGGTGGAGCTGTTGAGTAGTCCGAGGAGTGCGAGGTGATCGTCTTCGGTGGCGTCGGCGGCGAGCTTGATGACGGGGGCGGATCGGTTGAATACCTTGCCACCACGGTCGAGCACGAAATGGTTGTGTGTGGCGACGAATGCGAACGTGATGGAGAGCGGGGTGGACAGCTTGTTTGGGATCCATTGGCCGTACTCGAACCAGTTGAGGCCCGTTCCGACCTTCGTGCGGTTGCCAAACATAAGGGTCGACGCCAGTGTTGTTTTGGCCCGCCAGAGAAATCGCAATACTTCGCGCGATTCGTTGGGCGCAATCGGGCGCATGTGATCGTCGTAGGGGAAGAGTACGACGTTCGGCAGGTCCGTCCTCCAGTCGCGCACCGTGTCGCCGATAACCATCCCCCTGCGGTTTTGGGGTGGGATCCGTTGCCTGTCCGCGGTCTTGGCCGGATTGATGAATATTTCGTCGCCTTGGGTGGAGCAAGTCCGTCCGATGGAGCTGGTAACCCCGTTTAGCGCGGTTGGGCACCCAGCGTCAAGTGCCGTCTTGATCTCCGCCGCCCCGCCGCCACCGATGCTCCAGGGGTGTTTGGCGAGTTGGCTGCGCGGAGTGTCGTTGACGCTGATAAAATCGCTTTGACTGCCCACGCGGTCAATCTGATGGAGAATAGCGGACCAGACTTGACCATGGGCGGGGTCGGCGGGCGTGCTGGGTTCGCCCTTAATGCCCAATACCGCGCGGACAGCGGGGGCAACGGGCGGGCGGTTGCGGCCAAACAAAATTACCGTCGGTGTGCCGTGGCCAGGAATATAGGCACCGCTGGTGTCGATGAGATGGGTGAGATCCATTTTGGGCAGATAGGATTCCACGAGTTTTTTGCCAAATTCGCGCTTCATGAAGCTGTTGGCGGTAATCTGGCCAGTAAAGCCGCCGGGGCAGGCGAGGGAAAAGATGCGCTGTAAAAAGGGGACAGAGAGTGAATATTGCCGGTAGCAAACTTCGGGGTAGCGGTCGCGGTAGGCCTGATTCAGGGCGCTATCTTTGACGGTGATATACGGCGGGTTGGCGACCACGGCGTGGTATTGGCCGGGCGTTAAGATGCGTTGCAATTCCGGGAGGTCTTCGCTTTGGTAAACATGGGCGAGTTCATGGAAGTCCAGAACGGTTTGTTCCGTGCCGGGGGAGCCATGAAGGAGTGAATCTCCGCAGACGATGTTGATGTTGAAGGCGGGGGCATCTGAGAGTCTGGTGATGTGGCATTGGCGCATGGCGGCGAGGAGGAGGCGGAAGCGGGCGATGGCGGCGGCGTAGGGGTTGAGGTCTACACCGTAAATGGACTTTAAGGCGCGGTTGACGAGTTCACGTTCAGTGGTGGCTGGTTCGGCGGTGCGCCAATGCTGGAGGATGTGGGCGAAAGCGCCGAGGAGGAAGTGGCCAGAGCCGCAGGCGGGGTCGATGAGCTTGAAATCGGGGAGGCCAAATTCAGCGATGGCGGGTTCGGCGGTGCGCTGGAGGATAAAATCCTCAATGAAAATTGGGGTTTGGAGAAGGGCGTATTTTTTACGCGTGGCTTCGGAGAGGTCCTGATACAGATCGCCGAGGAAACGGGTATCCCAGGCGTCATCGGTGAAATCATGGAGGAGTTGGCCCGTGCCGTCGGTGTCAATATTCTGGAAGAATTCAATGATTTTCTGGGCGGCATCACCGGAAAGCCAGGCGCGGTAATCGGATGATACAGCGATGTTATGGGGGCCAAAGATGCTGGCGGTGGCGGGGATTTGGGCGAGTTGGTCAAAGACGGAAAGCAGATAATCGCGGTCGGTTTGCAGGGGATGGGCCTGGAAATACAGATCGCGCTGGTCGCGGGCGCGTTGCAGGCCGGCATCGGGGGTGGCGGATTGGAGCGGGCCGGAGATGCAGGGCGGAAAAAGCAGGGCGTTATCTTCGAGGAAGCGAACGAAAACGGAGGAAAGTATCCAGGCGACGGCGACTTGGGTGATGAGATCCGTGCGCCAGGATTCAAAGGGGAAGGCGGTGCGATTGGCAGCGCGGGCAAGCTGGTAGTGCTGATTGAGCAGCGTGTCGATGGCGGGGACATCGGCGCAGCGCTGGCGGAGGTCGGATTCGAGAAGTTTAAGCAGGGGGTGGAGATTTTGAAGAAGTGTTTGGCGGTTGATCATGGGGTGGTTAGCCTTTCGATTGGTTTTGGGGAGTATTTTGTTTGTCAATCGCCCGGGCGATCAGGGGGGCGTGGCGTCGCAGAAGGGGCAACGCCGTTTAATTTGAGGTATTCAATCACGCCAAGTTCCTTGTAAGCGGTTGCGTCGGGGCGTTGTTATCACAGTGGCACCCGGTCTTGGGTAATAGTATAATGTATTTTTCGAACAAGATATTCTGGGAGTTAAGGGTGCTGGCTTGAGGTTTCGTCCCGCGGCACCAAACACTCCCTTCTTTTTTTCTTCTGGTGATTTTAATTTTCACGGTGCTGCTCCATTGGGGGCGGTTGGAGTTAACGCGTTGGCGCGGTGGACGTTTTGGCACCAGCTTTCGGGGATGGCGGCCCATTGGTTGGAGGTGATGACGGGGACGGCGTGGCCATCGAGCAGGGGCATGGGGGTTTGGGGGCTGGCGGGAATGAGAAACCAGGCCCCGTGGAGGAGGCCATCCTGGACAGCCTGGGCGATGCGGGCCAGGAAATGGACCTGGCCATAGCGGGCGAGCCAGTTAAGGTTCCAGGCGAAAATGGTTTTTCCGGGGGCGACTAAATCCTGTTCAATAGCGGGGATGACGGCGGTGGCGATGAGGTGATTTAATTTGCGCCAGTCGGGGCTGTTGACGGCGGCGGCGTCAGCCTGGACTACAACATTCCAATCGGCTTGGATGGCGGTGGCGGCCCGGCGCAGGGCGGTTAAAAACAGGTGTTCAAGGTCCAAAGCGCGAATATCAAAGCGGCGGGCGATTTCCTCATGGGCGGTGCGATAGAGTGCCAGAGGGACCGTCAGGGCGAGAAATGAGCCGTGCTGTTGGGCATAACGCAGTCGCTGCTCAAATTTTTGGGCTTCCGCGAGGTCCGGTGGAAGATAATGGGGTTGAAATTCGGGGGCGGAAGTGGAGGCAGTGCGGGCGGTGGAGTAGCGCGGCAGGGTGCTGGAAATGCCGGTGATGCTAAGGCCGGTGCGGGCGGTGCTGATGTAGGCACCGCCGCCGGGGTGGTCGTGTTTCCAGGTTAATTCCAGGCCGGCGGCGGTGAGCAATTCGTCAAGTTCGGGTCGGGTCGGCAGGGCCTTGGCGAGTGGATAACGGCTTTGGACTCTCTGGCGGATGTTTTCGACGGTCCAGGAATTTGCGCCCACGAGGGCACCGTGGGAGAGTTTGAGAGCACGAAGCGGGGCCATTTGACGGGGGTAAATTTCCTGGCGGCTGGAGACGGCGGCGTAGTTGGAAGCTGCGGCCGCGAGGCGGATAAGACGGTTGTCGGAGAGGGGCGCAGAAAGCGGAGGAACCGGAACAGCGCGCAGCAATTCCAAGGCGCGGGCGGGGGAAACCAGCGGATCGGCCTGGGCGATTTTATCAGCTTGGCGGCCAAGGTTGGCGGCGTAATGGGCGAGGTCGATATCATCGGCGGCGATGATGGCATTGTCTTCAACGCGCAGGGGGAAAAAGCGGGGTTCATTGCGGCTGTTTTCGATTTCAGCGGCGGCGCGGACGGCGGCGCGGGCACAACGGGAGCGCTGCGGTTGTTCCAGGGTGCTGCCGCGGGCGGCGAGGAGGGCGTCGGCGAGTTCGGCAACGGACATGACGTTGCCGGCCTGTTCCAGGATGGTTACGACCTGATCGCGCAGGTTGGTGAGGGCGGGATCGCGGCTCCAGCGGGCGACAGCTTCGGAAAGTATCTGGCCGATGCGTCCACGGGTGACGCCGGCGAGCGGAGCAACTTCAGATTGGCTGGGCCAGACCTGGCTGAGCCGTGGATCGAGGCCAAGCAGAGCGTTGAGGGCGGTATTTTCGGTGTCGTTGCGGCTTTTGGCTTTGGCGCGGAGTATACGGGCGATGAGTATATCCAGGCCAAGCTGGTCGTGTGGGATATCGCTGTCTTCGGTGAGCGTATCGGTGGTGAGGGGGACAGGCGCGGCCGGGGTGGGTTTGAAACGTTCCCGGAGGATTTTGGTGGCGGCCAGAATTTCCTTGCGGGTTTTGTTGCCGACACCGCGCATGCGTGCCAGGCGGCGCGGGGAGAAGCCCAGGAGGTCCTCAACGGATACGATGTTGAGTTGATCGAGGGCATCACGGGCGGCGGGAGTGAGGCCCAGTTCGGCAATGCGGGTGTTTTCGGTGGCCTGGACAAGTAAGCTGGATTGGTCGGGGGCGACGGCATCGGTGGTGGTGGTGACCGTGGCGTGCGTGGTGGTGTGAAATAGATCATTCCACTGCATGAGCATTTGATGGGCGTTGTCAAAGCGTTCTGCGGCGTTACGCCGCAGAGCACGGGAGAAAAACTCGGTGAAGCGTTCGCGGAGGTCGGCGTAAAAGCGTTCAGATTCGATGGTGGCTTCGGTGGCAACCAGGGCAGGGTCGCTGCCGTCACTCCAGGTGGGAAGTGAGCCGGTGGCCATTTGGTAAAGTGTAACGGCGGCGGAAAAGCGTTCAGCGTGGAGATCCCAGCGGGCGGGCTTGCGCAGGCGGAGGAAGGGGTCAAGGTAGCCGGGGGTTCCGGCGCGGATGTTATCCGGGCTGCAGCGGGCGAGGGAAAAGTCAAAAAGTATCAGATGGAGTGTTTTGTCGCGCTTATCCGGTCCCACGCCGATGTTATCGGGTTTGATGTCGCGGTGGGCGATGCCTTCTCGTTCGAGGATGACGACGGCTTCGAGCAGGTCAGATCCGAAACGGCCAAGAAGGTCGAGATTCAGGCGGCCATCCTGGCGGAGTCGTTGGGCGAGGGTTTGTTCACCGGCGCGATCGAGCAGAATGGCGGAGCGATGGTTAAGTTCCAGAATCTGGTGGCAGCGGACAAAAAGATTGTGGGAGAGCTTCTGGAGCACTTCACCTTCATCTTTAATGCGCTGGTTGTGGTCGTTGTCGATGGCGATTTTGAGGACAAATTCCTGTTGATCCTTGCGGACCAGCAGAGCGGTGGCGGTGGAACCGGTGCCAAGCTTGCGGAGGACCTCGTAGCCGCCGGGCAGGATGTCTCCAGCCTTGGCGTGGGTGGGGTCGCTCACGAGTTGGTTGCTGGGTGTGGTCAGCTCTTCTTCAACCTTGTCGAGAAACGCGAGGAACTCGGCGGCGTCGTCGAGGCGATCATTGAGGTCAGGATCGGTGCTGTACTGGACGAGCTGATCGAGCGATTCCGGCGCACCGTTGATGATACTGCTGACGCGCAGGCCGCGATTGGCCGCGATGTCATTGTGGGCGGTAAGATTTAGGGGTGGTGCCTGGCCGGTGAATAATTGATAGCAGATGGCTCCGAGGGAGAAAATGTCCTGTTGTTCGGAGGGGTTTTCCCAGGTGATGGGGGTTTCGGGGGCCAGGAAAGGTTGTGCGGCCTGCGCGGTGAGCAATTCGGGGTGAATAGTGCCGCTGATGGAGGCGGTGAGGGTGGTGTGGGCCGGATTGGATTGGCGGCAGCCGAGCTGCCAATTGGTGATCAGGGCTTTTGGGCTGGCGGCATTCGGCTTGAGTATGAGGATGGAACTGGGATTCAAAGCGCGGTGGAGGATATGTTTTTTATGGGCGAACTGGATGGTTTCAGCGATTTGTCGCATGAGTGTGAGGCGCAGTTCGTCGGTGATATGGCCTTTACGTTCGGCCAGGAGGTGATCGAGGCGGACGGAGTCGGGCGTATATTGGAAAAGGATGGCAGGTCCGGTGTCATGGACGGTAAATTCCATCGCGCGGAGAATTCCAGGATGGTCGAGCGACTGCAGAATTTGGAATTCGCGCTGGGCGGCGCGTTGGAGCGTGGCGCGTTCATCAGGGTTGGCCCGCAAGGCGGATTGGTAGATGCGCACGCGGCGGAAGGTGTTGGTGATGGCGACATGTCGGCCAAGGAAGTCCTGATAACCGGGGCCTTCTTCAAGGAGTCTCTCAAGGAGATAATCTCCCAGGCGGGTGTCGCGGCGGGCGGGTTTAATTCCGATTTGCTCCAGAGCGCGGGCAACGGATTTAGCGGTTGGGCGGTTGAGAATGTCGGAAGTCTGTAGAGCGAGTCCGGGGCATTTGCGCGCTTTTATAGCGGCCATAATTCCGGTACGGGGAGCGGGGGCCGGGCGGTCGCGAAGGCAGACGTGGAAGCGGGCGTTGTCCTGGAGCCGGCAATCCAGATCGGGGTCAGAGCAGAAAATCAGGGCGTCAATGAAGGGAACTTTCGTATCCTTGAAGGCGGACTGCTTTTGCAGCAGCGAGCGGAGGCGTTTGGCTTTGCGGTTGGCCAGGAGCAGCGGGTTATCGCGGACGGTTTCGCGACCTTCGTGTTTCCATATCCATGTTTGCTGGTCGCCGGTGAGAATTCCGGGGTTGCTTTTGATTTCAATGAGAAAAAAACCGACGGGGGAAAAGACCAGCAGGTCCACTTCATTAAGTGAGCCGTCATCGGCGATGAATTCAAAATTGGCCCAGGCCCGGTAGGGTTCATAGGGTGGAAAATTTTTGCGGATGTAATCAAGCGCTTCGGTCTCCCATGGAAACTGGGAGGCAGTGACAGTATTCCAGTTGGAGGAGGTTACCTGGGTCATGAAAAATTTCCCGACGGCATTGTGCAGAGCATGGATTATAGCCAAGCTCAAGATGATGCAAATTGTAATCATGCGGGGGCGGAAGTGGTAGCGGCGGCGGCGTTGCGCTCAATGAACAATGAGTAATTGGCGAGAAGTCGTTTTACAGTATTGCGCAGTATTGATCAGTAATTTCAGTATTGGTCAGTATTGAACGCTTCGCTTGCCTGCGCGACACTTAAAATGTTTGGAGCGATGCGATCATCCGGCAAGTTGGGTTATGGGTGGTTCCAGGGGGTTTTTCCGCGCAGTGATTCGCGGTAGCGGCCAAATTTTCCTTCGGCGGCGCGGCGGATAAATGTGAGCATGGTGTTGATTTCCGGGTTGCCGGGATAAAGTTTTTCCAGCTCGGCGGCGCCGGCGGCGAAGGGTGTTTCTTTGCGGTACAGCAGGCGGTAGGCTTCTTTTATCGGTTCGATCTGTTTTTCATCATAGCCGCGGCGCTTCAGGCCCACGCGGTTGAGTCCGCGGACGGAAGCGGGGCGGCCATCGACGGTAAGAAATGGCGGCACATCATGCACGACCACCGCAACGCCGCCAATAAATGAATATTGTCCGATACTGACGAAGTGTGTGACCGCAACGGCTCCCGAAAGCACCGCGCCATCTTCCACTTCGATATGCCCGGCGAGCATGACATTATTGGCGAAAATGCAGCAGTCGCGGACAAAGCAATCATGGGCGACATGCACATTGGCCATCAGCAGATTGCCATTGCCGATTTCCGTAACGCCGCCGCCATCTTCCGTGCCCATGTTCACGGTGACAAGTTCACGGAAGCGGTTGTTGTCCCCAATTATCACCCGGCAATCACCGCCGCGGTATTTCAAATCCTGGGGGATTCCGCCGATGACGCAGCCGGGGAAAAAATGATTGTCTTTCCCGGCAACCGTGTTGCCATGAATGGAAGCGCGATGATGAACCACGCAACCCGGACCAAGAACAACTTTCGATCCGATATACGCAAACGGCCCGACGGTTACGTCATCGGCGAGTTGCGCTCCGGTTTCCACCACGGCCATGGGATGTATCTGCGGCATAGATTCCAACTCAAAATAAACTTAACTCAACGCGTGGCTCTTGGCCATACGACCCCGGATGTGTGCCCAACAACGTGTATCCGGCACGGTATTGCCGATCCCGGCAGAAAAAAATCCAGATTCCACGCCCGGTGGGTTAAACCCACCGGCTAACATCCTCGTTCCCAACTCCCAACTCCGACTTCTAACTCCTAGCTCCTAACTTCTTAGTAAATCTCACGTCTGAGACTCATCCACAAGCATAAACTTCAGCACCGCTTCGGCCGCCAATTGATCACCAACCATGGCCCGGCATTTCACATGACCGGTGCGGGCCTTTACCCGGATGGTCTCGGACTCCAGAATCAACTGATCGCCCGGCACCACGGGCCTGCGGAGCTTAACTTTATCCATGGAAAGCAGCATAGGCAATTTTCCGCTGTGTTCGAGTTGCCGGGCCAGAAGCAATCCGGAAAGCTGGGCCATGGCTTCGACAATCAGCACGCCGGGCATGACCGGAGCTCCGGGATAATGGCCCTGAAAAAACGGCTCATTCATGCTGACGTTTTTAATGCCCACGGCATGGGTGTTGGAATGCATCTCAATGACACGATCCACGAGCAGCATGGGAAATCGATGCGGCAGAATGCGGGTGATTTGTTTAATATCCATGACGGGGGCACGGACGCTCAGGGCGGAATGGCGCTGTGCCTGGAGCATGGAAACAAGCTTCCGCACCAGGGCATGATTGAGCGAATGGCCGGATTTATATGCGATAATTTTTCCGCGAATGGAGCAGCCCAGCAGATACAAATCACCGATCATGTCGAGAATTTTGTGTCGGACACATTCATCCGGGAAGCGATATTTTGTGGCTATCGGGCCGTCATTATCAATCACCAGCACATCACCGGGCTGCAGGTGCAATCCGAGGCCGCGCTGGCGCAGCATTTCGGCTTCATGCTTAAGGACAAAGGTGCGGGCCGGGGCAATGACGCTGGGGAAATCATCGCCCAGCGTGTAGGAAAACAATTGATGGCCGATGGGCGTGTTGGCACCATAGTCCAGATCAAAAATCATTTGAAATTCATCACCCGCCGCCGGGGAGGCAATCAGCGTGGAGGTTCCATCGGTGACTTCCAC
>JAJZVR010000265.1 GCA_021847065.1 Planctomycetota bacterium | reverse complement strand
GATGATTGGGGCGGTTAAACCAGCAAGCGCCGCGCCCCCCAGAAAACGTCGCCGATCAAAAATTCGTTCTGGCGAGCCGGGATTCAGTTTTTGGTTTTCTTGCGACATGTCATGTACTCCTTAAAAAATTTATTGCGCACCTTGCGGAGTGTAAACAAACTTGAAATGCCCCGGCCCAACATGCACCAGTATCGCACTGATGTCGCCTTTTGCCCGTTTCACCTCCAACACGCCACTAATACCCGGTTGCATTTTCTTCCCATTGCACATCACCTTTTTTTTGCCGGTTCCCGCCAGAGTAACAATGGCCGATGTGGCAGGGGGAACGGTGACCGTCAGTTTTAATTCCTTGCCGTGCCACCGCCATCCGCTTTCAATCAGCCCGAATCGGCTTTCATGCTGCGCCTGCGCCCAGGGCAATGCCCTGACCGGATGCGGTTTAATAAGAATGGTGCGGAAACCCGGTGTCCGCCAATCCGGCCTAATTCCCGCAACGTCGTTGTACATCCACCCCAGCAGGTCGCCGAACATGATGTGGTTCATGGAGCCAGGATGTAATCCCCAATCTTCCCACAGCGTGGTGGCGCCACGCAGTATCCATTGGCCATAACTGGGATAAGTTGTTTGCGTGGCGATGCGGTATGCCAAGGCGGTATGGCCATAGCGGCTTAGCACGCGAAAAAGGCATTTTGCTCCCAATATGCCAACGTCCAGATGATCGTGATGGGCGTGAACATCCGCCACCAGGCGGCCAACCACTGCCGCGCGATGGCGGGCCGTCACCAGGCCGTAATAAAGCGGCATGGCTTGGGCCGTTTGGCCGCCGTTACTGTATAAGCCATGTCCTTTATCGTATTTGGCGTTGAATGCTTTTTGTATAGCTGCGGCGTCGGCGGAAAATGTCCGGGCATCGCCGGTTTTACCCAGCACGCCGGCCATGCGGGACAACAGTACCGCATCATGGTACAGAATACAGGAGGAAGTAAAGAAAACAGAGGGCGGCGCGTGGCTGCTGGTGGCCCAATCGCCCAGCACCCATTGATTTGCCTGGGAGTGGTTATACATGGCCAGCGTATAGAGAAAGTATTTTTTTATGCCATCATAATGTTCACGCAAAATTTCCCCGTCACCCTGATACCGATACTGGTTCCAAGTAACAAACTCATAGGCACTTTCCCAGTCCGGCGCATTGACATTGCCCCAGTCCGGAGTTGGATTGATCAGATAAAGCTGGCCACCGGGTTGCTGCTGGTCCTTGAAATCGTTGAGCCACTTCGCATAGCCCAACTGATTGTTGTGCGTCATCATGCCTTGCACCGAGGCTACCCAGGCATCGCCCGTCCAACCGTCCTTCTCGCGGGTTGGGCAATCCGTGGGATAGCCCATGAAGTTGGAGCAATAACTGCGATTGGTAGCGTCGGCGATGGCATTCAGGAGTGCATTGCCGCACCAGAACACGCCCGAACGGTGGAAGGCGGTGTGAATGAAATCCGCCTGAATGCTGATAATATCTTTGCGCGACGGGAGTCCGTTGATCTGCACATACTGAAATCCGTTGTACGCAAAATTCGGATGATAGGTAAACGGTTTGCCGTTGACCGGGATAATGGTATCCGCCTGAAATGAACCCGTATAAGTAAAGCCCGATATTGGATTGCGGTTTACCAGGCCATTGACAAACAGTCGTTCGCCATATTTGAGAACCACCGGCACACCGGGCTTTCCTCTAGCCTTTAATGTCACCCACCCCGACATATTCTGTGGAAATTTAACCACAAATACATGCTTCCGCGGTTCCATGATGGACACCGGAGCCAACCGTTGCATAACTTCACAAGGGGGCATGAGTTGGGAGGTCAGCCGCCCGGCAGGTGCTTTGGCCGCTACCGCGTGCGGAGAGGCGGCAATTTTTTTTTGTGGATTGTTCCATCCGGGGATTTTCAACGCGGCGGCGTAAACTTCGCCGTTGTATACGCCATCCGCCAGACGCGGGCCGGCGGATGCCTGCCAAGTGGCGTTGGTGGCCAGCCAGGTTGATTTACCATCTGCCGTCCGCATCAGCAGATTTAATCGCACCCTTGGCCACGCCCGCCAAGGGGCGTTTTGCCAACCCCATACATCGCGTTCCATCACGTTGTACCAGCCGTTGCCCAAGTCAATGGATATGACGTTGCGGCGGCCCTTCCGCAGCAGCGACGTTACATTAAAGCTCTGATACGGCACGGCCTTGGAATAATCATAGAGCGTCGATTCCAGTTCCCCTTTGCCAACCTTGCGACCATTAATCAGCACTTTCCAATAACCCGGAGCCGCCATATACAAATACGCATGGTTTATGTTTGCCGATACGCGGAAAACCTTCCGAAAAATCGGACACGGCTGATTTTGCACCCATTTTCGCATTGCCACCCCTCCCCATGGCCCTTGGCCCCATGCGGCCAGCGCCACGGCCTGATCTTTGCGCGGCGCGCCAGCCATCCAATTGGTCCCGGCATTCACTTGAACCGCCGACCATTTGGCGTTCGTCACAATGGTTTTATGGAATCCATTGGAGCCGTGAATCCGCATGCGGGCAATCAATCCCGAAGGGTTGGGCACAGTTCCCACATTTTTTAATAACACCACGATTCGATTATTGCCCGGGCGAAGATACCGGCCCACTTCCAGAACCGCCGGCTTTTCCCACGGTGCACCAAATTTTTGCATGACCACATATCCGTTGATGCCAATGCGGCAGTAATCGTCCCCCGCGATAGTCAGCACGGCACGCGAAACATCGGTATGCCGCGGCAATGTGAACTTCCGCTCCAATACATAAAATCCCACCGGGGCGTTAAACGTCTTGGCCTGCGCGACGCCCTTGGCCAATATCCAGTCGGCCCCGGTCCAATCGGGCGGCGAGACCGCGAGGTTCGCATTATTGGCATTCTGATAAAAAGCATTGGTGAGGTGAGGATGATACGTGATCCACCTTCCACGCCAATTGCTTGCATGCAGTGGTCCGGTCATCCAGTTGGCCGGTCGGCTCCATTGCGATTTCCAGCCACGGCTGCCCCAAACCCGTACCCGCCAGTAATAATGTCTGTACGGCTTGAACGCTGGGCCTGTATATTGCGGGAGAAAATCCGGATTCTCTTTCACCTTTCCCGAATCCCACACCAGCGAATGGCCCTTATCAAGGTTCGCCAGACTTGTGGACACCTGAATCTGATAGGCCACTTCATGCCGCAATTTATGGCGTTGCGGCGGACTCCACGTAAGACGCGGCTGGAGCGTCTGCACACCCAATGGATTGTCCACCCAGTCACAGCGCAAGCGGAATGGCGCGATGGCCGATGCATGGGGAAACCGCACCGGCAATTCAGGCCGTATCTGATCGGCCTGCGGAATGTGAGCGCTGATATGCGGTTGCGATGGCCGCGTGCCAGTCGCGGCATAAGCATCGCCACCAGCGCCAAGCAGACCGAACCCACAAAATAACAACACCAGAATTTGGAATATCGTCTTCATCATTTCATACTCCTACCAGCCCAAATCGGGCAAGGTTTCGCCCGCTCCAGCAGGCGGTAATTCAGCAACCGTTCCGCAAACAACCATCATTGTCAGCCGCCGGAGCCTCTCGGCGATTATTCAACCGTCTCCACAATGGCACCCATAAACGGCAGCCCAAGTTTGATTTTTTTGCCCTTCAATGGCGACCATGGCTCCAATCGATATCCGTGATCATCAAGCCGAATACCGTAGTGTCCGGTAAATATCGCCGCCATGGCCTGCCAATTCTCAGGTAAATATCCCTCACCGGAGGCATGGGATCCGTTCCACAGGTAGAACGAGCTTCCGACGGGATTTCGCTGCGGATCTTTCGGTACCTGGACGCCCGCGTTAAAAGTTCCCTTGCCAAACGACTCCACCAACGGCCACAGCAGTTTCTCCGCGTCATCCCGGCGGCCCAGCTTATAGAAGGATTGTATAATATAATAAACGTACACCGGACAGGCGCTGCCGTTCATATACTGCTGCCAGGTGTCCGTGCCGGATGGGTTCCTGGGGTAGGCACCCACATTGGCAACGTAATCCGAAGGATGAATCGGAAGCAGATTGGTGGGCAGGCCGAACTGGTAGGATTTGAAGCCCTCCTTTTTCAGTTCGGCAAGCAGCCGATCGAGAATCGCGTTGGCCACATGATCGGGCACCAACCCTTGGTAGATCGCAAAGCCGTTCACCCACGGAAACATGTAATCATGGAGCCGCCCCTTATCATCCCGCCAGCCCGCCAGTACCCCGGTGGCCGGATTGAAAAAGGTTTTCATATACACCTTTTGAATGCGATCCGCGTTCTGATGATAGCGCTTTGCCATCGCCGGGCGTCCGGCAAGTGTTTCCAATTCTGCGAGGCAACGGAAGGCCCGGTAGCTGGCGGCGTTGGAGTACGCGTCCGCGCCGCGGATAATATACACATCAAACCAGAAATCCCATCCATGGTTGAACCCCGGCACTTTCCCTTGGTAAGCCAAGCCGCCAGTGGTCCAAGACTCAATATCGCCGGCGATGCACTCCAAAGCGTAAAGGCTCTTATTCAGCTCGGCCATGCCCCCAATTGTCCGTATGGCATACCAGGCGCAGATAATCATATACGCGGGCGTTTCCCGCGAGGAACGCCAGTCGCCACGGGCGGCGTATACGTTTCTGGGCGGCATGAGGTAACCCGGCGCGCCATCGAAGTAGCGGTGCAGCGACGCCCGCACCAGCTCCATCGCCGAGATACCGGTCTTCAGCGGCGGTGCGAAGGCCGCTGTTTCCGCGTAAAAAAGCATTGACAGGCCACAATTAATACTGGCGACGCTGTTGCTGATGAATCCCGTATCCGGCCGCCACTGCGTGATGTTCAAGGCATACGCCGGCAGCCGATGCAGCCGGGCGTCGGACTGCGTAAGCTCCGGCAGCGGACGAATTGTCTCAATGCCGAAATGGAGTGTTTCCTGCCAGATACCGGCATCAAGCGCACCAAGGCGATCACGGCGTGTGGGAATCTCGGGAGCAATTTCGATGTGCTCGTCCGACGCAATATAGATATCCGCTGGATATCGGTAGAAGCAGGTGTCCGCCTTCCCGCAGGTGATAAAAGCGGTGCCCCAATCAGGAGCGTGCAGATAGCACGGAGTCGGAACGTAATTAAAGACCTTCGCCGGATGACAGACAAAGGTAGCGGGCGTCTGGTTTGGCGCAAAGTCAAAGCGGAAAACACCTCCTTGCATTGGCGTCTTGCGATCCGTAAGCACCGTGAGTTCCAGATCGAAATCCCGCACACCGGCCTTCAGCGCCAGCCGCAGCGATACGCCCGGAGCCACCAGCACCGGGGCGTATTGAAATACGTTGCCTTTATGC
>JAJZVR010000264.1 GCA_021847065.1 Planctomycetota bacterium | reverse complement strand
TGTCCGGATATCGGCAGGAACTTCATGACCAGATTGTGGCCATTGTCGCTTCCGGTCCTGATACCAATCTCATGGATAAGCCCGGCGGCATTTTCATTCGTCGAACGGATCAAATGCCCGAGGAAGATCGTACGCTGATGCTCGCGGCAGCCGCGGTGGTATTGACGGACACCGCCGGCACTTTAGCGCAACAGTTGGAGTTCCGCCGCGGCGACCGGGAAAATAGCACCCCCAAGCTCGTGCCGGTATCACTTCCTTTGAAGCAATCGCCATCGGGCAACTTCCATCGCACCGATCTTGGGTTCTTCAATGGAATCGGTGGATTTACCGGCGATGCGCGGGAATATGTCATGACCCTTGGCGCGGGCCACACGCCCCCGGCTCCATGGTGCAATGTCATCTCTGGCCGACAACTTGGCACAGTGGTGTCCGAAAGCGGTGGCATGTATACATGGGTTGGCAATGCCCATGAATACCGCCTCACGCCATGGTATGACGATCCCGTATCCGATACTTCCGGTGAAGCGTTCTATATGCGCGATGATCAGACTGGCGCTTTTTGGTCCCCCACCATGCTGCCGACCTCCGGCAATAATGCCTGTCTGGCGCGGCACGGCTTTGGCTATAGCATTTTTGAACGCCAGGAACAGGGAATCAGTTCGGAATTTACCGTATACGCCGACATTGATGAACCGGTAAAATATTACGTTCTGAAACTGAAAAACAACACCGATCGCGCAAGGCGCTTATCCGTTGCCGGCTACTGGGAACTGACGCTGGGAGAAAGCCGCACCAAAAGCAGTCCGCACGTTGTTACCGAAATGGATGAACACACCGGTGCCATTTTAGCGCGTAATGCGTGGAACAATGATTTTGGCTCATCAATCGCCTTTGCCCACATCAGCGACAATCGTCGCACCATCAGCGGAGATCGTGCCGAATTTCTCGGGCGCAACGGTTCTGCTGAAGCCCCCGCCGCCATGGCACGCCAGCGGCTTTCCGGCAATCTGGGAGCCGGGCTGGACCCGTGTGCGGCCATTATGAGCAGTTTTGATCTTGCGCCCGGAGCTCAAAAAGAAATAGTTTGGATACTCGGCGCAGCGCCGAACCGGATGCTGGCCCGACAACTCATTGAACGCGGGCGCACGCCATCCGGTGCCCGCCGAGCGCTGGAAGCGGTATGGCGTTACTGGAATCGGACGCTTGGATGTATATATCTTGAAACACCAGATCCTACGGTCAATGCTCTGGCCAACGGCTGGCTGCTTTATCAGATAATTTCCTCCCGAATCTGGGGGCGCAGCGGATTTTATCAATCCGGCGGCGCCTACGGATTCCGTGATCAATTGCAGGACACCATGGCCGCAGCACTGGCCGAACCTGTTCTGCTGCGTGAACATCTGCTGCGCGCGGCGAGTCGGCAGTTTGAAGAAGGCGATGTCCAGCACTGGTGGCATCCCCCGACAGGCCGTGGCGTGCGCACAAAATTCTCGGATGATCTGCTTTGGCTGCCACTGGCGGTTTGTCGGTACGTGACGTTAACGCGTGACACGGGTGTTTTGGATGAAAATATCGGCTTTTTGCGTGGCCGCGCGGTAGCCGAACACGAAGAATCCTGGTACGACCTGCCACAAAACAGCGATCAGTCCGGCACGCTTTATGAACATTGCGTTCGGGCATTAAAGCGATCGTTGCGCTTTGGCGCACACGGTTTGCCACTAATTGGCTGCGGCGACTGGAACGACGGATTCAATCGAATTGGTCTTGAAGGGCGCGGCGAAAGTGTGTGGCTGGCATTTTTCCTTCGCACGGTAATGACCGAGCTGCAGCCTTTGGCCCACGCACGACAAGATCAGGCCACGGTTGATCTGTGTGTGGAGCATCTCGCGAAATTGGAAGCGGTCATTGCCTCATCCTGCTGGGATGGCAAGTGGTATTTACGTGCGTTTTTCGATGACGGTTCACCCTTGGGATCCGCACAGAACACACAGTGTAAAATTGACTCTCTGCCGCAGAGCTGGTCGGTGATCAGCAACACCGGTGATCTGGCGCGGCAAACGCAGGCCATGGCATCGGTTGATGAACACCTGGTGCGGCGTGATATTAAGCTCATCCAATTATTCGAGCCGCCATTTGATCACCCGGAGAATGATCCCGGTTATATCGCCGGATATCTCCCCGGCGTGCGCGAAAACGGCGGCCAATATACCCATGCCGCCATCTGGACCATTATGGCCTTTGCCATGGCTGGAAATACCCAAAAAGCCTGGGAATTATTTGCTCTTATCAATCCGCTCAATCACTCCGATACGCCCAAAAAAGTTGCCACCTATCGGGTTGAACCGTATGTCATGGCGGCTGATGTTTATGCCATGGCCCCTTATCAGGGCCGCGGCGGATGGACCTGGTATACCGGCTCGGCAGCATGGACATACCGGCTTATTATTGAAACATTTATCGGCTGGCGGCAGGAAGGCGACCAGCTCTGGTTTGAACCGCGGCTACCCGCAAACTGGGGCGAGTTCCACGTCCATTACCGTTACCGTGAAACGTTTTATCACATGACCTTTACTTCCGGCGGAAATGATGTTCAGGAAGTAACGGTAGATGGTGCGGTACAAAGCAACAAGCGTATCAGTTTGGTTGATAACCGGCAGGATCACGCGGTAACAATCAAAATGGTTTACCGCGCAGGCTGATCTGTGCCATAATGTGCGATATGAATCAGGACTTTGTACTTGTGCATCCGACCGATCGGCGGCTGATCAGCCGAGGTATTGACTGCATTCTTTCCCAGGCGGAGCGGCACTATCGTGTTGCATCAGCGGAGCTTGCCGAGCGGCGGCGGGCGTTTGACGAATATTGTCTTGTGCACGCACTGGATACATCCCGGCAAGTTTTGGCCCTGCAGGATCAGCGCATTATTGGTGCGAGCCTGTGGGTTCCCACCCCCGGACGCACGGCGTTGTTCTACGCCCCACAAACCGCACCGCAGGATGCCATCACGCAAGATGCGCAGGTGCAGTGCATTCGCCAGGCGGCCAGCGAAGCACAGGCCGCCGGAATGGCTCTCGGACAGGTTATTCTGCCGCCGGATGCCCAGGCAACCGCCGCGCTGTACCGCCGCGCTGATTTTTCTGATTTAGCCACGCTGCTTTACATGCGTCGCAATCGCCCCCTGTTTAAACCTGCCTTTGAACTGCTTCCGGAATTTCAACTTGAAACATACTCACCTGATCGTCGAGAGGACTTCGCGCAGACCATTGAGGCCAGCTATTACCAGACACTGGATTGCCCGCGTCTCAGCGGGCTGCGGCCCATGGATGATGTTATCGCCGGCCATCAGGCCAGCGCCTTTGATCCGTCACTGTGGCTGTTGTTAAAGCGCAATGGCCAAAACGTCGGCGTGCTGCTGATGTCGCACCGATTGGAAACCGCAACGCTGGAACTCGTCTATCTTGGCCTGAATGTATCCTGTCGGCGAATCGGAATTGGTTCACAACTCATGAAACTCGTGCTGCTTACGGCCATGCGGGTTCAAGCTGCCACCATCACGCTGGCGGTGGATCGCGCCAATACCCCGGCGGTACATCTGTACCGATGCCTGCGCTTTCAACAAACCGCCGAACGAATGGTTCTTATTCATCCGCTTTAAGCCTTGACGTGTCCCGCTGTCACAGCGCAATATGGCGTGCAAGGCCCTATAAATAAGGGAAATAACCGCTTTTGTCCCATTCTTCCGCAACTTATCCACAGGTTTCTCAAATCGTTGTGCGTAAGACGTGAATAAAGATTTTTTTGAATTCGTAAGTGCTTGTCTTGCTTGTGTTCCGACGATTGTGGAAAAGAAAATGGTCAAAATGCTATTGAGTCTTTGGTGAAACACTGTTTAATAGACGCATGGAATTTGTGCTTGCCCCGATGCGGTAAGACCGCATTCGATGGAACCGGCGATGGACCGCCGGACGCTGTGAGGAACCAGGACGGTTCGTTGTTGTTGATCAACGGCCGTGGATGTTTTTATCACCGGACGTCCGGAAAGGAGTCGCCTGTGTCTGCTCTGATGACTGAAGAAACGTATGCACTTTCAGACGCCTGTCCCACCATTCAGAAACATCTTAAAGCCCATATCGGAGAGACCCGTTTTGACCAGTGGTTTGCGGCCCCGACGCAATGGCAATTCGCGGATTCCACACTGACCATTCGCGCCGCCAACGCTTTTTCCGCCAATTGGATTCGCACCAAATTTTCGGATGATCTGCGCAGAGCTGGGGAAGAATTCCTCGGCTTCCCGCCCACAATCATCATTGAAACATCAGACACTCCCGCCGCGCATCTGCCGCGGGCTAAAACAATGGAATCGTCTGCACCGGCTACCACAGGCACCATTGCCGAGACCTGTCTGAACAACCGATATACCCTTGATGAATTTGTGGTCGGGCCAACCAATCAGCTAGCCTACCGTTGTGCCTGTTCGGTGGCGGAACAGCCGCGCAAGCAATTCAATCCGCTGTTTATTTATGGGGATTGCGGTCTGGGCAAAACGCATCTGCTGCAGGGAATCTGCCGGCGCTTTCAGGCACTGCATCCCAAAAAGAAATGGCTGTATCTGACCGGCGAGCAATTCACCAATGATTATCTTGAAAGCATTCGCCTGCATCGCACCGACGCGTTTCGCCGCCGAATTCGGCAGGTGGATTTGCTGGTGGTCGATGATGTGCATTTTTTCATGAATAAAAAACACACGCAGGAAGAATTCCTTCACACCTTTAATGCCATGGACGCGTCTGGCCGACAGGTGGTGCTCTCCAGCGATTGTGCGCCACGCGGCATCGCGGCCTTGACCGATGCTCTCAGCACACGCTTTTGCAGCGGCATGGTGGCGCGGATAGATTCCCCCGATTTGCCCATGCGACTGGATATTCTCCGTAAACTCGCCGCGCGCCGGGACTGGCATGTTGAAGACATCCTGCTGATGCAGTTGGCACAGCAACCGGTTGCCAGCGTCCGCGAACTCGAGGGCCTGTTGTTGCAGGCCGTTACCGCCGCCGAAATGTGCCGCTCTCACGCTTTCGACGATTCTTCGCATGTTATGCAAAGCGCCATCCGCGGTGTTCAAGACCGTATGAACTTTTCCACGCCGCCGGGCGTCAATCGCATTATTCAGGCCAGCGCGGAATATTTTTCCATTACGCCCGAAATACTTTCCGGAACAGCCAAAAACCGTGTCGCGTCCACCGCTCGATCCATCGCCATGTATCTGGCCCGCCGCCACTCACACATGAGCTTCCCGGACATTGGCCGTGCCTTTGGCGGACGCAATCATTCCACGGTTATTGGTGCCTGCCAACGCGTGGAATCACAACTGGCCGAAAGCCACGTTATCTCCTGGACCGC
>JAJZVR010000263.1 GCA_021847065.1 Planctomycetota bacterium | reverse complement strand
GGTGACAATTGGTACATAGCCGATGGCGAAACGTTTTGGCGGCGTGACCATTTGCGCCGGGTCGAGGTAAGCCAGCGAACCTTGAGTTGGCGGTGGCAAGTACCGACGCTTTTTTGTCCAAAGGCTCTGAATCATCTCAACGCGCTGCTGCATTTTGTCGCGCTCGATCTTAGTAAGATAAACGTTTCATCGGATATTTCTCTCTACATGTAGCCGCTCACAGTCGGCCATCCGTCAAAGCCAATTTGAAGCCGTGACCGAGCACTAGTGCTCTGTCACGTCTACAAATTAGGGTTGGTTGGCCGGAAACGGACCAGATGCAAGGAGAGAGCGGCGAAAACCGGGTACGTAGACCCATTGAGCCGCTTCGACGCCGCAGATGGCCCGTTTCCGACCAACCCTGCGGGGCGGGGGCCAGAAGGCCGTGGGCTTTGTCGCTTGTCGTCAAAGTATTCATCAATACGCTTTCCTCCGCGCTTCGTGCCCACGGCCCTCTGGCCATCCACCAACCCTAATATGTAGGCGTGACCGAGCACTAGCGCAGATTGCTGCTGTCGCGGGCACCGAGGTTGCGGTAGATTTCCAGCGTCACTTCGGAATTATTAAGCGTATAAAAATGAATGCCCCGCACGGTGTGATCCAGCAATCCGCGGCATTGCTCGGTGGCCCATAATACGCCTACACGACGCACGGCATCGGGGTCGCCATTGCAGCGATTGATAGAGCGGATTAATTTGGCGGGATAGTGGGCACCCAGCGCGGTTTCCGCCATGCGCTTCATGGAATTCAGGCTGGTAATGGGCATGATGCCCGCGATAATGGGGATACGGATGCCCGCGAGTTCGCAGCGTTCCTGAAAATCGAAAAAATCATGGTTGTCAAAAAACAATTGCGTGACAATATAATCCGCACCGGCATCCACCTTGGCTTTCAGATAATCCATTTCCTGCAGGCGGTTGGGCGTGGCGGGATGGCCTTCGGGAAAACCGGCCACGCCAATGCCAAAGCCGCGTTTATCGCTGTGCGAGCCGCTTTGATTAAATGCTTTGATAAAAGAAACCAGATCCGCCGCATGATGAAAATCATCGCCGGCCCGGTCATAACCCGCCAAATCACGCGGAGCATCACCGCCAAGGGCCAAAATATTGCTTACCCCGGCGGCCGCGTAACGGTTGAGAATATCCTTTATATCCGCCTGCTTGTGGCATACACAGGTTAAGTGTGGCACAGGATCCAGCGAAGTTTCCTGTTTAATGCGCATTACCAGGGCGTGGGTACGGTCACGCGTGGAGCCACCGGCTCCGTAGGTAACAGATACAAACGAAGGTTTAAGCGATTCCAGGCGGGTAATGTGTTCAAAAAGCGTCTGCGCCCCGGCATCGCTTTTGGGTGGAAAAAACTCAAAAGAGAAGGTGGTTTTGTCGCGCACCAGAATATCAGCAATGTGCATTTGTATTCATCCTTTCATCCGGATAGACAGATAATAGCGTGATGATCTTTGGAAAGCAACATGCCACTATCTTTCCTCCGGCAGCGCGTCCGAATAATGAATCGGCGGCCCTGCGGGATCGGCCTTCGGCAGAGTTATGACGAATCAGGTGGTGTGTCGCTGTCGCCCTGGCGGCTTGGACGCAACGCGACTGGAACGCCGGCGCGTGGGAGCCTGTCCAAGTAATGGCCGGGATTGCGATGGGGCTGAAATGTCCAGTTTGCACGGCAGAGGATTGCCTATTCTACTGACCGAGTCCATTCCTCAAGCCGCAATCGCAGAAACTTCTGACCCCGTGGATCTCGGACTCGGTCTCCATTAGCGCCAGTCCATCGGCCAATATATTTTTCGTTAAAGAGCCGCAAGGCGGTATTTATGTCTTCATTCTTGGCGGTTGCCTTAAAGTTGCTAAGGCAACCGTTGACCTGCCCTCGGAACGACGCACTACCTTCGAAGAGCCACTTTCCAAGCTCCACAAGAATCTGGTCGCGGCTTTTGGCATTGCCGATGGACACGGGCAACACCTGAATGAAAAGACAAGTCTGGATAGGCGAGTCAATGACAGACGCAACAATGGTTTCGCCGGACCGGCTTGGCTCCTGAAACGTACCCCCGGTGGCCTCTCGGGCATGTCTCAACAGCGTTCGGGCTTTTTCATGCGGTACTGTCAGAGTCTTCGACCAAATCCATGCTATTTTATCACCATTAAAATTCACCACGGCGGCATTGATAAGGCCGAGCGGTTGCGCCAATTCGGCAACCCGACATGCGACCATTACCGGAGAAACATTTGCTTTATTGGCAAGTTTCCGGATAGTTGCAGCATCGACGGGTGGCGCGGTGGCAATCCGCTGTACCTCCTTCTTGGGTAACAACATTTCCGCCGCCACACGGTCCGCAGCCTTTTCCTCACCTTCATTCGATCCGAAAAAATCGGCATCAGACTGCACCTCGGACTTGCTTCCCAAAAGCAGATGGGCTAGTTCGTGTGCAAGCGTAAAACGTTGGCGCACGGATGGCATTGTGCTATTGATACTGATCCGGGCAATGTTGTTATTTTGGATACACCAGCCCGCACAACCAGTTAACGGTTTAGAGCAAACTTCGACACCAATGCGGGCAGCAACCGCCTCCGGCCCTTTTGGAAAGTTTTCTTTCGCGATGACCAACGCCTCTAATAAATCCATCATGGCGGCTATCGACCCTTCATGGGTCGAATTCCCAGTACGGCGTTGATATCGTCCAGCAGGCTCTGCTTGGTTTGGGTATCCAAGTCGGCCAGCTTAACGCCCCTGAATTTCAGCGTTACGGCAGGGTGCAGTTCCAGAAGTAAGTGAATGTGGTTTGCCAGCACATCGCCGGGGAAGGGAGATTTCCTCGGCGAAGATTTCAGGAATTGTTCAACTACCTTGGAATCACCAATGAGATAAGGCTCTTGTTCTTGCTTGGATAATGTCAAATGTGTTTTCATTAGACCAAACCTTCTTTCTGCAGCCAACTTTGTGCTGACTCTGGCCTCAACTCCATTCTTATTTTACCGTCCGACTCAGTGGAATGCGAATCAAATCCGCGGTTCCTGTAGAATTGGATCGTCCGTTCCTTGGAAATTGCCCTCAGCACGACGCGCCCGCCCAGGCCACGAATATAGCTGTGCGCGGTTGCTTGCAGCAGCAGCGCAGACCCAACGCCTCGATAACCCAGGTTAGCGGGAACCAGTCCGCGGCTTGTTGGCGGGGTAGCCAACAGCATAACCTCATTGGCGAGGTCGGTAGGGTTGAAGAATGATGCAGCGCCAGTCTGATAAAGCATGGCGCCGCAAATCTCCTTGGTGCCGACAATATTCATCCCAATGCAAATAAAATCTTGGCTTCCTTCTGCCCTTGCAGCAAGCATTGCCCAAGGCCAATTCCGATCTTCTGGGAACTTTTCCGGCAATCTTGCGTCGAAATCATGCCACCAGATGCGATCAATGTGGGTTCGCGCCAGTCCAGGCGTCAATTCGATTATTTTTGCGGATACGTTTCTTCCAGATGAAACGTCCAGCAGCGATACTTTATCCGGTAACAACGCCATGCGTTCGCCTGTTCAGCACTTAAGTAAGCCGCGGAGTATGGTCGGCGGCTGCCGTTACGTCAACACATTTCGGCCATCGGCCAACCGCAACCTTCGACATCGTTCTGCGTTATACCAGCAGGTCTTTTGTTCTTCATTCATGGAGTTATGACGTTGACCACTGCTGCCCCGAATAACGATCTGCAATCACTGGAATGCAATCATCAAACGATTTTTCCGGTTGAACCGGCTAATTCTCGTCGATCCATTTTAGCCGGGCTGCTGCTGGCGGTTTTTCTGGCTCTTTATGCAATGCTGCTGCATGGGTTTTATGAACCCGCGCATCCCGGTGTGGATCAGAATGGCTACATGGTCACAGCACGGCTTTTAAGCCAGCATGGTCGGCTTTATTTCAAGCCGCACAATCCGCTACGATTTGCGGGAGCCATGACGGTGATAACCCCCGATGGCAAAATTTTCGCCAAATATCCGCCCGGCGTGGGCTTTCTGGGTGCCATTGCGCGCATTCTCTATCGCCCGTCGGCGATGTATCTGGTGGATCCGATCTGTACGGTCATGGCATTATTTTTTGCCTATCTGCTTTTCCGTTCACTGCTGGACCCGTTCATGGCGATGATCGGGGTAATCTGGCTGGGCCTGAATCCGGTAACGTTGACGTATGCCGATGACGCCAATTCCCATGGCGCGGCACTGGGATTTACGGTATTGGGATTCTGGGCGTTATTAAGCTGGTGGCGCAAAGGAGGGCTTTGGCGCGGTATTATCGCGGGACTGGCTCTGGGGTTCTGTTGCAGCATCCGGTACACCGAATTTCTATGGTGCCTGCCGCTGCTGGCGGTGGTATTCATGGCGGTGCATGGGCATAAACGGTCCTGGCGGCAGGGCCTGACGGTGTTGATCGCATTTGCAGTGCCCGTAGGAATTCTGGCACTTATTAACTGGTCATCTTTTGGCGCGCCGTGGCGCACGGGATACTGGTTCTGTAAAGAGCAGACGGGGTTTGGGTGGCACTATTTCATCGGCAATCCGGCTGGCATGCCGCCGCGACAGGGTAACTGGCAAACTGTGCTCGAGCAGATGGAAACTCTTGGATTATTTCTGCTTTTTCCCCTGGCGATTGCCGGCTTGATCCGCCTGTTCTGGACCAGCCGCAGACTGGCGCTGGCTATTGCGCTATGGGTGGTTCCCAGCGCCACGGTGTATATGTTTTATTACTGGGCACCGACCAATGATTTCACCACCGGTTATTTGCGGTTTTTTCTGGATATATTCCCCGCGCTGATTATGGTGGCATTGTGGATCCTGGCCCGCGCTACGGGGCCGAACGCAACCGCCCGTGCCCTGGTGGTCGGCTTGCTTACCATAGTGGGTTCCGGTTACAGCGCCTATATCATGACCCCGCGGATGCTCAACGCCAAAGAGCAGAAACTGCAACTTATCGCCGGTCGGCAGGCGCTGCAACAGCAGTTAAAACCCGGCAGCGTGGTATTTGCGGATGCGCAGATGTGTAATTATCTCAATAGCATCGGCGGATACCGGCTGTATTCCGCATCCATGTTTTCACCGCAGGCGTTTCATCAATTTGACCATGTGGCGGATCATTCCGGACCGATTCCATTCGAAAAAGCCCGCGCTGAACTTTACACCCGTTTGCTGGGACGCAAAACCGCCAAGGGTCAATGGCAAGCCCGGCCGTTGGCGCAGATTCATGGCATTGAATTGCGCCTGATGCAACACGCATGGAAGAGACATCTGCGGGTAGCATTTCTCGTTCCCACCAGCCAGATTTGGCCGCTGGTGCCGCGTGAGCCGGGTGTCAACATCCGCACAGTCGCGGT
>JAJZVR010000262.1 GCA_021847065.1 Planctomycetota bacterium | reverse complement strand
GCGTGCCGCCCGCGCAGGGGCAATAAATCCCATGGGCCGACGCTGCGGCTACATGAACTCTATTATGGCGTAAACGCTTCCAGTTGTCTGTTTATGCAATTCCACGCGCAAAGTCGGCAATCCGGCCGGTTCTTCGGATAGAATCCTAGCCCCGACATCGGAGTTTTCCCTACGCGCGAATCGGTGAGCCCCTGATATACACGGCTCTTGTGAATAGCGATGATGCCTTGTGTGATATTTGTGGGTTGCCCACATAAGCCGACTAGGGCCGGCGGGCAATCCGAATGATCCATCTTGCCCTCGCATGGCCGGTAAAGGGTGGCAGCTTCCCTCGCCGGCCATGCACTTTTTTATAGCCAAAATCCCGCAATTTTGCCACTACCAGCAAAGTGCCGCTTCAAAAAACAAAAAGCCGATGCCGCATTTCACGCGACACCGGCTTTTTTGACTTTGTTAAACGGTCATTCCTGGCGCGGCTTTTTTTACCCTACCGCCTGCGGCTGGAGTTCCAATTCCCGCACACTGCGCCGGCCCGCAAATCCCGCGCTGATGTCATGCCAGAAATTAATGGTTGGTTCGCCAATCTGCCAGCACAAAAGTATGTCGCGGCCATTGAACCGCGATGGGAAATCCAGTAATCCACGGGTCGGGTCTTTCAATTCTACGCCCACCGCCGCCAATTCTTCCAACAGGCCGGCGAGTTGTTCGGTCATGGCGTCAAATTGACGTTCAATGGCGTTGGCCTGTTCCGCTGACGGCTGTTCATGGCTCGATGCGGTCTGATGAACCAGCTTTCGGCGTTGCAATTCAATACGTTGAATATCCATGGCAATGCGATTGACCAGTACCAGCGCCCTGCGGGCTTCCGCCAGGGTGAAATACCGCCGAGGTGTCGGCTCCAAGGTCTGTCTGTTATCGTGAGGTGTTGCACGGGTCATATTATTAACCGCCTTTCCGGCTTAAAGCTTCCTTACGGGCGTTCGTCACTAAACGCCTCTCCCTATAATAGCCCGTCAGAACTTCAAATCGGCAGTTTCTTTCCCGGAACTTCAAGGAATGCTGATAATAATTTTCATCCGGTGGCTTTTTATCCACATTCGCGGGTATGGGGCTGTAAATTCTTGTGCCTTGCGGCCAACCCGCAGTCAGGCTGTGGTTGTTGGTTCCGCCACTTTGTAGGCGTCCGCGGAAGGCTCTTTAATGGTGGCAATAAGCTTATCCACCACCGCATCGGTGTCAATTCCCTCCGCATCGGCGTTGAAATTGGTGATGATCCGATGGCGTAGCACCGGTTTGGCTACGTGGCGAATATCGTCCGTACTGACATTGAGCCGCCCCCGCAGCAGCGCTCGAGCCTTAGCTCCGAGTACCAGATTCTGCGCTGCACGCGGCCCGGCTCCCCACGTCAGCCAGTTATTAATGAAATCCGGCGTATCTTTTTCATGCGGACGGGTGGCCCGCACCAGATTTACGGCATAATCCACCACATGATCGCTTACCGGCACGCGTCGCACCAGTTTTTGAATGGCCAGAATGTCCTCCGCTGAAAGCACGGCATGAGGTTCGCTGCGAATATCCATGGTGGTATTTTTCACAATGGTTCGCTCATCATCCCGCTGCGGATAGCCTACTTTCACCATGAACATAAACCGGTCCAATTGCGCTTCCGGCAGCGGATAGGTGCCTTCCTGTTCTACCGGGTTCTGCGTAGCCAATACGAAAAAAGGCTGTTGCAACGGATAGGTTTGTCCACCGGCGGTTACCTGATATTCCTGCATGGCCTGCAAAAGGGCGGCTTGGGTTTTAGGCGGGGTACGGTTGATTTCATCCGCGAGCAGCATATTGGTAAATACCGGCCCTTTGATGAAGTTAAATACCCGTTTGCCGGTTTGCGGGTCTTCTTGAATAATGTCCGTGCCGGTAATGTCCGATGGCATTAAATCAGGTGTGAACTGAATTCGATTGAAATTCAGGCTTAAAACCTTGGCCAATGTGCTGATCATCAAAGTTTTGGCCAGTCCCGGCACGCCCACCAGCAGGCAGTGGCCACGGGAGAATAATGCCAGCAAAAGGGATTCCATCACATCCGATTGACCGACAATAACTTTACGGATTTCCGCCAGCATGGCTTCGCGCACGAGTTTCAGGCGCTCAACGGCTGCCATTTCCGAGCCAGCGGGGGCTGAAGCAGCGGTACGCGGGCGGGGATCAGAGGGGGGAACTGTTGTCATCCGTGTACTCCCAAAAGTTCTTTTCCATCGGTTGCCCGGTTGGCATTTCAACCGCTGAGCGTCGGCAAATCCGTCATCAGTTCAACGCGCAGCCCGTACGATTGTTGCCGATGGCAGCCGTTGCCGCCGTTAATCGAACCGGCTTCTTGCGAGCAGATTGTACCCGATCTATCTGAAAATAATCCCCTTGCCATTGAATAATTGGTGAATAATTGATGTCATTGACTTGGCACGGGCAGTTCCTATAAACTGTGGCGTCCTAAGCGGCAGTTCTGCTGCTGGCCGCCGGATTAGGCGGAATGTTCCTGTTGCGCCGGCGTGCTATTTGATTCGTTACGATCCTGCTGATTAATCGACTTGGCTACTTTATCAAGATAATTGGTCTCCCAACGCTGGAATCACACCGCTGGATGATTTACGGCGTTGGCGGCATAATGCCGGGCATGGAATTTCCGCTTTGGCTCATGGCCGCGTTTTTGTTTCTGCTGGGGTGCTGCGTCGGCAGTTTCCTGAATGTTGTGATCTGGCGCCTGCCGGCACGCGGTACACCGGTGACTTTTAACAATAAGACCGCGCCGCTTACATTAAGCTGGCCGCCTTCCCACTGCCCGCTGTGTCAACATGCCATCGCCTGGTATCGCAATATTCCGGTGCTGGGATGGCTGATGCTGCGGGGCAAATGCCGCGCATGCCAGGCCCCCATTTCCGCCCGATACCCACTGGTGGAACTCGGCACCGGATTAATATATCTGTCGCTGTATCTCGGCTTTTTTTATGCCCATTGGAATCCGGGGGCCGCAGCGAGTATTCTCGGCGGGGCGGTTCCGATGGTTTTATATCTGATATTTGTTTCCTGTCTTCTGGCGGCTTCCGCAATTGATGCGGATTTTTTTATCATTCCACTGGGCATTCCTTATCTGATCATGGCCGTGGCACTGGCCTCATGCATTTTTAGCGCTGTGAAAATGTTGCCATCTGTCACGCCCGCATCCGTCTGGGGAAAATTAGCTCTTGGCGGTACTCTTGGCCTGCTTTTATCCAATGTGCTGGTTTATCTAAAAATCCTGCCGCGCAGTTTTTCCACACCGCAGGAGCACAATGGCGACTCTGCGTATGCTCCCATGCCGCTGATCCCGCCGCCCACGCTGAAAAAATCCTGGCCACAAATTGCCGCAGGTTTCGTCATCGCGCTCGGTGCACTTTTGGCCTGGATATTGTGTGCGGCCAAGGTTGCCGCATTGGTTACTATGCTGGCGGGTATATTGGCCTTTCTTGTCGGCGTACTTCCACGCCCGATCGAAGCACCTGATGATTCACAACTGGTGCTTGAGGAATCGGCCGATATCAATGCCCGCAAGGAAATTCGCAAAGAAATTCTATTTCTGCTGCCCCCGTTTGGTCTGGCTATCCTGGCAGCATGTATTCCTATTGCGCTGCCGGCATTGCCATGGTTGGCGCGGCTATTGGGAATTCTATTGGGATTGCTGGTTGGTGGCGGCATGATTTGGGTAATCAGAATTCTTGGCACGCTGGTCATTGGCCGCGTGGCCATGGGGGCCGCGGATGCCCCTTTAATGGCGGCCATCGGCGCGGTCGTCGGTGCACCGGCGGTGATTGTGGCATTTTTTCTGGCACCGATTTTAGGGCTGATCTGGGCGGTTGTTCTTAAATTTCAAGGTAAGCCCAATGTTTTGCCTTATGGCCCATGGTTAAGCATGGCGGCAATTCTAACGCTGTTTATAGGCAATCCCGTTATTCACTGGTACGCCAACCAACTGTCACCTGCACCGCCGCCAAAACGCCAATCCACCATGATATGGCCCGGCGAACCGGTACCTCAGCCCGCGCCCGCTAACTCCAAGCCGTAAATACAAGAGGGGCTGGGATGAATGCGGACACGCGGCGAGGATGTCAAGAATCGCCCAAAGTCACAGACCGTCGCCTGATCCGGCGTTTCCGGATCAGGACTTCATATCAGAGGAATCTCATCGGAGATTTGAGCTTTCCGAATTTGATGCCTTCGCCGTAAGGCGTGAGGAACTGCCGCCGGGTGCTGACATAATTGTTAACGTGTCATTTGGCGCGTCAGCGAAGGCGGCGTTTTCGCGATCGCATGGCCATCGCCGGTAGGCCCAGCAACATGGTGCCTAGGAGCACAAGGGGCAGCGTGGCGGGCAGTGGAACCGCGATTGAACTGATGCTGCCGGCACAGTTGTTGATGGTGTTGGCATCAAGTGTAACCGCACCGTTACGCGCCAAGGCGCTGCCATCGGTGATCGTCGCACTGGTATCCATAGTAATACTGGTAAGGGCGAGAATATGGCCTTCAAATGCCGTGCTTGTGCCCAGCGTCGCGGAACTGCCCACCTGCCAGAAGATATTGCAGTCCGGTGTCGAGCCGGCATTGATTGTCACAACGGAGGAACTGGTGGCAGTTGTAAGTGTACTGCCGATCTGGAAAATAAATTGCGCGTTCGAGTCGCCCTGATCGTTGAGGGTAAGTGTGCCCGTGAGTTACGCGGAAGATGAATAAGAGTAAACGCCCGGAGTAAGTGTCATTCCGCCGAGGTCGCCAGTCAGGACGGTTGCCCCTGCATAGCCTGCTGCGGCGTTGTACGCGGTGGTGAGATCCGTTTGAGCTTGCTGCGCGGCTGCGTTGTCTATCGTGTAGGGGGCCGTTACGGTACCCGGTCCGAACCCGGTAATCGAGGCTGTCGGGTAACTACCCACGTCTCCGCCGTTTATGACTGTGGATCCCGTGTTGGTCACTCCGGAGCCAGCGAGTACCGCAAAATTTCCCGCCGTGCCCAGTGAAATGCTGGCCTGCGCCTCCAATGGGAAAGCCGCCAGTGGTGCGATTGCCAAAAGGATAAATATCTTGCTTCTCATATTAGAACTCCTCGTTCAAAAGTGACTTTTCGGAAATGTGAATGAGAATTCACATTTCGATAGCGAAAAATTGTCCGCAAACAAACTGGATCGACCAACTCAAATTGGAAATCGACCCCACTTAGACTATACAAGCAAAAGCCGTGCCGTGGATCGGAATTAGATCGGTGATTGCAGGGGACCGCAACGGCCTCTGTTCCCAAGGTTTGAAACACCGATCGCGCCGATCGCGGCGAGATCAGTTGCGGTGAGCGACTTGGTGAACCACCTTGGGCACCGCCAGCAGGCCGCAAATTATTTCCACAGCCATGCCCCGGCCTAATTTTCCGAGAAGCGGTATTCATGAGTTTTCCACCCTTCCGGATACGGAATA
>JAJZVR010000261.1 GCA_021847065.1 Planctomycetota bacterium | reverse complement strand
CGAACAAGCCATAACGGCGGCAGGGCGGCGCAATGTCTTGAGCCAGGCGGCCAGTGGGTTGGTTTCCCATTCCTGGTGGAGTTTTCCCCATGGAATATCACCACGCAGCAGTACGGAACATGCCTGAACCGCCCGGGCCAGTGCAAGTATAACTCCGCAGCATTCACACAGTCCCGGCGCGCCGGGATGGAAACCCGCGGCCGTTTGGCGGGCGCGACGGTGGAAAACCCCGAAGTTGATCATGCACTGGCCCTAACCGTTCACGGCCTTTCGGCCAGTTCAGACTCATGACGAGCCGTGCTCGTTCACGGGCGGAACTTTATCCCACCGCCTTTTTTGTGGTGCAGACTTTCTTGTCTGCCGCACTAAATAAATGCAGGTAGGAAAACCTGCACCACAAGTTATTGGCCGCCTGCCCGTGAACGGTTACTGACTATTTTGGTTACGGCCTCGTCGGGGCCGGATTTACACGCAATTCCATAGCGCCGTCCCGATTAATCGAGCCGCACATTGTTCGGTTCGACGCAGAGCGCAATATATGGCGCTCTGGTTGCACAGGTCGTTAGTTTACGCCATGCGGGGTATAAACCAGGCGGTAGTGTCCGGGGCCTGCGTGCACGACCAGTGCTCCGTTGCCACGCGTTGCGCGTTTTATGCTCAGCACGCCCGCAACGCCTGATGCAAGAGGATTGCCATTACATTGCACAATTTGGTGGCTCGCGCCGGTCAGCGTGATGAACGCCGAACTCGCGGGGGGAATTGTAATATTCAAAGTCAGGTTCTGGCCATGCCAGCGCCACTCGCTTTTGATAAGTCCAAATTGACTGTCATGCTCGGCCCGTACCCAAGGCAATGCCTTAACGGGATGCGGCTTAATGAGAATGGTCCGGAATCCGGGCGATTGCCAATCCGGCCTTATTCCCGCCAGGTCGTTGTACATCCAACCCAGAAGGTCGCCGAACATAATGTGATTCATGGAAGCCGGCTGCAATCCCCAGTCCTCCCACAACGTTGTGGCACCATGCAGTATCCATTGGCCATAACTCGGATAGGTTGTCTGGGTGGCAATACGATATGCCAGAGCGGTCTGCCCATAGCTGCTTAAAACTCGAAACAGGCACTTGTCACCCAATACCCCGACATCCAGATGATCCTGATGCGCGTGGACATCCTGCACCAGGCGCTGAAGCACCAGCGGGCGCATTTTTGCGGTCGATATTCCGTAATACAGCGGCATGTCCTCCGCGGTTTGTCCGCCGTTGTTATATACCCCATGGCCTTTGTAAAATCGTTGGTTAAACGCCTTGCGGATAGCAGCGACATCCTTGGTGAATGCAGCGGCATCCCTGGATCGGTGCAGGATGGCGGCAATGCGCGATAAAAGTACCGCATCATGGTACAAAATGCAGGTGGAGGTAAAGGAAACCGGTGGCCTGTGTCTGGCCGGACTGACCCAATCACCGATACCGGCGTGATCGGGCAAAATATCATGTGATGTGTATGTCATCACAAAGTCAAAATATTGCTTCAGGCCATGGTAATGCTCGCGCAATACCCGTCCATCGCCATCATAAAGATATTGATTCCAGCAGATGAATTCATAAGCACTTTCCCAATCCGGATCGGGGTATTTTCCGTCGTCCCAGTCCCAGCCGGAAGGATTGGCCATCACCACCCGCAGCGCACCGTTGGAGAATTGGGTGTCGTGAATGTCGTTGAGCCATTTGGCATAGCCCAACTGATTGTTGTACGTCATCATGCCCTGCACTGATCCCAACCACGCATCACCCGTCCAGCCGTTTTTCTCGCGGGTAGGACAATCTGTGGGATACCCCATGAAGTTGGAGCAATACGCACGGCTGGTGGCGTCGACAATTGCATTCACCAGCGGGTTGGCACACCAGAACGCGCCGGACCGATGAAACGCGGTGTGAATAAATTCCGCCTGAATTTTCAGAATGTCTTTTCTGGATGAAAGCCCGTTGATCTGCACATACTGAAAACCGTTGTAGGCGAAATTCGGATGGTATGTGAATGGCTTATCGTTGGCGGGAACAATGGTGTCCATTTGGAATGTGCCGCTGTATGCAAAACGGGAAATCGGTTGACGGTTTACCGAGCCATCGGCAAACAGTCGCTCGCCATAGCGCAGCACCACCGGCACACCGGCTTCACCCCTGGCTGCCAGCGTCACCCAGCCCGACATATTTTGAGGAAACTTCACCACAAATACATGCGGTTTAACTTCTGTGATCGATGTCGGTGCCAGGCGTTGTACCACTTCGCACGGCGGCATGAGTTGCGAGGTAAGGCGACCGGTGGGCGATTTCACAACTTGGGCGTGGGCGGCCTTGGACATTGCGAGTTTCGGATTATTCCAACCAGGTATTGTGAGCGCGGCGTCATACACCTCACCATTGTAAAGTCCGTCGGCCAGGCGCGGTCCGGGGGCCGCCTGCCAGGTGGGATTGGTGACAATCCATGTGGCTTTGCCGCCGGACGTTCGCATCAATAAATTCATCTTGGTTCGCGGCCAGGCTCTCCAAACGGCTTTTTGCCATTTCCATACATCCCGCTCCATGATGTTGTACCAGCCATTACCCAAGGCAATCGTAATGACGTTACGTCGGCCTTTGTGCAACAGATTGGTGATGTTAAAAGTTTGAAATGGCACCGTCTTGGAATAATCATAGAGTGTGGAATACAGGACGCCGGGGCCGACCTTATGGCCATTGACCAGCACTTTCCAATATCCTAATCCGGCAATATACATATAGGCATGGCGCAGATTGTCCGGTGCGCGAAATACTTTGCGGAAAATCGGGCATGGTTGTTTTTGTATCCAACTTTTATAAAAAAGTTTCTTCGGCAGCGGCAGTCCGTAATAGGCGTTGTGTGGCATGCGATAAAATGGATTGCTGATATTCGGATGGTAACTGATCCAGTTGCCGCGCCAATCCGCGGCTTTCAGCGGTCCGGTCATCCAACTGGCAATCGGACTCCATTGTGATTTCCAGCCGGAGCGGCTCCAAATTCGTACACGCCAGTAATAATGCGTGAATGGCTGGAACGCGGGGCCGGCATATTGGGGGAGAAAATGCGGATTATTTACCGCTTTCCCGGAATCCCAGAGTAGTCCATGACCATGGCGAATATCGGATGGGCTTGTGGCGACCTGGATTTGATATTTGGCTTGATCACGCAATTTGTCTCGCTGCGGGGGCACCCAGGTCAGTCGCGGATGACGTTGCTCAATGCCCAGCGGACTGCGCACCCAGTCACAGCGCAATCTGAACGGTGCGTCCGCAGATGAATGAGCAAAGCGATTGGATACCACCGGCTGAATCTGATCCGGCATGGGAATCCGGACGGTGATATTGCGCGCAACGGACGGGAGTGTCAGTGCCGCACCTGCATGGTGCGATGCGACTGCCGAAATACAAAGGCCCACTAAAACGCCCCATGCCCCCGGGGAGCAAACTCGAAAATTCATTTTTATTTCCTTTTCAATCGCCGACGGGAATTAGCTGGTAATGATGAGGCTTGGGTTGATTGGCTATATATTCTTTGGCCACAATTGCGTCACCAAGCCGGTTCATGTCACTGAGTACCTTGGCCACAGCCTCGGCGACCGCCGGGTCATTTCCCGTGGTTGCCGGCAGGACCGGCGGATTCCAAAAATGATTCTGCATCGGGATTTGCACGCTGTGCCAGGCGACAAAATGGGCCTGAATTTCTTCCCATACAAGGTTGTTCACATGGTAAGCCTGCCACAGCATGGGCGTAAAATAACGGGACAGATTGATTCCTTCGGCAAGCTGCCTGGGAGTAAATTGACCAATAAGTTTGCCATCAATAAGCAGATGATAGTGCGCTGCGGACAGGCCCTTTACGGTCAACATTTCACGGTCAAGCTGATGGGTGAACCCGGATAGTTTGTCTATTAATGTGGTCACCGGGTTGCGGTACGCGGGCTTGGGCTGCGGCGGCAGGAACAAACCCCAGGATGGAAACTGTGGCCAGTTTTCATGAAGGCCGATGATGGGCATGGGAAGCGATCCATCCTTTTGCGTCCAGGCCAATGTGCCGTTCGTGATTTTCAAGCCGTTGATTTTGGTATTAATTGCGTGTGTCACGGTGCCCGAAGCCGCGTTAATAGCGACATTGGTAACGGTTGCCGGGGCACCCCAAGCCTTCAGCAGGGCCTGCGCCATGATCATCTGCGCCGCTGCACCGGGATGCACGCGCCCCGGAATCATTTGCCTGGCCAGCGCAGTATTTATCTTATTGGCTGCGGCAAGTACTTTGACCATGGGAGTGTTGAAATTGACATATAAAAGATGATTTTCCGCCGCCAGGTGCTGCACATACTTATTGTAACGCACCAGCACGGCGTTATAGCCGCCGGGAAGGCCGGCTTTGTGAGTAACGTCGTCATAAGGCGATGTACCCAGCAGCACAATGCGCACCCCCGGCAGGTGCCGTTTCAGTGCTCGGATAATATGTGCATAGCCTTTGGTAAAAATGTCGTAACGTTTTTTATTGAACGGCTTGCCACCGGCGTCATTCATAGCCAGCATGATGGTGACTACGTTGGGTTTGAACGGGTACACATCGCGTTTGAGGCGGACATTAATCGGCCCCGCCCAACCGCCGATAACCCGATCTCCACCCACCCCGGCATCCACAAACCGAACGTGCAATTGGGGGAATCGCGTTAAGACATACGTCTGTACATCCGCAGGATAAAAACGTTGCTCGGTGATACTGTCGCCATAAAAGCAGACGCGATCACCACTTGTAAGCGCAAATGCCCGCGTAGCCGCCGCGGTTGCAGTCATGCCGCCAAGCAGGGGCAGCAGCAATGAAAGAACATATTTCATCAACCGCGGAGACAAGTTCAAAGGGAATAACATAAAATCACCGCAAAAAAATCGCTTCAGTTCACCTGATTGTCACGCGTCCGCCAGCAGCGTTTGGGTATGGCGGAGCCATGTGGAAATGCCAAAGCCTAATTTGGTCTGGCCTGAATCAGTTTCTTCCCGCAGTGATAAACGGACGAAACAGGATACCGCCTGCCTGAGGACACCTGCTGGCCCTGTTTTTGTGCCAGCGGCTCGGTTTTACGCGGGGAGATCGATTTTTCCGGAACCGGGCCATTCAACGCGCGAATCGCCAAGGAAGCAGGAGCTGCTGGCCATCGCGGCACTTCAAATTCACTTTCTTTATCATTCATACACGTGATTCTACCTTCTGATATTGGCCATGTCGATGACCTGCGCTAACGATAAAAATTTTTGCGCTGTCCATTGTTGCATCGAGTTGTGCCGTGAATATACTCAATTTAATTGCGGAGCATCCAGGGGCCGTCCCGGAATAGATTGGTTGGGAAGGCTTAAGCCTATCTTGCAATGAGGGTATATAATGCCCGCCATAAACGGATCGGTGTGATCTGGATCGGCGACGCAAACGCCGGCGGTGCGTGGGTTAACGCCATCGTTACGCTGCCGTCGGATGCCGCGACATGCTCGCTGGCTTTCATGTTTCGCGGACGCGGGC
>JAJZVR010000260.1 GCA_021847065.1 Planctomycetota bacterium | reverse complement strand
GAAAAACCACACGGGCCAGTTGTGTTTCCGCCTGTTCAGGCTGATATTTGAAGGCGATACACCAGCGCGGAGCGCGCGAAGTGGTGCCAAGCTGCTGGCGTTGCGCCAGTGAATCCAGCTTCACCACTACGCCATCGGTGTCATAAGGCAGGTTTTTCCGTAAACCGTCAAAGTGGCGGATAAATTCCAGCACCGCTTCAATATCCTTCGCCGGGGAAATATATTCCGACACCGGAAAGCCCACCGCCTTGAGATAATTCAGCCATTGCTGATATGTGGAAAACGCAAATCCCTCCACCACGCCCTGCCCGTGCGGCAGAAAACGTAATTTCCGTTCCGCCACCGTGCGCGAATCCAAAAGTTTCAACGTACCGGCGGCGGTATTGCGCGGATTGGCGTATGCTTCTTCACCCATCGCTTCCTGCCGTTGATTAATGGCTACAAATTGCTGCCGGGTTAAAAATGTTTCACCGCGCACTTCCAGCACACGCGGAATAGTCTTGGGAAAATCCCCATCGCGGTGCGCCGGGACCGGATCATGCAAGCGCAGGGGAATATCATGAATGGTCCGGGCATTCTGCGTGACATCATCACCGGTGTCACCATCACCGCGCGTGGCCGCCTGCGTGAGATGGCCATTTTCATAACGCAGGGAAAGCGATACGCCGTCAATTTTTGGTTCACAGATATAACTGTACGTTTCCGCTTCCAAAAGTTTCCGCACGCGCTGATCAAAGTCCCGCACTTCACCTTCACTGTAAGTGTTATCAATGGAAATCATGGCAATGGCATGGCGGACGGAGGCAAAAGATTGCAGCGGCTTGCCGCCCACGCGCTGCGTAGGTGAGTCCGGCGTAATAAGTTCCGGATGCGCCTGCTCCAGATCGGAAAGTTTACGCAGCAGCGCATCATATTGCTGATCGGAAATTTCCGGTTTGGCCCGCTGATAATAAAGCTCATCATGCCGCCGAATTTCCCGCCGCAGTGTTTCCAGATCATGCTGTAGTGTATTGCTCATGGCGATGGTTATACCCAAGGGAATCGCTTCCAGCCAGTTGAGAACGCCTACGAAGCTGCACGGCGGGAATACAACCAACGAATATCCCCACGCTCCGGGCGATTATTCCCCATGGCAGCATTCGCCAGCGGCAGCAAGATTGATTACCATATCGACGATGCCCATGGGGCAGTTACCGGTTCTCCAATGAAGGTGCGGAGTCACGATGGCAAAAAACCAGCCAGCATCGGCAGTGCAAGTAGTTCCGAAGGCCCTTTTTACGCAAGCTACTGCCAGGCGCCGTCGTAAGGTTCTCGTTATTCCACGTTTGCTGCTCGAACGGGCCAACGATCTTCGCCTGCGCGGCGCGGAGCAGGAACGTGCCTTTCAGATTATCCAGAAATGGGCCGATCTGGAGAAAGCCGGGCGCCTTGCCCGCAAGGAAACCTCGCTGGATGCCGATTTCCTGCGTGAGGTTTTTGGCGAAGCGCTGGGCTACCGCCCCTCCAGCGCTGCTGAAGATCAATGGGAACTTGAACGCCAATTCACCGTTCCGGGAATTGGCACTGCCGATGGCGCACTGGGGTACTTTTCGGCGGGGAATCCGGCAAAGCCCGTAGCGGTTATAGAGCTCAAAGGTGCGAACACCGACCTCGATACGGATCGTTCGAATGGCCGCACCGCAGTACAACAATGCTGGGACTACCTCAACGCCCTGCCCGAAGCGGCTTGGGGAATCGTCTCAAACTTCAGCGAGATACGCCTTTACAACAAAGAGATGGGAAATCAGGCGTTTGAGGTCTTCACACTCCAGCAGTTGCGTGACATCATCGAGTTTCGCAAATTTTGGTGCCTCCTTGAACGGGGTGGTCTGCTCAAGTCCGGCCTGGGCCAGGAACAGCGAGCGCAATTACTGGTGACCGAATCGAGCCAACGCCAGCGGCAAGTCGGCGACGAGCTTTATAATTATTATTCCGAACAACGCGCCCGCCTCATCGAGCACCTGCGGCAGAAACATAGCAAATCGCTGGACGAGGCGATTCATATTGCCCAAAAACTTTTTGACCGCATTGTCTTCGTCGCATTCTGCCAGGACCGCGGCTTTCTCAATCGCGATGCCATCCGCCGCTCGTACGAAACCATTCCACCATTCTTCCGCGTTACCAATCCGCGCTGGCAGAATTTCTTGTCCCTGTTCCATGCCGTGGATAAGGGCGCTCCCAATACTGAACTTGAGCACGGCTACAACGGGGGCCTGTTCACACACGATCCGCAGGTTGATGATCTACAACTTGAAGATGCCTGGACCACCGTATTCTTTGAAATCGGCAGATACGATTTTAAGGATGAGGTCAACGTCGATGTACTGGGCCACCTCTTTGAGCGGTCGATTACCGAATTGGAAAAAATGCGCATCGCGGGTTTCTTCGCCGAGGAAGCTGTCCCCGGCCCGTCGCCCAAAATGCTCAAGTCCGCGGAGCGCAAGCGCTTCGGCATTTATTACACACCGCCGGAATTTACCGAGTTTCTGGTGCGCGGAACCGCTGGCGAATTAATTAACCAACGGTTTGAGAATCTCAAAAAGGCCCATGAAATCAAATCGGAAGATGAGGATTCCCGGGAACCGCAACCCCGCGTCGCGGCCTATTATCAGCAGTGCCTGACCACACTGCGCAACTTCAAGATCGTCGATCCGGCTTGCGGATCAGGCGCGTTTCTCATTGCCGCGTACGATATGCTGGAAGATTATTACGTCGATGTTATTCGCAATCTCAAGGCCCAGGATGTCCCCGGAGCGGACGAATTATTTGCCAGCATTCCAGACATGATTGTTACGGAGAACCTATATGGCGTTGATCTCTCCGAGCAGGCGGTGGAGATTACGCGGCTGGCCCTGTGGATTAAGACCGTGCGCTACGACAAAACATTGGCTGATCTTTCCCGCAATATTGTCTGGGGTAACTCGCTGGTGCATGATCCGGTAGTTCAGGTGCAGGGTATGGAATGGCCGCTGCAATTCCCGGATGTTTTTTCCGCCTCCAGACCGTTCGGCTCCGGATTTGATGCTGTCGTCGGCAATCCGCCGTGGGAGAGGCTCAAAGTGCAGGAGCGCGAATTCTTCGCCTTTTCCGCGCCTGAAATTGCCGGGGCAGTCAATGCCGCCGGCCGCCGCAAGCTGATTCAAAAGCTCTCCGCCAATAATCCAGAATTGTTTCATCGCTACGGACTCACCCAGAAAGCCGCACAGCGGGTTCTGGATTATGCCCGCCAATCCGGCCGTTATCCGCTCACAGGCAAGGGCGATATCAACACATATATGCTCTTTGCCGAGCTGGCCCGTTCTCTGGTGGCCCCGTATGGCCGTGTCGGCCTGCTCGTGCCGTCGGGCATCGCGACAGACAACACCACCAAGGAATTCTTTGCCGATCTGATCGACAACGAATCACTGGTGAAACTCTATGATTTTGAAAACCGCGAGGGAATCTTTCCGGACGTGGATGGACGCTTCAAATTCTGCACGCTGATCTTCGGCGGAAGCGCAGTGCAGACTTCCGTCGCCGATTTTGCCTTTTTCATTCATAACATGGATGAGCTTGAAGACAGCGACCGTCACATCACCTTATCAAAAAAAGATATTGCACTGTTAAACCCCAACACGCACACCTGCCCGATATTCCGTACCCGCCGCGACTGCGAAATCACCAAGGCCATTTATCGCCGAGTCCCGATCCTGATCGACCAATCTCGCAAGGATGGCGGAAACCCTTGGGGCATACGCTTCATGCGGATGTTCGACCAAACCAATGACGCGGAACTGTTCACCGAGCCATCGCATCTCAAAAAAGACGGTTTCAAACTTGATGGCAATATCTGGAAGAAGGGAAAACAGGTTTATCTCCCGCTTTATGAGGCCAAGATGGTCCAGGCGTATGACCACCGCGCCGCCAGTGTTGTCGTGACAGAAGAAAACTGGATGCGGCAGGGCCAAACCGAAGCCACATCGCTGGTGGAGCATCAGAACCCTGAATTTGTCGCGTTGCCCCGATGGTGGGTTTCGGCCGAAGAGGTGGCCAAGCGGTTGCCGGAAATTCCCGCTGGAGGATTTATTGGATTCAAGGACATTGCCAGCCCAACCAATCAGCGCACCATGATTGCTGCCGCTATCCCGCCCTCTAGCGAGACCAATCACCTCGTCCTCATGCTCTCGGACGCCTCGGTGCGCCGCCGCCTATGCCTTTTGGCGAACTTGGACGCATTCGCATACGATTACGTTGTTCGACAGAAAATCGGTGGCATCACGCTGAATTTTTTTATAGTCGAGCAACTGCCGGCCCTTCCACCCGACGCCTACGCGGAAACTTGCCCATGGGACAAAAAGCAATCCTTGGAGAAATGGATTTCCGACCGCGTGCTGAAATTAACCTGCACCGCCAACGACATGATCCCCTTGGCCGATGCCGCCGGATTCAAGGAAAAAGTCCACAAATGGAAAGACACCGAGCGCGCCGAAATAAGAGCCGAACTCGACGCCGCCTATTTCCACCTCTACGGCATCAACCGCGCCGATGCCATCTACATCCTATCGACCTTCCAGGCCACCGGCAGCGCCGATGATCTCTATTCCACCGCCGCACTCGTGATGGAGAAGTATGATAAGCTGCGGGGCGCAACGGCGGCCGCTAACTGACCATCGGCCACCGGCCAATCGGTCGTACTGTGGCGTCGTGCCCAACCCGTCAGCGGGCCGCGACGCGATCGGCGAACTTGTACCCGGCGTCTGTTACGAAGAATAATTTCCGATTATCGTTCGGGCGGACAAAACGCCCTTTTTCGAGCTCTTCAACCGCCGCCTCCCAAGCCGCAATTTCTCTCGGATCTTTGCCTTCGTACCCCACGCCCCCCGCCCCAATCGACGCTAATCCTGCAATAAATTTGAATGACTGGATGTGCTGCTTAGACGCGGCCGCAGCCGTGAGCAGAGCCGAGGCCTTCTCAGAAAGTTCGACTTCTTTGGGCGATCCCGCGGCCGCCCCCGTCGGCGGACCAGCCGGGCCGACCAGCAATTCCAAATGTCTTAACACTTTCCCTCCCAAATCCACGGCGTCCGCATACTCTCCGTAAAGACCACGGGTTTTGAATTCTTCCTTGAAATCGAATAATTGTTTTGCACGCTCTGCGTCTTTCCCGGACCGTACGGTTGGGCTGCCGTGGAAGTAGACCTGAACTGATTTTCCATGGGCCACGAAGTCATCAATTTCGTGCATGGTACCGCTCTGGCCATCGGGCGAAGCGGTGCCTACGCTTCCCTTAAAGATAGCAATGAGCGCGTCGGATTGCGCGACAATTTGCTTGTCGATAAACGACTGCGGAGTTCCGCCGGTAGCCGGCGTTGCATGGGTCTTCCAATGCATCGGAAGCAGAACAACACTCCGGCGCGCCGCGTGGGCATTATTCCACTCAGCAATTGTGTTCCGAACCGTGTTAACCTCGTCCTCAACATCAGCAGGTCCACCAATCATTACGTTTACCACGGTCGCCGAAAAGACCATCGTTGCGCTCCTCAAAATTACCAATGAGTCAATCATATACGGGTGGACGATTCCCCGCACGCCC
>JAJZVR010000259.1 GCA_021847065.1 Planctomycetota bacterium | reverse complement strand
ATTCCAGCGTCTGTGAACAGGCGCTGATGAGCCGGCGCAGCAGCGCTTTATCCCGGACAATCTGGGCGTACGCGATGGCATTGGCCGCACTGGGTACGCAGTTGACCAGTTGCTCCAGGTAATCATAACCCCCGGCGGCATCGTAAAGATTTTTCTGCTTGAGCTTGTGCGTGAGGGTAACACCATCTACCGCCGCACTGGCCTGGAAAAGATCAAGAATGCCTTCAAAAATAATCTGATTTTGCCGGCTGAAAAATGCACTGCCAGATTCAATGATCGCACAGACCCCGCCGATGACTTCCGGATCCAACAGCATGGACCCCAGCAGCGCCATTTCCGATGCGGAATCATGCGGAGGGGTGCGATCGGTGACGTTTTGTGATGCCGGCGCAATGGGCATATCACGTGGGCGGGGGCGAGCGGTTGTTGTGACTTCATCCATTATTCATAATCCGTCTTGGATCGCCGGTACCATATTTTTAAACCAACTGTGGCCAAACCACGATTGAGCAGATCACTGTAACGTTATTGAACTCATATTGCACGGCCTGGAAATAAGAATATGCCGACAAGTTTTCCACAAAAAGCGGTGCCGCGGGGTCCTAGCGCTGAAATGCAAGAACGAATCTTATTTCTGGACGTGCGGGCAAGTTTCAGGTTAACAAAATAGATCGGCAGTTTGGTGGGGTCTGCCAATAAATCTGGCGTCGGGCCAAATCGGATTGCGTCAGGTGGCGTTGGCGCTATCAAACCGCGAGTTGCGACGATGGAAACGCTCACCCCGCCAAAACAATTGGCAGACCCGTTTGGTGCGGGCAGTTATGCTGGGGCGCGGCCGGGGTTTTAGGTTACGGGTGACAGGTGACAGGTGACGGGTTACAGGTGACGGGTTACAGCCAGTTTTCAGTACCACGCCGGGGTAAAGGGGGCCAAGTTGTTTTGGAGGCCCCTATGGGGCCAGATGTTAGAATGACACACAACGGGAAGTATGCAGTGTTTGGCATTTAGCATAGGGGTGCGGCGTTGCCGCGGGGGTCGTTTTTTACCATCCCGATCACGAATATTTAAGCCGGGGTCATCGGGATAAACTCTGACACAACGCGACGATGGATTCACAAGGAGGTAGCAGAGGTAAACGGAGGAAGCGATTTCAGTATTGGTCAGTATCTGTCAGTAGGTTCAGTATTGATCAGTATTGATGAGTAGATTCAATAGCGGGGGCGGCCCGGCGCTCAACGCTCAACGGTCAACGAACAACGAATAACTTGTGGGACGGGCGAGTGGCCTGCGGCGTCGCCCTTAATGGGACGCGGTACGGGGCACCGCTTAAAGGTTTTGGGACACGGCCAGCAGGCTGGCTCGCTACTTTATTTGCTCTCGCCTCACCGCAAGGGCCCTGGATTACGTGCAGAATCAGCCTACAATATACTTGGTTTATATATAAACCGTATGTTTTGGAGGCCTCATGTCTGTTAATAATAAATCAATATTTGGCCCCGTTGTGCTTACGGTGCGGAATCTTGCCGCGATGGTGGCGTTTTATCAGCAAAGTATTGGGTTGAAACTCCTGGAACGCTCCGGCAATATCGCGATGATGGGTGTGGAAGATCGTTGCCTGCTGACGCTCAACGAAAATCCGCAGGCAAAACATCCGGGTCGGACGACGGGTTTATACCATTTCGCAATTCTGCTGCCATCACGCCCGGCTTTGGCCCGGCAATTGCATCATTTGGTGGAAACGGGTGTGCATTTGCAGGGGGCGGCGGATCACCTTGTCAGCGAGGCGCTGTATCTGGCTGATCCGGAAGGCAACGGAATAGAAATTTACCGGGACCGCCCGCGCGACCAGTGGCCGCAGGAAAATGGGCAATTGCGCATGGCCAGTGATCCATTGGATTTTACTGGATTATTGGCCGATTGGCCGTTACGCGAAGCGCCCTGGCAGGGGCTTCCGGTGGGGACGGTCATGGGTCATGTGCATTTGCGGGTGTCGGATTTAGCAACCGCCGAGGCGTTTTACCGCGCGGTGCTGGGGATGGATTTGATGATGCGTTTCGGCCACTCGGCGAGTTTTCTTTCGTATCATGGGTATCATCATCATATTGGTATTAATACATGGGAAAGCCTGGGCCAGCCAGAGGCACCCGAGGGATCGCAGGGATTGAGCCAGTTTGTTATTCAGGCACCAGACATGGAATTATTCAACCGTATTAAAACTGCTGAGAAGCTGGAATCCAACGCAATGGAACCGCCCGACTCCAAGCTGGTACTGCGTGATCCATCCGGCAATGCGGTGGTAGTCTTACCGCCTTGAAACGTATTTGATCCGCCGGACAATATTGGCCTACGTTGGCGGTGGCATTAATCACGGAGGCGGTAGGCGTTGGCCATGGTCTTGGACCGCCCGCGATAGCTTGGTGCTGCGGCGGTGGGGGTTCCACGTGCGCGATGTGCCACGCGGGCCAGTAACCGTGATCGTCGCACCGGTTTGCGGCTGCAGCGCTCGATTACTTCATCCACAGTGAGCCAGGTTATATTCTTGCTTTCAACCTGGCGCATGGCCATTTCAGCTTCATAGGGATCGCGTTGGCCCATGCAATCTTTGACTATGGCCACGTTCTTACGCCGCTGCAAAAGTCCCATGACCGCCATGCGCACGGAAGACTCCAGCGGTCCACCAATGATCAGCCAGGTGTTGGTTTCAGTTTCGGATAACAGGCGATCAAGCCTGGGGGAATCAAACGGATTGGGATCCGGGAGATCAAAAATATATTGCTGGGCATCGTGGAACGTCTGCACGGGTAGATCGGTACCACAATCAATGGGCATTTCGGTGCGTTGCGGAAGCAGGGTAAAGGATAGCTTGTTGTAACCGGGGTTGCCGGGTATACAAACATGATGCGGAGCGGAACGGTCCGGCATAATGGCGTGGTGCAGCCGGGTGCTGACTACAGCGCAGCGGATCGAGCGCAAAAACCCGAATAACCGTTTGATGTTGGCGGCGATTGCATCTGAATCGTGCAGACGGTACAGGCCATTGGGGCTTAACAGGTCAACCTGCGTGTTTAAATCCAAGATGGCGGGGCCATGTGGGCCATTCATAAAACCTCCTCGCCCGTTCAGGACGGGCCGCTTGCGGGTCTCTATACAACTATACGCACGTGAAAGCACCTCGGTGTAAAAAAAATCAAAAGCTTCTTTTCACATCGGCAGATTACAGAGCAAAATATGTGCCAAAAGATTATTATTCCGAGATATTATGGAGCATCCTATAAAAGCACCCCGGCGGCCACGCCGGAGAATGTCACGCAAGATATTGTGAACTTGCGGTGATAATGTTATGTTTTAGCCGGGTAAAAATTGGGTTAAGATGGCATATCCCTAGCGTAAAGCCACTCATTGCCGTCATGATAGCGTGTTGTAACGTATTATCTGCCCATCATTTATGCACAGGCTTGGATCATGGACTGGGGGTTACAATTAAAGAGCGAATGAATATTTGTGAAAGCGAATTAATTTGCTTTCTTCCAGCAGCTTGTGATAAATATTGGACGCAAAGCCTTCGGAAAGCCGAAGTTGCACGATGGGATTGCGGTGCGGCGTAAATAAAAGTCCGTACTATATTAGGAGTCGACAGTAGATCGATTGGCAGAGTAACTCTTAAGGATTGGAAACGACGAGTGGCAAAAGCGATTAAAAAAACCGGGTTGGCGCTGGTGATTGTGGAATCCCCGGCGAAGGCCAAAACGATTAACAAATACCTCGGTGCGTCTTATACCGTTAAAGCCTCAATGGGGCATGTGCGCGATTTGCCGGAAAAAGGCATGGGCGTGGATATCGAGAAGGATTTTGAACCCACTTATGAAGTGCTTTCGAGCCGTAAGAAGCTTATCAGTGAATTAAAGTCTGTGGTGCGGGGGGTGGACGAGGTATATCTGGCAACCGACTTGGACCGCGAAGGCGAGGCCATTGCGTGGCATTTAAGTCAGGCGTTGAATTTGGATCAGCACGGCGTGAAGCGCGTGGTGTTTAATGAGATTACAAAAACGGCCATTCTAAAAGCATTTGAAAATCCGCGTTTGATTAATCTGGACAAGGTAAACGCCCAGCAGGCCCGGCGCATTTTGGACCGGCTGGTGGGTTATAAAGTTTCGCCGCTGCTTTGGAAAAAGGTGGCCCGGGGATTATCTGCCGGGCGGGTGCAGAGCGTTGCGGTAAAACTTATTGTGGATCGTGAACGGGAAATCAACGCTTTTGTTCCGGATGAATATTGGAAACTCCAAGCTGTATTTACAACCGAACTGCAGGTGGCGGATTCACTGGCCCGGCAGTGGCGGGAATTTTTATCCGTGCCCGATGAGGAAGATACGGATGATGGGACCGACTCAGCCCCGGCCAGCGGGCCGTCGGGCGCGGAGAAGCGCCAGTGGCTGACGGACAACCAAGCGTTCAAGGCGCTGCTGGTGGAGTTTGACGGTAAAAAATTTGATCCTAAAAATGTTGCTGATGCCCAGAGAGCCGCAGTGGCTGTGGGCTTGCGGCAAGTGGAGGTTGCAACCGTTGACAATGACGGTAGTAACGGCCCGCGGGGTATTCCCAACAAAGGGCCGGCACAAAAGCTCACGACCGTTTCCGGTTTGGTTCCTGTGGCGGGGGCCGGTGCGCCGGAATATCGTGTGCGATCATTAATCACCAAGCCGTCGGTGTCCCGTCCGCCGGGGCCGTTCAGCACCAGCACATTGCAGCAGGCGGCCAGCAATCAGCTTGGCTTTGGTGCCCAGCGCACAATGCGCATTGCGCAGCAGTTATATGAAGGCGTGGAACTTCCCGGGCAGGGTGCAGTGGGGTTAATAACCTACATGCGTACGGATTCGCAGAATATCAGCGCCGATGCGTTGAAAATGGCCCGTGGATTTATTGAAAACTCTTTCGGTGCCGCCTATCTGCCGGAAAAGCCGAACTTTTATTCATCGCGTGCCGGTGCGCAGGAGGCCCATGAAGCCATCCGCCCAACCGATGCCGCGCTGACGCCCGCGGATGTGCGCATGGCTCTAAGTGAAGAGCAATTCCGTTTGTATGATTTAATCTGGAAGCGGTTTATCGCCTGTCAGATGATGCCCGCACAATGGCTGGTTACCGAGGCGATCATTGAATGTCGGCCCGCGGGAAATTCAGCCGTTGATGCCGCACGTTTGCCGTTGTTTAAGGCCACCGGGCGGTCATTAAAATTTGATGGCTTTACGCGCGTGGCGGGGGTGTGGTCACGCAATGACGATCAGGTCTTGCCGGCATTGGCCGAGCAGCAGCGTGTGGCTCCGCTGGATCTTACTCCCACACAGCATTTTACCAGTCCGCCCCCGCGGTTTACCGAAGCCAGTCTGGTCAAGGCACTGGAAACGGAAGGCATTGGCCGCCCCAGCACCTACGCCTCAATTATTCAAACCATTCAGGATCGGAATTATGTGTTGCTGCGTGATCGGCGATTCTTTGCCTCTGATCTGGGCATAAAGGTTACTGAAAAACTCATTGAAGGATTTCCGGATTTAATGGAATTGGGTTTCACCCGCCGCATTGAAGAAGAGCTTGACGGCGTGGAAGAAGCGCACAAAAACTGGGTGGAAGTGGTGCGTGAATTTTACGAACCGCTGGC
>JAJZVR010000258.1 GCA_021847065.1 Planctomycetota bacterium | reverse complement strand
AGCGAAAGGAGTCGCGTATGAGCAAACGTGAAATGGTGGATGAAATTATCCGGTTGAATCGGTCGGCCGGAAGAGCTTTCCTCGAAAAATTCAATGAACAGGAATTGCAGGCTTACCTGTCGAGAATCTCGCAGGCGCACAGAATCAATTATTTGCCGCAATTGGTGCAATTGCGGCACACGCCGCGCTGGACTTGGGCGTAATATCCCGTTCCGTATCATTCCAGGCGGCGCCGTGGATTGTGCATTGATCTTGACGCGGAGGCGTGTGATCTTTTTCGAGAAAAGCTCTTCCGTACCACCGAGTCTGCGTCGTGTCAATGTCTCTTCCGGTCGGATTCAGCCAGCTCAACATCACAGAAAAATGCGGTGAATTTTCCAATCGCCCGCTCAATGCCTGTACTCCGCTCGCCCTAAGTCTGTCACGCGCGTGCTATTAAGATCAATTGACGTAGGCTTGCGAGTTGATAACATACTCGCAAAGAAATGTGCGAATCCGCACAACCGTCGGCCCGTGGAAGAACCGACGCCGCATTTTGAAAATCCTGTGGCTTGGAGAAACGAGTGGTTACCAATACATTATTAGCCGCTGTATCAACGGCATTGCCGCATTCCGGGGCGATCATTCATCTGCACGGGATCGACTGGGCCATTCTGGTGGTGTACCTGCTGTTTGTGGTGGGTATTGGCATTATCACCGGTCGCGGCAGCAAAACCAGTGAGGACTTTTTTCTATCCGGAAGAAGCCTGCCCGCGTGGATTACCGGGTTGGCATTTATTTCCGCGAATCTTGGTGCTCTGGAAGTCATGGGCATGTCCCAGCAGGGATATGAATATGGCATGATGACCGCCAACTATTATTGGATCGGTGCCATTCCCGCGATTGTGTTCATGGGTATTGCCATGATGCCATTTTTTTATGGCAGCAAAGTGCGCAGCGTGCCGGAGTTTCTCAAAAAACGTTATAACGAAGGTGCCCGATTCATCAATGCCTTCACGTTTGCGGTATTCACGCCAGCCATTTCCGGTATCAGCATGTACGCATTGGCTGTGGTTATGCAGGACTTTCTCGGCTGGCACTTTGCACCAAGTGTTTGGGTGTCGGCGGTGGTGGTGCTGGTCTACACGTTCATGGGTGGTTTGACTGCGAGCATTTATAATGAAGTGCTGCAATTTTTCCTGATTGTTTTGGGCATCGCTCCGATGACCATCATCGCCCTGATCGCCAATCATGGCTGGGCGCATTTCAAGAAATGGATTGCCACGCATCAGTTGCCTTTCCTTACGCCGGATCAGGTGGCCGCTGCGGCGGCGAAGCCGGGCAGTGTGGTGCATCAAATGCCGGCTACCCAGTGGATGCACACGTTCCAAAATACCCTCACACAAAACAACCCCATGCACATTACCTGGCCAGGCGTGGTGTTGGGCTTGGGCTTTGTGTTGTCGTTCTCTTACTGGTGTACGAACTTTTTGGTAGTGCAGCGAGCCTTGGCCGCCAAGGATATGAACTCAGCCCAGCGTACACCGTTGCTGGCGGCGTTTCCGAAAATGATATTTCCATTTATCGTGATTCTGCCGGGGTTACTGGCTTTGCCGCTTTTGCCACATTTGTTTCCGGGAAACACAACGGTTAATGGCCATCTGATTCCCGCCACTGAATCTTTTAACAACGTTATGCCGCTGATGATGGCACGATATTACCCCGCCGGCCTGCTGGGCCTGGGTTTAACGGCGCTGATGGCATCATTTATGTCAGGCATGGCTGGCAATGTGACCGCCTTTAATACCGTCTTTACGTATGATCTGTATGCGGTATTTATTAAACCCAATGCCCCGGATAAGCACTATCTGTGGGTGGGGCGTATCATGACCGTGGTGGGTATTATTATCAGTGTGGGTTTTGCTTATGTGGTGCGCGGGCAATCGGGCATTATGGGCTACACGCAAACCATCTTCGGCGTGGTCAACGCGCCGCTGATTGCCGTATTCCTTTTGGGTATGTTTGCCACCTTTACTACGCCGGCGGGCGGTCTGTGGGGCTTGCTGGTTGGCACGGCCACATCCGTTACGCTCTGGATTATCCGATCGTATCCTGGCCTGCCGCTGTGGCATCATTACAACAACAACACCACGGGGGCATTCTGGGGTGCGGTATGGGCATTTTGTGCCGGCGCCGGTGCCACGATTGTGGTGAGTTTGTTTACCAAGAAAAAGAAAGATGAAGAACTTGTGGGCCTCGTGTATCAGCTCACGCCCAAGCCGGAACAGGATGCGACGTTGCCGTGGTGGAAGAAGCCACTTGTTCTGGGTGTGTTGGCTCTGGTGCTGACCTTGATTATCAACCTGCTGTTCTGGTAAAACAGAATGATATAATTGGCGGCTACTGCCGCACTGGAGTTTAATTATGATGGATTTAAGATTACCAATTGGAATTTTCTTTTTGCTGGTCGGCATAATTATGACGGCCTACGGCGTTGTGTCGCCGCATGATATTCCCAATATCACCGAAAAGGTGAACATTAATCTGTATTGGGGCATTGTGCTTTTGTTGTTTGGCGCACCAATGGCTATTTTTGGCTGGAGAGCCGAAGCGAAGGCGAAAGAGGAAATGAATAAGAATAAGAAGCCCTGAAATTAAGGGGCGCTCCTGCGTTTCTTTTCGCTTAATCAAAAATAGTTCAGTAAGCAGCGATTTGCTAGGGAGCACTATCGTTCATGTTTAGGCCGGTTCTTCCAGCGGCGGTGAATCCATAAATATTGTGTTGGATCTTCGCGTACAAATGTTTCAATGCCGCGGGTGTAGCGTTCAGTAATGTAACGTAGTGGTTCGCTTTGGGCCTCCCAATCGGCTGGATAAATAATGTCTGTCACACCGATATCAAAATCAAATAAATCCCCTCGGCGCCGGGCGTAGCCAATAATCACCGGTACATTGTGCTGCATGGCCAGCAGGCCGATGCTTTTGTAGGTGCTGGCCAAGCGTCCAAAAAATGGCACGAACATGCCTTTGGGGCCGGCATCCTGATCGGCAATAAAGCCCAATACGCCGTTGTTTTTCAAGATGTCCTGTGCCGTGGCTGTGACACCGCGTTTGGATAAAATAATCTGTCCGCGTTTCTCGCGCACGCCCAGAAGCCAGGTATCAATATGCGGATTATCAATAGGCCGAGCCACGCTGTACGAAGGAAAGCCGAGCGTGGCCATGGTATAGCCGAGAATTTCCCAGTTGCCATAATGTCCCGTGACCATAATAGCTCCCTGCCCGCGGAGGATAATTTGCATGGCGGACTGGAAGTTTTGAAAATGAACGTGCTTGTGCCATGTTTCAACGTGGATTACGCGCGTGGAAAATATCACATCCATGGCGAGTTCACAAAAATGTTGAATCGACCGTTGGCCGATGCGTTCCAACTCTTTTTCCGGAAAATCCGGAAAACTCGCCCGGAGATTTTCCAATCCGCGTAGGCGATGTTTTTTATCAAACGCCCATAAAAGTGATCCAAACCCGCGGGCGGTGCGCAGATTGGCATTGACGGGAAAAAAGCCGAGCATCATGGCCGCGCTGCGTGCGGCAATGTAGGTGGCTTGATCTAAAATGGGCGAGGGCTCTTTCATTACCGCGATATAGTAACCGCCGCGTGACAATCCGTTAAGCCCGCTATTGGGCCAGATGTAGTTATACCGCAGGTAGAACCACAGGGTGCAGTAGCGTTGTGATGGACGCATACACGCTCCATGCTTGCCATGCCCTCGAATAGGTTCTACACTTATCTTATACAGAACAGGAAGCAATTTATGGACTCTGTAAGCTTTAAGGATGACAGAATAATGCTTGCCAAACTCATCAACGCGGCCCAACGCGTACGGGCTGTTGCGATAACTCGCCGGCGAAGCCGGTGGCATAACTTTAGAGGCGTTGGCGTGGCTGGCTGCCGTGCTTGTGGCGGCTCCGCAGGCATGGGGATTGTCGCCGCAAGCGCACTAATGGTTTTATTCCTCCTGTTTACCGCTCCGTCGGTGGCGGATGCCTGTACCCGCATTTTGTGGACAAACAACCTCGGAGTCTTCACCGGTCGCACCATGGACTGGGCACAGAGCACCGAACCCCTGCTGATCGTGTTTCCACGAGGAATCAAGCGTGATGGTGGCGTGTTTGCGGGCCATCGTGTAGTCGAGGGAAAAACCGTGACATGTACCTCAAAATATGGCAGCATTGTCACTTCAATGAACGGGATGGGCGCAGTCGATGGGATGAATCAGGCCGGACTAAGCGTCCATCTGCTTTATTTCTCTCCCACGGACTTCGGCGCTCGCAATCCCAGCATCAAAGGACTTCAGGCTGCTGCGTGGGCGCAGTAGATCCTGGATAATTCCGCAACCGTCCAACAGGCCATTTCCCTGATGGACAATGTGCAACTGGTTCAGATCCCGGTCAAGAAGGGCGAGGACGAGGCCAATGTGCATATGGCTGTTGAGGATACCAGCGGGGATTCGGTCATCCTGGAATACGTACACGGTAAACTGCATGTATACCACAACCGCCTGTATAAGGTCATGACTAACGATCCCGCCTACCCGGATCAACTTGAGCAACTTAAACGGAAGGACTTTTCGCATCCCGGCAAAAACATGCCCCTTCCGGGGAATGTCAATGCGGTAGATCGGTTCCAGCGTGCCAGTTACTACCTGTCCATGCTGCGCGAACCTAAAACCGTGCGACAGGCCGTTGCGAGCCTGTCATCGATTTTGAACAACGTTTCAGTGCCCTTCGGCGCTCCCTATGGTCGTAATGGTCCCACTGGTCGGCATGGTTTTGATACGTACAATACCGAATACCGCACCATCACCTATCTGACAAACGAACGTTATTACTTTCAACTTGCCACGGCACCAAGTATGGTCTGGGGCAACCTGCTCAAATTTGATCTCAAGCCGGGGGCACCGGTCATGATGCTCAATCCGGACAATACGTCGCTATCCGGTAATGTCACAGGCAAATTTCACCGCAGCAAGGGAATTCCGTTCTGATCGACACCTGATGCAAAACGGTTGATCCCGTAAACACGGCGTTAAGGTCGCGTGTTCATATCGCAAGCCTCCGTGCGGCAGGCCTTTTCCATTGGCTGCGATACGCGGCAAACAACGTAGCTGAGGCAGGCGCGGAAACGGTGGATGTCACACTTTCGTGTTTTCAACGATCTATTCCGATGGCCTTCGCGGCGGCGCTGATCGAACAAGGATCGGTGGAAAATTTGATATTTCAGGATTTGAGGATATGGCCACGCGGCATAAATGCCGCCGGGTAGAAGACCGCAGGCGGGTATCGCGCTTCACTTTGAAGGGTTACTGTTTGGCCGACCGGAAATAACTTCCCGACTTGCGCTGCAATCGAATATGCAACCACCGGCGGAGCCGGCGGCTGTGGGGAAGTGTGCTGTGGAATACGCGCACCAAGGCCGCCGCACAAACGGTTTCAGGCGGTTATGGCGGCCCGGCCTCCCAGTGCTCTGTCACACCTACAAACGCGGGTTGACGGAGGGCTAGTCCTTCATGCGTTTGGCCTGCTCGGCGGCTTCTTCCACCGTGCCGACGTACATGAAGGCACCTTCGGGAAGATGATCCCATTTACCTTCAGCGATCTCACGGCAACTGCGGATGGTGTCCACGAG
>JAJZVR010000257.1 GCA_021847065.1 Planctomycetota bacterium | reverse complement strand
AATGTTTCAAGCATAACAACACCAACAGGCAACCTAGCCGTTACCACCAGATTTTGCAAACCAGCGCGAAGAACTGTGCGAAAATCGTGTACCGAGCTCCCGGCCATGCACATTGCAATCTGCGCCTCAACGGTGGGTTAAAGTCTGGCATTGTCTTGTGGCAAGCGAAAAATATAGACTGATAGTGCGCTGACAAACCCAATATAATCTCTTCTTCGCCGCCAAATGTGCCCTGAATGTCCAGAAGGGGGCATATAATTTATTCACATTTACGGAAATTTGCCAGCAGCTTTTACGCTGGATAGCAAATGGCCAATGGCCCGGCCAACGGTGCCATCTTCCGCTTTGATCGCCCGGCATACTTAGTGAGACACGTATGCCGCCCGCTTCTCACCGGTAAGACCACCCCGCTTAATGCGTCATGCACCCCGGAATTATTGCCACGCACCGGCCTGGGCGCGGAGAATCTGGCGCGGAATCGCGAAATCCGGCGGCCATTTGACTTTGACAACGCGGGCGGGCATTATTGCTACATGGAAAACCTGAATAAAATTATCGGCGAAGGCTTTACTTTTGATGATGTACTCATGGTGCCGGGGCGCAGTGATTTTGTGCCGTCCGAAGCGGACACCCGCACGCGCCTTACGCGGCGAATTGAGCTTAATTTGCCGCTTATTTCCGCCCCTATGGACACCGTTACCGAGGCCGCACTGGCCATTGCGCTGGCCCAGGAGGGAGGGCTGGGGTGTATTCATAAAAATATGTCCATTGAGCATCAATGCACAGAGGTGGAAAAGGTTAAACGATCCGCCAATGGCATCATTACTGATCCGCTGACATTACCACCTGATGCCACCGTGGGCCGCGCCCGGCAGATCATGAAGGAACAGAATATCAGCGGCATACCTATTGTGGATGCTACCGATGGCGCATTGGTGGGAATTCTGACGCGGCGGGACCTGAAATTCATTGAAGGTGATGATAATCATCCGGTACGTGAACTCATGACCCGCACCAACTTGGTTACCGCGCCACCGGGTACGTCGTTGGAAAAGGCCGAAATACTGCTGAATAACGCACGGGTGGAAAAACTGCTGCTCGTGGATGACCGCCATCGGCTCTGCGGCATGATCACCATGCGGGATATTGATAAAACGCATCAATTCCCCAGAGCCTGCAAAGATCAGCGGGGGCGGTTGCGTGTTGGCGCGGCGGTGGGAGTGAAACAATTTGACCGCGTGGCGGCTCTTATTGCGTCAGGTGTGGACGTGCTGGTCGTGGATACCGCGCATGGCCATTCCGCCAATGTGATTGATACCGTGCGTGAAATTAAACACAAATTTGATATTGAGGTTATTGCCGGCAATATTGCCACCGGTGAGGCCGCCAAAGATCTCATTGCCGCCGGCGCCGATGCGGTGAAAGTGGGCATAGGCCCCGGCAGCATTTGCACAACCCGGATCGTCAGCGGCGTGGGCGTGCCGCAGATCACGGCGATTATGAACGTCGTGGCCGTTGCCGGGCCGTTGGGTGTGCCGGTCATCGCCGATGGCGGCATACGCCACAGCGGGGATATCACCAAGGCCCTGGCCACCGGTGCCAATGCCGTGATGATGGGGTCCCTGTTTGCCGGTCTTGATGAAAGCCCCGGCGAACTGGTTATTCATCGGGGACGGCGCTTCAAAAGTTATCGGGGCATGGGCTCCATGGGGGCAATGGTGCAAGGCTCCGCTGATCGCTATGGACAAGCTGGCGTTCGGCAAACCAGCAAACTTGTGCCGGAGGGTGTTGAAGGTCTGGTGCATTACCGCGGCCCCCTGGGAGATTTTGTATATCAGATGGTTGGCGGCCTGCGGGCGGGAATGGGGTATTGCGGAGCCAAAACAATTGATGAATTACAGAAAAAATCGCGGTTTGTGCGCGTAACCCATGCCAGCATGGTGGAAAGCCACCCCCATGATATTACCATCACCCGGGAAAGCCCTAATTATTACACCGCCAACAGCGGTGCCGATGAATAATCGCAATAGATAAGGGATGCAGAAGCTGCGCGGCAACAAATCCCGGTGCCACAAACATATTATCTGGACTCTGGCGCAGCAAAAATGCGGAACTGCCGGGAGCAATTTTGATAAAGGAGTTGCCTAACGGCGTGTTAATTCGCGGCGGCTGCGGAAGGCTGCTCAAGAGGCTCTACAGATACCTTCAGGTTGGGCGCGAAATGCACGCGGCCAGGAGCCAATGCAAACAGACTGTCATCGCGGGCCAGGCCAACATTTTTACCGGCGCGATACCGCGTGCCACGCTGCCGGATGATAATCGAACCGGTGGTGACTACTTCGCCGGCATACGCTTTTACGCCGAGGTATTTCGGATTGCTGTCCCGCCCGTTCTTGGTGGAACCTTGACCTTTTTTATGTGCCATGACATATCTCCAACATTATCAGCGGCGAACCAGCTTCGCCCGCGAATTTCGCAAGTCATTAAGTATACGCTCTACCCGGTTTATTGCAAGCACGCTCCGGCACGAAATTTTTGTCTGTTGACGGTCAGCCTGCAAGCCGATAATTTAGGTGCTGTTCTCGCCGAAGCAAAACCGCTTATAGTGGCCGAGACTGCAAGGAGTTATATAAGTGATCATCACCGTCACCTGTCGTCATCTTGACGTGACCCCGGCCATTCGCGAACATGCGGAGGCCAAAGCCAATAAAATTCTGAAGTATTATGACCTCATCAAGGAAATTGAAATCATTCTTGACGGCAGCGAAGCCAAGCATAAGCGGGTGGAGTTTATCGTCAGTGCCGAACATCGTAATATGTTTGTCGGTACGCAGGAAGGTGATGATCTGTATGCCTGCATTGACCAGGCGGCGCACAAACTAGAGCGGCAGATCACAGAACACAAAGACCGATTCCGAAATCGTAAACATCCCGGTTGACCCGGGTGGCCCGGCGGGTGTACTTTACTGCGGGCAATGGAATAAAAAGATGCCGGGATCGCCGGCGATTTTACGCGTGAGATAAGTGATCCATGAAACTCGGTGATTTTATTGTTAAGGATTCCATCGTTGCGGAACTCAAAGCAACCAGCCGCGATGGTGTCATTAGAGAACTGGTGGAAGCACTGGCCGCCGCCGGGGTGGTGACAACATCGGACGTGGACAGCATCTGCAAGGCGATTCTGGACCGTGAACGCCATGGCAGCACCGGCTTTGGCAAGGGCGTGGCGGTGCCACATGTGAAACTTGCGTGCATCAAAAAGCGTATCGGCACCATTGGCCGCAGTACCACGGGAGTGGATTTTTCAGCGTTGGATCAGGCACCGGTCTACAGCGTGGTGCTGTTGTTGTCACCGCCGGATAATCCGGATGGGCATCTGCATGCGATGGAAAATATTTTCCGTAATCTTCAGCAGGATAATTTTCGGCGATTTTTGCGGCAGGCGTCCTCGCGTAAGGAAATTGTTGAATTAATTGAAGAGGCCGATCAAGCCGGTATGGCCCGCTGACGAGCTTTTATTCCCCAGGGTCATATTGCTATACTCACAGAAAACGCCGGTGCCTCGGAATCATGGACAGACAAGTAAAAATTTCAAACCGACTGGGCCTTCACGCCCGCCCGGCCATGCAGTTTGTGGATGTTGCCAATCAATTCCGCAGCAACATCCGCGTTTGGAAGGGTGATCAGTGCGTGGATGGTAAAAGTATCATGCACATGATGATGCTTGCCGCCACGGAAGGCACAGGGTTGAAGCTTGAAGCCGACGGCGAAGATGCGGTCAAGGCTCTGGACGCGTTAGAAACCTTGGTCAACAGCCGCTTTGGCGAAGAGTAAATCGTTATGGCTTGCGATCTCGAAATGGCAGTGCCGGCAACCCGGCAGCGTTCATGAGATTCGGCACCGCGATGTCGCTGAAGGCAAATCGTACCGCCGTTGGAGTGCTTATTTCCGGCGCTTGTACCACTACGGTTTTTCCCACAATCTTGGCGTTGGCGTTAACAAATTTGCCATCGGGTCCCGCGAGTTGAAACCAGTTTAATGGCTTGCCATTGCGTGAAAGTAACCGGCGACCAACTTGTGTATAGTGAATGACTACCTGATTTCCGGAAAAATCCGCGGACTTAAATACCGGCCCGGAATAGGTGGCATCTTTAGGTGTTATATGGAACGTTTTGGCTAACGCGATCATGGCCAATCGTGCGCCAACCTCAAGCTTATTGGGCGGATGGATGTTGTGAATATCGCCGATATCCATGGTTGATGCGATGCCGCAATTCGGAATCCGCTGTGCGGCCTTTTCTTCGGCCTGCCAGATCAATGGTTCATAATGGGCGTCCTGGCCATAATTAAACGGGGCAATCTGAACGATATAAAACGGAAAATTCCCTTCGTGCCATAATTTACGCCAGGAGCCTATCAAGGCCTTGAGATGGTAATAATAGAGCAGATCATGCGAAGATACATTGTTTTCTCCCTGATACCAGATGGTGCCACGAATGGCATACGGAATTAAAGGATTAATCATGCCATTAAAAAGTGTCGTCGGATTCTGGTGCGGGTCGGGCTGCCAGTCGTTAGGTGGAATGTGATAATTAAATGCGTGGGGGCTGCTGATGGCATTTTGCATTTTGGCAGGCTGATGTGGCATGGCTTTGCCGGCAGCCACAGCTTGTTTAGCTTGGCGTAACCATGCGGACATCGCCGCGAGATATGCGGAATTCAGTATCTTCTGTCGAGTGGCCATGGCACGCAACCAAGCCTGATCGGACTTAAGTTGCGGCACGGCAAAATAGCCCGATCTGGGAATCCAAGGTTCAATGTTGGTACCACCCCAATCGGATTCGATTAAGCCAATGGGAACATCCAGTGCGTTGTGCAGTGTCGATCCGAAGAAATAACCCACTGCGGAAAATCCGGCCAGAGTTTTTGGTGTACACCGCTGCCAGACCGCGGGAGTCTGTTTTTTCGGCGTGCCGGAAAAATTGGATTCAATCATCGGAACATGATAAAGCCGAATATTCGGATGCGTTCCATGGGCCAGCGCCGACGCCAGATTGGTGCGGTGAAACCATCCCGCCATGGGATATTGCATATTGGATTGTCCGGAACAAAGCCACACATCACCCACCAGCACATCATGGAGCACAATGGTTTGCCGCCCGGAAGAAATGGTTAAATCCCGTGGAGTGGAACTGCGCGGCATCGGTGGCAATTTGGCCATCCAGGCGCCGCTGGCATCGGCGGTAGCCGCAACCGTCCGGCCCGCAAAACTTACCGTTATTTTCTGTCCGGGTTTTGCCCAGCCCCATACCGGATCGTGCATGTTGCGTTGCAGCACCAGATGATTGGAAAACATATTGGACAGCGTAATGGCCGCCGAAGCTCGCGGTGCCTGCAAAAAACCGATGATTGCCGCAAGGCTTATAACAATTGATAACATAGATCGCATGAAGGGGTCTCCATTAAATTAACCGCTGAAGGTCGTTGACTCTGAAATATATCGGCACATGTGAAATTAGCAAGTGCCACGCTAAACCGGAGTTTAGGGGCGAGTGGCGCGGGGAGATTACGACCGGGCTAACTCCCCGCTGGCCACCGCACGGTTTTGCATACGCCCGCTATTGATAGGCCCTCCAGCGACACCCCAAGGCCAGATCGCGAAGCTAAGAACAGTATTGATTAGTAGGGCGGCGGC
>JAJZVR010000256.1 GCA_021847065.1 Planctomycetota bacterium | reverse complement strand
GATCGTCACCTCATGTTGCGCCTTGCATAAGTTCATGATATATGCTATGTTCACGTAATCATGAACACTGCATATTTTATGAACATACAGCGACTTTCCGGTGGGGAGCTTGAGAGGGCTTTGGCGGCGAAGTTGGAGGAATTGCTCGGCAGCGTAGACTGGCTACGCGGTTGGCGAGTGGAACCTGCTATCAATATACCAGATGCCGGTTTCGACCTACGGGCCAGTTTACCGCTACCTGGACGTAGAGAGGCCACGCTGTATATAGAATGCAAATCGGAATTACGTCCAGGCGGTGCGTTTGCACTTATGCAGAACAGAGGTTTTTTGCCCTCCGATCGCCGAAAATTGATGATCCCCGTACTGGCGCTTCCATGGGTGTCGCCCCGCATGGCGGAATTATGCAAGGAAAATAGCTGGTGTTGGTTTGATCTTGCCGGTAATTATTGGATAGACGTCCCCGGTTCGCTACATCTTGAACACACGGGCAACGCACCGGTGTATAAGCGACAGACGCCTATGGCCAACCTCAGTACACGCGAGGCAAGCCGTGTGATGCGGGTTTTTCTTCAACCGCAATATGCCCAAACGCGATGGACCCAGAGGGAATTGCAGAAGCACTGCCGGCCCGAGGTAAGTTTGGGTTTAATTAACCGAGTCGTCAGGCGCCTGCGGGACGAGGCATACATTGAGGCCCATTCGCGCGGCGGTTTTCGGCTGCGCGATCCGCTGAAATTACTGTTTGCATGGCGCGACGTGTATCGATTCGATCGGCATGAACGACGCGGATATTTTACGCTGTTACAGGGTAAGAGACAGCGGGACGCTCTTGCCGAACTTGGCCTGCGGACAGATGTATCTGTGCTCTATGCAGCCTTCTCGGCGGCTGAACTGCAGGCCCCGCATGTGCGCCAGCCAAAAACCTGGCTTTATGTCCGTGACCGTGACATACCGGCGTTTGAGAAGTTGATCGAGGCCAAGCCTGTTGACTCGGGCGAAAATCTAACAGTCCTGATACCCGATGATGAAGGTGTACGCTATATGTGTGAGGACGGTACAGTGGGCGACAACCACTTGGGTTGTACAAATATTGTCCAGACCTACGTCGATCTGTGGCACTGCGGCGGCCGTGGTAAAGAGGCAGCGGATGCGCTGTTGGAACAACGATTAAAACCGGCTTGGAAAGCGCAGGGAGTGTTATGAATTTGGAACCGCGCAGCGAGGCGGAATACAGTACACGCCAGACAGAGGCTGCCCGACGGGTGCTGGTTGATTTGGGTCAGGTTCTGGCATCCTTTCTGGATTGTTTTGTGGTCGTGGGCGGGTGGGTTCCGGATTTATTGCTGGCCCACACGGGCGAGCAGCATATCGGTAGTGTTGATGTAGACTTGGCGCTGGATGCCGCAAAACTTAAATCCGGACGCTATGCCGAGTTGTTGCAATTGCTGCTGAACACGAGGCGATATAAACAAGGTACGAAGTCGTTCCAACTGGTAGTGGAAGTGGACCTTTCGGACGGCGAACGGCCTGTCCAGGTGGAGGTTGACTTCCTCGTGCCTCAGGCCGTAAAGCTTCAGAAGAACAACCCGAAATTACTAAAGGGCTTCCGGGTCCTCCAGGCGGACGCCTGCGGAACAGCGTTTCATGCCCCGGTTGAGACGTTATTATCAGGCAGAATGGTGCATGGCGGAACCAACACGGTACGGCTGTGTGTCGCTTCAATTCCGGATTTCCTCGTGATGAAGGCCCACGCCATCAACAATCGTGAAAAGCCGAAGGATGTCTACGATCTGTGCTACTGTCTCGAATATTTTCCCGACGGGATGAAGGCGCTGGCTGCGGAATGGAAGCAGCGCCAGCGGGAACGGGATGTAGTCAAAGCCGTCACCATTTTGCGAGACAAATTCGCCGACGTGAATGCATTTGGGCCTCAACAACTCGTTGAGTTTCACGGTACAATCGATACGGAGGAAGCGGACAGACTTAGCCGGCGAGCGTTCGAACTGGTGCAGAAGTTGCTCGCACTGTACGACCAATCGTAACGATTAGTAACGGTGGATATCGGGAAAACGACGGATTCACAGGGAGGTAGGGGCTTGTGACAAAATAAATGTTACGTTTTACCGATTTCACGGTCAGCATTTCCGATGATCGTGTAATTCCATTGTGGGTGAGTCCCATGAGGCTTGAGGCTCACGCTTTTCATCTGCTGGTTGCTGATCTTGGTCTTGGTGGGGTAGGTCTTGGCGTCTAGCCGTGCTTGTATCTTCAATCCCTTGCGGGTGGTGGTCGCTCCGATCAAATTCACGACCGCCTGATAGCTCACCAGGGGCTGCCCCGCCCAGTTCATGCTGATATGGCTGAACATGCGATGTTCGATCTTGTTCCACTTGCTGGTGCCCGGCGGATAATGGCAGACGGTGATGGGTATCCCCAGTTCGTCCGCCAACTGCTGGAGGTGGTATTTCCAGGCGCGTGTGCGACTGGAATTACTGCCTCCTCCGTCCGCGCATAGGAGAAGTGATCGCGCTTTGGGATAATGGTCTTGGCCCACCAATTTCCACCAGTGTCGCAAACTCTCCACGGCAAACTCTGCGGTGTCGTGCGTCATACCCACATTGACGAATCCCTCGTTGCGGCTCACGTCGTACGCCCCATAGGGAATTGCCGGCCCCTCGCCCAGACGGATAAAGTCATAGGTATTCACTTTCTGTCCCGGCGCGCCGGGATCCCTTACGCCGATAAGCCCGGCCAGCATTGCGGAAAAGACCCACCCGCTCCTTTTTCTTGGTGTCGATTGAGAGCACGGGTTCTCCCCGGGCTATGCGCTCTTGAACTTGCTGATTGATATAGCGGAACTGGGCATCACGCTCCGGAGGAGATGTTCCTTCCAAGGTCTTGACATTGACCTGCAAGGAATAATCCATTGCCACCAGCCGCCGCGCCACCGTCCGGTAGCTGACCGGGTGACTCTGGGATGTCAGTTCCCGGGCGATCTGCCGGGTTGATTTGTGCGTCCATCGCAGCAAACTCATTGGATCCCCCGCCGTATTCTCATCCATGATCTTTTCCAGGGCTGTAGCTATTCCCTTATCGTGTTGTTCCAAGGGCTGGCGACCACCGCCCGACCGTCGAATGCGGCCATCGGACGCCAACACCTTCTGGGTTCTGATCTCCCGCATACCACGGATAATCCGGGGACGCGACATGCCCGTGAGTTCGTGCATGGCTTGGATGCCGCCTCGTCCCATCGCCGCGGCTTCGCTGGCCACATACCACCGCGCCTGCGACTCATTAAGAGTCTTGAGAAGTTTCAGCTTCATCATCTTCACACCGTCTATCCGCATACATTATATTATCGGACAGATCAAGCGAAAATCGTAACATTTATTTTGTCACGAGCCCTTACGCCAGTGCCAGCGGCAGTAACGATGGCCCCGACGCGGTAAACGTCACTGCGGTTGCACAGGGCGGTGTGGGCACCGTAGGCGGAATGGGAACGGTTGGTACCGCGAGAGGAGTATCCAGTGGAGGTGGTGCCGTCACGGTTTTCGCCACGGCCACTGGCGGCGGTGACGGCGGAAACGCTGCCGGCAATAACGTCTTCGGGAAATCTTCCTCATCGGGCATTGTGTCAGTTACCTCTATCGTAATGGGCGGGAACGGGATGGGTACTGACGGATTCAGCCCCGGATCGGGCGGAAATGGCGGCAATGCAAGTCTCGGATCGGTGCTCGGTCAATCCGTATCAGGAAATGTTACCGTTTCCGCAACCGCCGCCGGCGGAAGCGGCGGCCAAGGATACGGTGGTACTAATATCGCTGGCAGTGGCGGAAATGGGTCAGACGAAACACTAACGAATGCCGTTGGTGGGAGCACCAATGGAAAGTTGGTCCTTAACCAAACTGCGATTGCTGGAAATGGGGGATATTGCGCTTATGGAAACGGCGGCATGGCGGGAAACGCTCGGAGCAGCCTGAATTTCACGGCCAGCGCGACAAACGAACCTAATAATCTGGTTATTACTTCGGTGGCCGACGGTGGCAACGGTGCCAGCGTATTTAATGGTTCAACCGGTTCGTACTCGGCGACGGACGGAGGAACCGCATCGGCCAATGCAACAGCAACGGTCTTGGGAGCAAGTTCAGTGAGCATTACGGCATCGGCTACCGGCGGGCAAGGTGGTGGTGCTAATAGTGCGACTGGTGTTGGGAATGGTGGGTATGCTACAGTAAGGGATGTGTTCGGCCAATCTTCTTCCGGCAATGTGACGGTCGCGGCAAACGTAACTGGTGGAAGCGGCGGTGCTAATGGTACTGCGAGCTATCCGATTTATGCGGGCAATGGGGCCAGCGAAAATTTAACCAACGCAGTTACAGGAGTTACCAGTGGAAATCTGACCCTTGACCAAACCGTAGTCGGCGGGGCAGGGGGAGCAGGGAGCGAAAGTAATGGTGGCTCGGCTGGAAGCGCGACGAGTAACCTTACCTATACCGCTAATGCTACTGACGAGCCGCAGCAACTGAGTATTGATGCCGTGGCCCAAGGCGGTGCGGGAGGCTATGGCAGCACCGGAGGCAACCTTGATATCAATGGTCTCCGCGGCGGTGCCGCAGGAGAGGCTCTTGCTACGGCAAACGGGGTTGTTCTGGGAAGTAATTCCGCCAAGGTTATAGCATCCGCTACAGGTGGCGCTGGAGGAGCATGCAATAGTATCGGCGGCGTGACTGGAGACGGAGGTGACGCAATTGCAGTTGCGACGGTAACAGGCCTTGCGTCTGACAGTGTACAAGCGAGTGCTAAGGCACTTGGTGGGAGTCTCGGTACACATTGGGGGCGGCCGGGTATTACAGATGGCGTCAGCGGCTCTGCTCTCGCCGACGCCTATGGCACTGGCCTTGCCGGATCAATTATCGCCACCGCATCCTCCGGTTGCGGGGCGGTGGTTAATGTAGCAGGCGAGACGATTAATGTGGTTTCTATGGCCAGTGCACCAGTAATCAGCGGTAACACCAGCCATACTGAGGCGTACGCCAATGCGCAAAATGCCATGCGCAGCGAAATGCTGGCTTCTGGGATTCAGGCTGCCGCCTTTGCCACGGCTTTGCCCAACAGCAACGATATCAGCAATGTGGTAACGCCCACTATACAGAACGCGATCACCAGCGCCGGTGACAATGTGCTGGGGTTGATGGCACTTGCCACCGGCAATATGGCCTTGGGCTCAACTACCGCATATCACAGTGAAGTCGATTGGACGGTCAACCTGGCCGGGGTGCTGAATCCGGCGGCGCACCTGATTCTCGGCTTGGGTTCGGCCAGTTCCAGCGGTGACGGAACCGTCACATTTTCTATTACGCTTAACAACGGCACGTCGGGTATCAATGAAAACTTCGCCAGTTTCGCGGCAGCGGCCAACTTTTTTACCGACAATCCCCTGGATTTGGGATCCACAATCGGAAATCTAACCGCAGGAGAAAATCTTACCGTGGATGTGGCGCTTAACGTGACTCCCACTACAGCTGGCGCAACATTTGACCCATCCATTGTCCTTGCCGCCCCCGTGCCCGAGCCCGCCACGCTGGCATTGTTTGCGTTGGGACTTGTGGGCCTGGGGCTGTCTCGACGGAAAAATGCGAAGCGAAGCGTCGCGGCGTGAAGCGAAGAATAAAGCGGCTTTGCCGCTGATTATTTGATTGTGTGATGCGAAAGGGC
>JAJZVR010000255.1 GCA_021847065.1 Planctomycetota bacterium | reverse complement strand
GGCTATAGAGCTTTACAACCAGTTGCTGGAACGTTTCGGTAATAGTCCTGAACTCGATGAGCAGATTGCTGAAGCGATTGTGGATCGAGGTTATGTCAAAGGAGAAATGGGCGATTTTCAAGGGGAGATCGCCGATTGCGATACCGTGATCAGTCGCTTTGGCGACGCCACTGATTTATCGGTGCGGGATTCTGTGGCGATTGCCATGTACAACAAAGGTTGGGCGACGGGTGAAATGGGGGACGCGCCGGGGCGCATGGCAATGTACGAAGACGCTTGGCGATGTTTCATTGATGCTACCGAGCCAACACTGCTAGCGCGCTCCGCTAAAGCAATGGTGAATCATGGAGTTGCATTGGTTGAAGCGGGCAGGCCTTTGGACGCCATTGTCTTATATGACCAGTGCCGACACCGGATAGGAAATGCTACTGAAGGTGAACTAAACATTTGGGTGGCCCGGTGTTTGCTGGAGAAGGGCATCGCATATTCCAAAATAGATGGCCACGCGGATGAATTGGCAGTTTACGAACAACTCCTGGCGCAATTTGGTGACGCCTCCGCTCCGGAGATACGCGGGTTTATCGCCAACGCACTATTTTATCGTGGCGAAACGCTGGAACAGAATGGCCAACCACGGCAGGCACTCGCCGCGTATGATGAGGTTCTGCGCCGGTATACCGATTCAACCGAACCGGACGTTCATGAATGGGTTGAATTTGCCGCAGAAGCAAAGACCCGGTTGGTGGGAAAGCTCGCCGAAGCCGGGCAGTGAATTTCAAGCAGCAGGTATCTTCCACTTTCAGTGGGGAGGTGATTACATGTGGGAGAATCGTCATTGAGGGCCTGAAGTCGCTACCTCGCTGCGCTGCGCAATGACACAGGCTTTTCCACGAGCGGAGCGATAAATTAATATGGTGCAACCCTGGCCGCCGAGTTTCGAGAGCTGTTTTTGCAATTGATTCGTATCCAGCCCCAGGCCACCGCGGGTTTTAACTTCAATTGCCGGAGCGTTGGATGGCGTTTCCAAGCTCTTTTTTTTGACTCGGCGGAAGAGTTCCGATTCGGTGAATACAAAATCATCACATACCGCAAAGGGCGTTAACGCGGGATGCTCAATACGTTGTTGACCAGTAAGGTATCCACCGTCCGGACTAAGCCATTTCAGATTCAGCTTTTGTGCCAGCGCACCAGACAGACTCGCGCGGGTAACAGCACCGTCCACTTCGTAAAGCCACTTTTCGGGCCGATGGGCCAGCATTTCCGGCGTGGCAATATCTGCGATGGAATCACAAATCGACCACGTTATGCCGCGATCGATTACGGTGGCAGTTCGCTTATTTTCGCCAAGTTCCGCACCGACGGCACCTGTCCACAAAAGCGCCTGCACAACCGTGCCGCGCTCGCTGATTAATTCAAGATGTCCCGTCGGAAGTGTTGAAAAATTGGCAGCCGGGCTTAGTTTGATCATGCCCGACGAAACTTTTTGCAGCAAAGAGGCAATCACCGCTGGGCCTGGGTGCATGGACGCAAAATCATGGCCGCGCTGGCCAGCCGAACGTCGAGCCGGATCAATGTGTGCAAAGCATCCTGGCGTGATTCGAACCGGAAACTCGCCCATATCCGCTTGGACAACCAAAACGGGGTGTTTCCTTGGGAATTCGAGCGCATTGGCTTGCGCCATCCATGCGCGAACAGCACTGATGTCCGCCGCGATAACCGGCGATATGCCGGCCAACGCCAGCATATCGCCACCGATGCCGCAGCAGAGATCGAGAACAATTTCCGGTTGTGCCAGTTCCGCTATTCGTCGCGCTTTATACTGTGCTACGCGCGCGGAGGTGGCTTGTTCCAATGCTTCTGGGACGGCCCATAGCCGGTCAGCCTCTTCAGGAAATTTAGTCTCAGCCTTCAAACGGCTTTGCGCAACGGCAATGGCGGAGGCCACCGCAGGTTCCGGATGTTGCCGTCGCCATAGGGCGACATCGGCAACCGCAATTTTTTTGCGCAATATCAGACATTCGATAACGGCCTCAAGCAGAGCGTTACCCGAATGTGTTTGCAGATAATTGAGGCCCGGAATCGTGCATGCGAAGTCATCGGGGATGAACGTGGCACCATTCACGCAGGCGCTCCGGATCTGACGGCTAAAAGCCTCATTGAATTCAGAATTTGCGAATGGTGGGATAGTTTAAGCACCAGCGTACCATCGCAACGTTTAAATTCAGCGGTTTTCGTCTACGGTTACCACGTATGGCGGCACAGAAAATTTCAGCGTCTTCTTCAAGCTCTTGGCAGAAGCACCAAGCGAATAGATCACCTTTTTTCCCTGTCTTTCATTGACAATCAGACGGTTCATCCGCAGAAGCCCGAGGTGGTGGCTCACGGTGGGCTGCGGCAAATTCAAGGCATTGCACAAGTCGGTGACAGTGTGTTCACCAGTGGCCAAAAACAGAACAATTTGCAATCGCGTGTGATCAGACAGAAGACGAAACAAATCACATAATTCGGTCTGACTTTGTTCCATGTCCGGTTTGGAAACCATAATTTATACTCCGAAATGCAGCTTGGGTATTAACTGAAACAATACCGCCATAGTCCCCAAAACGCGGGGCAATTGAAACGGTTACTTTGATAAGGTAAAAAACTTTCGGCGAACCAGACACGGATAACCGAGCGATGGTTTGCCGCCACCTTATTCACCTCCTTTCATGATAAATTGTTTTTTATCAATGTCAAATTAATTATTGACACAGATACTTATACAAATAAATTGACCTCCAAAATACTCATCTCACCATCGGCTAAAACACAGTCGCATCTTTGCGGATTTTTCAAAAAGCTAGCATCTTTTGCAATCCGTCCACAACGTAGCGGATTGGCAACATCCGGTAACGCTTCTTGTCAAAACGCCGCAAAGCGTGTAAAAATGCACAATGCCATCGGAAGTTGGAAAGCGCGTGCTGCCCCGGTGGTGATTGGATGGAAAGCAGCGTAGAAGAGGTTTTCGCGGTTGAAGTTTTCCCTTGTTGATGCTCTGGTAAGCTTGGAATCCGGCAAATCGATCACCATGATTAAGCAGGTGAGCTTGGCGGAAGAGTACTTGGCGGACCATTTTCCGGACTTTCCGGTACTTCCCGGCGTGATGATGCTGGAGGCGGCGGTTCAGGCTGCTGCGTGGCTGGTGCGCGATTTTGATGTGTTTCAGCACAGCCTTGTGGTGTTGCGCGAGGCAAAGGGCATCCGATACGGCACATTCGTATCTCCGGGAAACGCCTTGCGGGTACATGCGGAAGTTGTTCGTATATATGCGGAATGTAGTGAATTTAAAATTCGCGGAACGGTAGGGCAGGCAACAGCGATTCAAGGGCGCATTGAGCTGGCGCATAAAAATCTTGCGGACACTCATGCCGAGCTTGGTGGTCTCGATGGTGTTATGATAGACCAATTGAGGCGACAGTGGCAGCAACTTCAGCGAGCCACAGCCGCTTGATATATTTCAGGCTTGTTGCCCCGGATTGGCAGCAACAGCGGATCGTGATTTTTTTCATACGTGGTTCTTACAGAAGGATAACGGGGGTATACAATGCCGATGACAGAAGAAGAAGTATTTGCCAAAGTTCGTGATGTGCTGACTTCCGCTCTGGCGGTGGACAGTGATGATGTTAAACCGGATTCCAAACTCACGCAGGATCTCGGTGCGGAATCGATCGATTATCTGGATATTCAATTCCAGTTGGAAAAAGCATTTGGGATCAAAATCCAACCCGGTGATATGAGCATTGAATCGTTCCTGACGAATCCGGAATTGGTCAGCAATGGCAAACTCACAGCCAAGGGGTTGGAAGAACTTAAGAAACGCATGCCGTTTGCCGTGGCGGATATGACCGCGTTTGAGCAGGATCCGGATATCAGTAAATTCCGTGACGTATTTACGGTCAATACGATGGTCCGGTTTGTTATATACAAACTCGCAGCCAATCCCGCCTGAAGTGTAATTTCACCGTAAAAACCCGGTTCCAAGCGAGTATGGGGCCATTTGGATGTACGACCTCGGCAACGGCACAAAAGTGATTCCTCTGGACAATTATTGTTAGGTGCCTTACAATGTGGGCCATGAGTTCCCAGATTATTTATCTCAAGGGTTGCCAGCATCCATGCGGAGCCAATTACTGGTTGCCGGCAAGGCGATGATGGCGAATTCAGAATTGTGGCGACAAAGTGCCGCAGCGCAGAGGCACGCAGGTGTTAACGGCGGTGTCAAAAAGATCCGGGGCAGGATGAAGGCAGAAAAAACTGCGGGAGTGCAGCTGTGAGCAGCGCATTATCGCAAGACCACGCCATGTGGAAGCCTCAGGCCAATCCATGGATGATCGCGGTCTCAGTTATGTTGGGCACGTTTATGGAGGTGCTGGATACCTCCATTGCCAACGTGGCTTTGCCGCACATCGCCGGAAGCATGTCCATTACTCCGGATGACGCAACATGGGTGCTTACCAGTTATCTGATCTCGAACGCCGTGGTGTTAACGGCTGCGGGCTGGCTAAGCCGAACATTCGGGCGTAAACGGTTTCTCTTAACCTGCATCATGATTTTTGCGGTGGCATCGGTAATGGCCGGTGCGGCGCCCAATTTCCCTTTCCTGATTTTCGCATTGGTTATTCAAGGGGCTGGTGGGGGGGCATTGCAGCCCAGCGCGCAGGCGATTTTGCTGGAAAGCTTCCCAACGGAAAAGCGCGGGCAGGCAATGGCGTTTTATACCTTTGGCGTGATTTGTGCTCCGGTCATTGGCCCCACGCTGGGGGGGTGGATCACCGATTCGTTTTCCTGGAGATGGGTGTTTTATATTAATATTCCGGTTGCAATTGTGGCATTCCTAATGGTGCAAACCTATGTAGAGGATCCGCCTTACATCCGTCATGCCGTAAAAACCAAACTGGATATGGTTGGATTTATCCTGCTTTCGATCTGGATTGCGGCACTGCAGATCATGCTGGACAAAGGCCAGGATGCGGACTGGTTTGGTGCGGTGTGGGTGCGTTGGTTCGCGGCGATTGCGGTACTGGGCTTTCTGGCGTTTATTGTATGGGAATTGACCAGTGACGCGCCACTGGTTGATTTGCGGGTGTTAAAAAATCACAACCTGCTGATTGGTACAATTCTGATATTTATTGTTGGAATTGTGCTCTATGCCACCACAGCGCTGTTACCGCTGTTTCTCCAAACCTTAATGGGGTATTCGGCTCTGGACAGCGGCTTGGCCGTAAGTCCGCGCGGATTGGGATCTGTGGTGGGAATATTGCTTATTGGTCGATTGACAAACCTGATTGATAACCGCTTTTTGATGATCAGCGCGCTAGTTGCCCTGGCCTATTCCAGTTTTTTACTGGGACATGTAGACACTCAAATAGGGGAATTCAGCGTCACGTGGCCCATTATTATCAACGGCTTTGCCACGAGCATGCTGTTTATTCCGCTGACGACGGCGGCCGTGGGCACGTTGCGGAACGATCAGATGGGCAATGCCACGAGCATTTACAACTTGATGCGGAATATCGGCGGGGCGTTCGGTATCTCAATTACCACCGCTTTGCTTAGTCGCGAAAGTCAGATTAGCCAGAATATGCTGGTGTCCCATACTTCAAAGCTCAATCCTGTATTCAATGCACAACTGCATAAATTTCAGGGCATGTTTTCCCTGCACGCGCCACTGGTTAC
>JAJZVR010000254.1 GCA_021847065.1 Planctomycetota bacterium | reverse complement strand
AGCAGAGATATATCCGCATGACGATGAGAATCGCTTTGCCCCTTACGCTGGCATTGATTGCCGCGATCGGTTTGACTTTCGCTCAGGTCTCCTCGGCGGCAGCCGCACCGGGATTGCCGCGGATTGTTACGTTGCCATGCCCCTATTCCATCAGCAACATGGCTTTGCACACGCAGGGCAATAAACTGTTGAATGCACAAAATAAACTGGTGGTAGTGCACGGCGTGGATTTGCCAAGTCTGGAGTGGACGAACCGCGGCGATCATGTCCGACGATCTATGCGTGCGGCTGTCATGCAGTGGCACTGCCAAATTATCCGCATTCCCACGTCCGTAAATCGCTGGTTCGGGCAGGCTCCGGGGCAAAGCCATGGCGGGCGGGTGTATCGGCATATCGTGGATCAGTTGATCCAATATGCCGCCCGACATCATGTGTATGTGGTGCTGGATTTGCACTGGAATGATATGGATCGCACCTTTGCGGATCTCGGACAGCACCGCATGCCGGATCACTCCTGTGTGCGTTACTGGAGATTGGCCGCCCGGCGTTATATGGATTATCCCAATGTTTTTTATGATCTGTACAACGAACCGCATGGCATAAGCTGGATTACCTGGCGGGATGGCGGCATCTGCACGGGCGAAACGAAAACCACCGTGGTAACGTATCGTGCGGTGGGTATGCAACGCTTATATGATGTGGTGCGCCATGCGGGTGCCACCAATATTGTGATCATCGGGGGAACCAGTTGGGCCTACGATGATTTCGGCGTTACGCACGGGTATGCTATCGCGGGAAAAAATATTGTGTATGATTGTCATGTATATCCATGGAAGCCCCATTGGAAGCACAGCTTTGAACTCGCGGCAAAGAGCGTGCCGCTGATTTTTGATGAATTCGGCGGCACCGGTAAGCAGTTGGCGTTCGGCAGGAAGGTTATCGCGTTTGCGGCGGCGCACCATATCAGTTGGTGCAGTTGGTCGTTTCATACGCGTGCCTGGCCGGCGCTTATTAAGAATTGGAACTATAAGCCATCAACATTTGGCGCGTTGATTAAGAAGGCTTTAACATTGACCAAAGGGCACTGATCAATGATAAAAAAAAGAAGGACGTTCCTTTTTATTGTTCATTGCTCATTGTTAATTGTAAATATTGTAAAAAAGGGGTTTTCAAATGGAAGATAAAGTGATGGAATCCAAGCAATTAACCCGGCGACAGGTGCTCCAGGTGGCTGCGGGGGCAAGCGCAGCATTGGCCTTGTCCGGGTGCAGCACGCCGGGTGGGCAACAGGCCACAACCGCCCCGGCTGAAGTTCCGGCGCCATCCATGGCTGTGGATTTAACCGGTGACACATGGACCATGCACGAAGAGGGGCAATCGGAAAAAAATCCCGCCATTGTTCCCGGTGCCACCTACACTGATCTGATGCGGGCCAAGAAAATTCCCAACCCCTATTACCGTGAAGACAATGGTAAGGTGCAGTGGGTGGCGGAAAAGAATTGGATTTATGAACGCTCCTTTGATGTTCCCGCGGAAATGCTTGCCAAGCCACACGTTGAACTCAAATGCCACGGACTTGATACGCTGGCAACCATCTGGATTAATGGCCGGGAAATCGGGAAGGCCGACAACATGTTCCGCACATGGAGCTTTGATGTCAGGCCACATCTCAAGGCTGGCGGCAACACCATTCGCATCAAATTTGATACGCTGACGCCCTATGTGGAAAAGAACCGCGAAGCATACAAGAAAGAATATGGCATTGATTTAAGCGATGCCCGCTGCTGGGTGCGAAAGGCCCCCTATATGTGGGGCTGGGATTGGTGCCGGGCGGTGCTCACACAGGGCATCTGGAAACCCATTGAAATTCTCGCCTATGACGCACGGATTACAGATTTGGGCATTTTCCAGCATCATGATGCGTCGGGTTCGGTGCATCTGGATATTCAAACCAGTGTGTCCGGAGCCAATACCGATGCACAGGTGGCCACACGGGTTTTGTTTGGTGATCAGGTCATAGCCACCGCATTGGCCGCAGTGAATGACGGCATGGCAAAATGTCATGTTGAAATTTCCAGTCCGCAGCTCTGGTGGCCCAATGGTATGGGTGATCATCCGCTGTATGTGGTGGAATCGCAGTTGCATGAATCAGTCGGGGGCGTGGTGGATGTAATGGCGGCCGGGACAACCTCGGCAGCGAAGATCATTGATACCGCCCAGCGCCGCATCGGCCTGCGAAAAATTGATGTGGTATCTCCCAAAGATGGCGTTGCCATGCACGTAAAAGTCAATGGTGTGCCGGTGTTTGTAAAAGGTGCGGATTGGATTCCCGCGGATAACATTCCCACGCGGGTAACGCCGGAAACCATTCGTTGGTATATGAAAAAGGCCATTGAATGTAATTTCAATTTTATCCGTCTCTGGGGCGGCGGCTATTACGAACAGGATGAATTGTTTGATCTATGTGATGAAATAGGCATCATGCTGCAATTTGAGTTCAAGTTCGCCAATGATACCTATCCGGTCAATGATAAAAAATGGATGGCCAATCTGCAGACGGAACTGGATCAGCAGGTTCTGCGGTGCCGCAATCATCCATCCATTGTGATCTGGAGCGGCAATAATGAAATTCAGGATTTCAAAGGATATTACCACCTTTTCGGTGATGTCATCGGTGGAACCGTCCATCGGCTTTTACCTGGCGCGTTTTATGAAGTTGGCAGCGGTGCTTCCGGCAGCGGCGATATTCACACCTGGCAGGTGTGGCACGCCATGGCTCCATTTGAACAATTCCGAACGGTGGAAGGTTTTGTGACGGAATTTGGCATGCAGTCTTTCCCTGATCCCATGACAGTTGACTCCTATACGGATGCTGCTGATCGTAAGAGTGTTCATTCCCCGGTGATGCGCTACCATGAGCTTGATGGCAGCGGCCATGGCATCGGCATTATCATGCACTATACCAACATGTATTTTGGCAAAGCGCCGGAAAGTTTCGACGATACGCTTTGGCTGACGCAAATTAATCAGGCGTATGGAATCCGTTATGGCGTGGAGCACTGGCGGCGCGACATGCCCCGATCCATGGCGGCAACCATCTGGCAATACAATGACTCCTGGCCCGGGCCAACCTGGTCCATGACCGATTACTATCGCCGATTCAAGGCCATTCAATATCAAAGCAAGCATTTTTTCGCACCGATTCTCGTCAGCGGCATACCTGATCCGAAAACCGGCAAGGCGGAACTGCATATCACCAGTGATCGGCAGAAGGATGTTTCCGGTGAATTGCGGTGGTTTGTAACGGATATGGCCGGTGCGGTGTTAAAGCATGGTGAAATGGCCGTGCATATTCCCGCCCGCACAAGCCGCTTGGCGCATACGCTGGATTTGGCGGATTTGATCAGCAGCCACGGTGCCGCGAATTTGCTGATTTGGCCGGAAGTACGTGTGGGCAGCCGAACGGTCGCGGACAATGCCCTGTTCTTTGGGCGACCATTGGAACTGAAATTCAACAAGCCGCAGTTGGCGGTGCATGTCAGTGGCAGCGGCCAACATTATGATCTGCGCATGGATGCCAATGCGCCGGCGTTGTGGGCGTTTGCCAATGTGAAAGATACCTCGGCAACTTATTCGGATAATTTTATCGCCATCCGGCCTGGTCGGACCGCGGTGATTCACATTACGCTTGATGAGCCGATGTCCCCATCTGATTTCCATCGCAAGCTGGAAGTTCGCAGTATTTATGATCTGGCACCGGATATGCGGGCATAAGGGGCTTCGCACCAACGCTTTCGCGTTCCTCGGCGGCATCGGCAGCGCGCTGGCGTCGGGGTGATGGTTAATTGTGGACACACTGTCGCACAGTGCGTGGTACGAATAGTATGTTTCATCACCGCTCGCTATGATCGAGCAGTTTACTTGGCAGGGTGGTTGCTCGGCGCGGTAGAAAATATATAAAGAATTGCCTCTTCATGTATATATTCTGGCCAGAACGATTGCAGCAAGTGCGGTCAGAGCGGCCAGTAGCCACAGCACATTGGCCAAGGCGAAGGCGTTTGTGCTTATGGGGTTCCAACGCAGTGCAGCGGGGGAATTGGCGGGAATTGAAGTTGCTTTGGGCCAAGGGCATTGTTGAATGTGTCCGGTGGCCGGGAAATAACGGTTGGGCAGCAGGGGTGGACTAATATGTCCAATGATGTCTGGGTGTTTTTGTATTCCCTTTCCGGTGGCCTGCCAAACGGCGGCGGTAAAGACTTGAACGTTAGCGGGCAACGTGGCACGATATTGGCCCGGTGCTATTTGTGGCAGCGGAATGGTCCGAACATTTCCGTGCTGCGGTGTCGCCGTAAGGCCTAACTGCCGCTGATTTAGAAATTGGCCATTATGAATCGCCTGGACCGCAATACACCAATGATTGTTTCGGCGAATGGCGGAAATATAAAAATGGGGGTTGCCGGCGGGAGCTTTGACCATATTGAGCAGGGTGCTGCGCAGTGTATTGGCTGCGGGAGAATTATCGGAAAAGCAGATCGCCGCAACTCGGCCCAAACCACGCCGCCAAAGTGCCGCCAGCGGGTGTTGGTGGCTGTTTGCCACCAGCGTGGTGCCGGGCTTGAGGTATACGCGATCCCACAGATCGGTTTGGCCATACTGATGCAACGTACGGGACGCCCATGGGATTGTGGTGGTTTCCGCTTTGCCATCAATGTGTCGCGCGACCGCAGCTCGCAAAAATTGGCCCCATTGGCTGAAATGCTGCATTGGCAGTCGCTTCGCTTCGGTCTGGGCAAGAAGCTGCTTTGTCGCGCGGCTGCTATGGCCCGGTGCGATAACGGTCAGGTGTACGGCGTCGCGGAGTAATAGTTTTTTCCAGGCCGGTAGGTTTAAGTGCGGAATTCTTCCATCGGTAACGAGAATCAGTAAGGCTTTGCTTGTCAGCAGGTGTTGCAAAGCGGGTAATGCTGAATTGGGACGCGTGGGGCCATTGGGAACTATTGTCGCCAGCAACTTCGGCAGTAGTGGGCGGATGGCTTGTGCTTCGCCATTCACCAGCTTCCGGGTGCTGCCGGAGAATAATAAAATGGTGATACGGTCCTTGGGTTTCAGTAATTGCACTGCGGTACAAACCGCATGTGCGGCCAAAGCAAAGCGCGTTACGCCCGAAGTTGTCGGATTGCCGAGAGAACCGCTGACATCCATCAAAAATACGATGTGCTGCGGCTTGGGGTTTGGAGGCAGGCTGGACAGGGGCGAGAGGTTTTCAAGTAAAGATGGAGCGCCGGAAGCACCCTGCGGCAAGGCGTATCCACCCGGGCCAAAGGCGTTATGTGTTCCGGTAATCAGCAGGCCGCCGCCCATGTTTGTAATGTAGGCGGATAAGGCTTGTTCCGCGCGGATTGGTAAATCCCGAATTGCAATATTATCCAATACCACAGCTTGAAAGTTCTCAAGGGTATGCAGTGAATAGGGGAATTCCGCGGGCGAGACGCGTTGGGCGATCCACTGCGGAACCTGACTGGGTTGCATGGTTGGATGGTTTGTGACAATCAGTACATGCGGCAAGCCGGGAACAGAAATTCGAATTCCGGCGCTGTTATCGCCGGGCCAAAGATCATGGCTTTGCAGCGTAACGGTGATTGTCCGATGGGCCGAGATAATGCGGCGGGGCAACGGTGGCAGCAGGACCATTTTCATGCCGGAATGCGGAAAATAC
>JAJZVR010000253.1 GCA_021847065.1 Planctomycetota bacterium | reverse complement strand
TCCGCGGTGCGCGGCGAACCATCGGTCCGGTGTAATTATCCAATTCCATCCAATAAATGTTTTATCGGCCCCGCCCGTCCCATAACCGCAAAATATTTGGCATTACCCCAACACATGTTCTATTCTTAATATAGATATGCATCATCGGAACCTATATTGCCCCCGGCTTCGCCGACTGGTTTTAACACGCGCTGCCGTGGCAACGCGTAATGTCGCTCTGCCATTTATGACGGGGCCGGGAATATCGACGTTTATTCTTATCCCGAGGCTTACATGCGCAAAGCCAGAAAGGCCATCGCGCCAGGATGTGCGCCAGCCGCGATCTTGCACCCACATGGTTGGCACAATTTCCGCGTGGGTGGTGAAGCAGCCGCTGGTTTCCAATGCGCAAGGACGCCCCCATTGTTTTAAGCAAGACTATTTTAATGTATTTACCAACCTTACGGAATATGGATTTGCAATATCCGTATTGGCAGGGCCTGTGCCAAATTCTGCAAAGCCTCGGATGCGATACCGCAGTGGCCGTCCAAAGCATCGGAAAATACACCGAAATCCCTCTGTAAAAAACCACAGCGTCCAGGTCCCAATCACCCTTGGCGGCGGGGTATGTAAAGGGCGTTCCCGGCGGGCGTTGGCGGCGGCGAAATCAAGCCCCTCATGGGGTGACACTTCTATTGAAACGGGAACCCGTGACATTTCTATTGAAACAGTACAAAATTCTCCCAGCCACTGGCGACGAAAAGTGCCTTAGGTTAATCTACGCCGTGTCTTAATTCTGGGCTTGGTCAATGGGGGAACTGCGTGCCGCAGGTGGTCATAGAAAACCCGGTCATCAACTCGCCGTTTGACGAGCCATCGCGCCATTTCAAATTCGATGAAACCGGCATTACCAACGATATCGCCACGTTCCGGCGGCCCAGCTCCTATTTCGTCCCCATTCCGCGCCCGCGCAAAACCGGTGGCAAAAGCCAACATACCTTTGATGACTGGCGCTCCGACCGCGCGGTGGAAAACGATCCGGTCAACCGCATCCGCCAGCGCGTGCAGGCCTGGCGCAATGGCCGATACTTGGACGACGTAAGCCGCACCACCGCCCGCCTGCTCCAGCACTGGCGCTCCGAAGATCGCCACCGCCGACTATTTTTCTGCCAGATCGAAGCCCTTGAAACGCTCATATACATCACCGAAGTGGCCAAAAAATATGGCGATCAATGGATTGAAAGCGATCTTGCCCAAGCCGGCGACTACGCCAACCCCGGCCTCCATCGCACCGCCTGTAAACTGGCTACCGGGGCCGGAAAAACCGTGGTGATGGCCATGGTCATTGCCTGGCACACCCTAAATAAAGTCGCCAACCCGCAAGACGCCCGGTTTTCCGATGCCTTCTTTATTGTTACCCCCGGCATCACCATCCGTGATCGCCTGCGTGTGCTGCTGCCATCCGATCCGGAAAGCTATTACCGTACAATGGATATCGTCCCCGACGACCTGCTGGAACCCATGAACCGGGCCAAGGTCATCATCACTAATTTTCACGCCTTTATGCGGCGGGAAAAAACTGCCACCAGCAAACTCACCAAAGCAATTCTCGGTGATGGAAGCGCATCAGTGTTTACAGAGTCCGAAGGCGAAATGATTCGCCGCGTCACGCGTGACCTGGGCACCAAAAAGAACATCGTGGTACTTAATGACGAGGCCCACCATTGCTACCGCCATAAACCCGACGCCACGGATGAGCCGCTCACCGGCGAAGAACGCAAGGAAGCCCAGGAAAACTCCGAGACCGCACGAATATGGGTATCCGGCCTGGAAGCGCTGGCCCGTAAATCCGGCATTCGCGCCATTTTTGACTTATCCGCAACCCCGTTTTTCCTCCGCGGATCGGGTTACCCCGAAGGCTCGCTGTTCCCATGGGTGGTCTCTGATTTTTCACTCATTGATGCCATCGAAAGCGGCATCGTCAAAGTGCCGCGCGTGCCCGTTTCCGATGACTCCGGCACCGGTGAACAGCCGACCTACCGCGACCTGTGGCTGCGTATCCGTGATGGCCTCCCCAAAAAAGGCCGCAACGCCGAAATCGCCACCGGCGAGCCAAAACCCCCCGCCGAATTGGAAGGTGCGTTAATAAGCCTGTATGGCCACTATAAAAAATCTTTTGAGCACTGGCAGAAGCTGCCGGACAAAACCGGCGTCGCCACAACCCCACCGGTTTTCATCGTCGTGTGCAACAACACCAACGTGTCCAAAATGGTCTTTGACTACATTGCCGGCTGGGAGAAACCGCTGCCTGACGGCTCAACCGCCGCCGTGCCGGGCCGGCTGCCGCTGTTCAGCAACGTGCTTGACGGGCGCTTCATCCATCGACCCAACACTATTCTTGTTGATTCCCAGCAGCTTGAATCCGGCGAATCCATGGCCGACGATTTCAAAGCCATCGCCGCCCGGGAAATTGAAGAGTTCAAAGCCGACTACCGCCTGCGCTTCCCGGATCGGGATACCGACAAGCTCACCGATGAGGACCTGCTGCGTGAAGTCCTCAACACGGTCGGAAAGCCCGGCAAACTCGGTGAAGAAATTCGCTGCGTGGTGTCCGTCTCCATGCTTACCGAAGGGTGGGACGCCAATACCGTCACGCACATTCTCGGCGTGCGGGCCTTTGGCACACAGCTATTATGTGAACAGGTCATTGGCCGGGGCCTCCGCCGCCGCATCTATGAAGCCGAAACCAGTGAAATCAGCGTCAACGGAAAACCTCTGACCATCCAAGCCTTCCCCGTGGAATATGCGGAGGTTTATGGTGTCCCGTTCTCCTTTATTCCGTGCAGTGGCCTGCCGCAGGATCCCATGCCCGCTCTGCCGCCCACCCGTGTGCGCGCTCTGCCGGAACGCTCCGCCTGCGAAATTACCTTCCCGCGCATCGATGCATACCGGTATGAACTCCCGGCCGAGCGCTTGTCCGCGAACTTTGATGAATCCTCCAAGCTCACCCTCAGCACGCAAAGCTTTCCCACCAAAACCGAAAACGCCCCCATTGTCGGCCAAACCCAATACCACACCTTGGACGAATACAAATCCGTGCGCCTGCAAACCGTCGCCTTTGAAATCGCCCGCACCGTGCTGGAACAATATTTCACCGACACCGATAACAACCGTAAGGAATGGTTATTTCCCGATCTGGTTTCCATCGCCCGCGATTGGATCAGCCAATGCGTAGTGCTCAAGGACAATACATTTCCACAGTTGCTGCTCTGGTCCAGCAATCGGCGGGATGCGGCGGACCGCATCTACAAAGCCATCGTTCAGAGCACTTCCGGTGAAAAGCAGTTGCTGCCCATTCCCAAGCCCTACGATACCGTTGGCTCCACGCGGTTTGTGCAGTTTGACACCCGGCGGCCAGTTTACAAAACCCGCCCGGACAAATGCCACATTTCCCATGTCGTCGCCGACACCGGATCATGGGAACAGAAAATGGCCGAGACCCTTGAAGATATGGACGAGGTGATCTGCTACGTAAAAAATCAGCGGCTGGGTTTTGAGATTCCCTACACCATCGACGGCGTACAGCGCCATTACGAGCCGGACTTCATCGCACGGATCGATGATGGCCACGGCCCAACCGATCCGCTGAATTTAATCATCGAAGTCACCGGCGACCGCGACCGGAAAAAAGCCGCCAAAGTCTCCACCGCCAAAACCCTCTGGGTCCCGGCGGTAAACAACGCCGGCCAATGGGGACGCTGGGCGCTTGTGGAGGTGGACGATCCCTGGGCGGTGAAGCCGAACATCACGGAGGCGTGTGATGCCTGATGAGACTGGTATCATAGCGTCCCTGGTGGGACCAGTCTACCGCCAAGATCAACCCAATGAGCCGATTTCGTTGGGGCAGGTCGATTTTGAATTTAGCATTGATGGCACTGTCTACCGTGAGAAAGCGGAGGCAAAGCTACAATTCCTCCCACGCGGCCGCCTCACACTCCGAATCCCGACTCCAGGTAACAACGTGCCTCCGGGTTTAGCGGAATCGCTTCTACGCGGAAGTAAACCCGAAGGAGTGCAGAAAGTGGCTGATTCGGGCACGACCTTCCAAGCCCAAGTTAGCCATTGTGGAATTGACGGTGCAACTTTCATTGTAAATGGCCCCATGACCCTTACCCCACCGTCTACGTCCATTTCCAAAGCGGTCTGTCACCTCTTCAACCTGCCTGATTTTTTTGCGGATTCCGACTATTGCATAACGAGACGGACGGAACATTCCAAGGAGAGCCGGCGTTGCGGGCGTGTGATTCTGCGAGCTGGCGGCTGGGAAGTCATGATCGCGGGCACCGACCGGACAAAAGAAATGGTTGAACAGTTGGAAATACGCGGTGGGTACGCGCTCACCCACATGGCCAAGATTACGAGGGAAGACGGCTCCACGTTCTCGGACACTGACCTTTCCAACGTGCTGTCTTGCATGCATTCTTTTCTTTCGTTCAGCCTGGGACGATGGAAGGGCGTCGGCATCATCGTCGGTTTTGACCGCGCCGAAAAAAGGGTCTGGGAGCAATGGGGCCTGCCATTATGCGCCCGCGATGCAGGAGGCGGCGTGGGTTGCTGGATTGATAGCCAAAACGGCCACCTCCTCGCCGATATGTTCCCGGGATTCTGGCGGCTATGGAAGGACGAGCAGTGGCATAAACCATTGACGCACGCCATTCATTGGTATCTGCGGGCGAACGCCACGGAGGAATTAGAAACCGCCCTTATTTTAAGTCAAGTGGCGCTTGAACTTCTGGCATGGACCCATTGCGTCCAGAATAAAAAAATTGTCTCCCCGGAAGCATTTAGCGCGAGGGGCCTCAAAGCCGCCGATAAATTCCGGTTGCTGGCTTCGGTCTTGTCCATCCCACTGGCTATCCCGCCGCAAATGAAATGCCTTTCCCACCCACAAAGAAAAAAGTGGACGGACGCGATGGAGGCAATCACAAAAATACGCAACGATCTCGTCCACCCAGAGGTTAGCGTACCCGCGCGGCACGATGCGATTCTTGAGGCACGGACGCTATCCTTGTGGTTCATCGAAATGGTGATTCTGCGACTCTGCGAGTATAACGGGAAATATGCCAATCGCCTTAACATTCCGCGTTGGGCAGGGAGCGTAGAATCCGTTCCATGGGCGGTAAAGCAAGGCGTTGTGGCGGAGGTTTAACGTGGCTGGCTACGGCAGTGTGTAAAGACATCGCCGCGCAGTCACCCTTGGAGGCGGGTGCGAAAAGCGGCAGAAGCAACCTTAACAGGTTGTTTCCGATGCAAGTGGCCCAGATAGGTTGCTGGTCATTTAAACATGCACACCAGCCCATTGGCCCCGCCGCCGAGGCGGCAACCCCCGCACAATTGCCAAGGAGCGGACGGAACTTTCGACAATTAGCGCAGAAATTCGCGAGCGGGCACGGAATAAGGACTTTTCGGCGTCCGGTGGTCAGGCACCTTCCCCCCTCTGGCCGCCAGCACCCGGCTGATCTTCCCCGGCCCCGACTGTCGCCCATGACGGGCCGCCGGCAGCATTGCAGTATCGCCCGACTTCCTTGAGAATACGCGGGCCGGGACGCAATGACGTGGTAAACGTCCGGTGAACCCCATCTGGCGGGAATTTTATAGTGGGGTAAATTCTGGTCTGTCGATTTACAAAGGAGTTGTCGATGGATCAAAAAGATATTCTTTCGCCTGCGGATCGCCGCGCGTTC
>JAJZVR010000252.1 GCA_021847065.1 Planctomycetota bacterium | reverse complement strand
GGAAAGGGTACTTGATTCTGAACGGCTCTTCTCCTGGAAGGTTGAAACGATTTTCATGGAGGTATTTCTTATGTTGCGGCAATCCAAATTACGCTCGTGTGGTTCGCGCCAGAGTTTCAGTAAAACGTCGGCGGGGGTTTTTCTTATGGCTGCCGCGGTAATGGCGGCGGGGTATTGCTGTAATAATGTCAAAGCGGCGGATACGCCCACCACCTGGTCCGGTGGCAGTACCACAGACAACTTCTGGAATGATGCCGCCAACTGGTCGGCTGGAATTCCCAATAATGGCACGCCCACGGGCACCATTTATGATGCAACTATTGGTGGCACCACCACACGCCTTCCCGCTGATCTGGATGGCGGTAGTTTTACGGTCGGCCAACTGCTGGTAACGGCGAACGGAACCGTTATCACCAACACCAATGCGGCTGCGAGCAGTTTAACGATTGACCCCGCGACCATGGCCGCGCCCGCAGGTTCAAACATCGCGGGTAATATTGATGGCGGCAGTGCCGGAGGGATCACGCTGACATTTGGCAGCGGCACGGCGGCGGCAACCAGCAGCACCATTTCCGGGAACCTGTTAAATAATCTCGCATTGGTTCTGAATCAGCCCACCGGCACGCTGACGCTTTCGGGAACAAATACCTACACCGGTGGCACAACGATTACGGCGGGTACATTGGCGATTTCCGCAGATGCTCAGCTTGGCACCGGCGGGCTGACCTTTAACGGCGGAACGTTGCAAACCACGGCGGCTGTCAGCGACGCACGCGCCATTACGCTTAATTCCGGTGGCGGAACCATTGATACGGATGGACAGGGGGATTTATTTTCCGGGGTGTTCAGCGGCACCGGAGCTCTGACGGTGTTGAGCTCCACCTCTGGCGGGGTACTGACGCTTTCGGGCACCAACACCTATACCGGTGCAACCACGATTACCAGCGGCACATTGGCGCTGACCGGTACCGGCAGTATTGCAACTTCCAGCGGTGTAACGATTGCTTCCGGTGGAACACTTGATATTTCTCAAACCACAGGTGGCGTGACTTTATCTGGCCTTACTGGCACGGCAGGTACAGTGGCCCTTGGATCCCAGACGTTGACGCTTAATGTTACCGGTAGCGATTCATTTGGCGGCCTTATTCAGGATGGGGGTATTTCCGCCGGAACCGGTGGAATACTGGATAAAACCGGCGCGGGTACAGAAGTTTTGACTGGCAATAACACGTATACCGGCGGAACGAATATTTCGGCCGGTACTTTGGTTGCGGGGTCGCCGGCAGCTTTGGCCGGCGGACCCGTCACGCTCACGGGGACAACTGCTTCAGCGACAATATTGGAGTCCAATACCTACTACAATGCGACTAAAGGCTTACTTCCTTCCACCACTGCAATGACGATCAACGTTGCCGGTTACAGTCAGGATGTCAATTCGCAACTCAACTTTATCGTCTTTTCCACAAGCTCCGGCATTACCAATGACACGTTGAACGTCACCGGCTCGGCAGCCGCACAACTCAACGGAACCTTGCAACTCGCAGTGCTCAGCTCGACATCTGTAGCGGCGGGACAACTGCACGATTTCGATACGCTCAATGTCGTCTCCTCCGTCGTAACACCATCGTACGTAACTGCGGCAGGCGGGATATCGCCAACGGCGGCGGGTGCCACGCCGGTAGACGCAGGCGGCGTTACCTACGGCACCGGATTTAAACAGGTAAGCCTCATCTACGCGACCAACGCTGCCAATGCCGTTGATTTCTACGAGAACTCAACGGCAACCGGCGAGACCGTTACCGTGCAGACACTCTTTGCGCCCTATGCGAAAAATGCCAATCAGAAAGCGGTTGGTGAATATCTGGATTCTACTTTTACGCCGCAGAATCAGAACATTTCTCCGACCACAAAAAGTTTGCTGATCTCAATGAGTTCGCTGACTTCCGCCGGGGTGGCGCAGGTATTAAATGAAATGACACCCGGCATTTACAGCGGCCTGGCCAACGCATCAATCCAAAACAGTGTCTTTGCCAGTCAGCAGGTATTTTCGGAAATTTCCAACAGCTTTACCAATCCGGGATTTAACATGGGTGGTTTGTCTTTATTGCAGACCAGTCAGCAGGATCCATTTGCCCAGTCTCTGGAATCAGCGATGAATATTACCGGTGAGATGGCTGACAGTTCAGTCAATTATATGGATGCCATGAATACTTCCGACACGTCAAACTCGAATGCGGCGATAGGAAAGTGGTCCGGATTTGCGGCGGGGGAACTGGTTTTAGAACGTCTGCCACGAACCACCGATGCGCAGTCGGCGCAGCATCTGGAAAGCGGCGGGGTGTTAACCGGTGTGGATTACCGGCTCAACAAACATTTTCTCGTGGGTGGTATGTTCAACTGGATGTACTCGGGCACAACGTTGGATTCCGCCGGCTCTCGTCAAAGCACTGAAAGCTATTCGCCCGGGCTGTTTGCCGGATATAGTCAGAAAAATATTTTCGTCGATGCCATGGTGTCATACACGTATAACGACTACAAGATTGACCGCAACATCGGCATTCCTGGTTCGGCATCCACCGCCACCGGTGAGCCTGCAGGCAATCAATATGATGTCGCCACGCTGGGCGGATATCTGTTCCCGGTTACTTCCCATCTGAAAATCGGGCCGGCCGGTGGCGTAGGTTATACCCATGCGGACATTGGCAGTTTCAGTGAAACCGGCAGTCCTTTTGCCATGACGGTCGGGAACCAGCATGTTGATTCGCTGCGGTCTCTCATCGGCTTTCAAGGCCAGTACACGGTTCTTTCAACCCGCTATTTCAGGGATAACACATCCATGACGCGTCCAACGCTGGGGATCAGCCTGAATGCGTATTGGCAGCATGAATTCTTGAATTCAGGCCGGGCGATCACGTCGAGTATTAATGGTTTGGGCAGCGGTTCGTTTGTATTTCAAACCGGTTCGCCATCCCGCGATTCGGCATTAATGGGGTTGGGCGTTAATGGCAGTCTTTGTCATGGCGTAACGTTGTTCGCGAATTACGAATCGCAAATTGGTGATAAGAAGCAATTTGCCCAAACCGTGATGGTCGGCGCGGCGGTGAGTTTCTGATGCCGTCGCTTCGCATCGGAAGCAATCTGTGGCTATAATTCCTTTTTCGGGCGCAAGTGATGTGCCTAAGATGGAATTGAGGTAATACGGATGAATCCAATAGCGAAACAAGACCCGGAATTGTGGCAGGCGATTTGTGATGAACAGGGGCGGCAGGAATCTACACTGGAACTTATTGCCAGTGAGAATCACGTTTCACCGGCGGTTATGGCTGCGGCCGCTACGCCACTGACCAACAAATATGCTGAGGGATATCCCGGTAAACGCTATTATGGCGGCTGCCAATATGTGGATGTGGTGGAGAACCTTGCGCGTGATCGGGCCAAGCAGTTATTTGGTTGTGATCATGCCAATGTGCAGCCGCACTCCGGTTCGCAGGCAAATCAGGCGGTATTTCTGGCGGCGCTGACCCCGGGCGATACCATCATGGGGTTGCATTTGGATCATGGCGGCCACCTCACACACGGTAAATCGGTAAATCTTTCCGGCAAATGGTTCAAAGCCGTCCATTACGTGCTGGATCCTAAAACCGAACGCATTGATCTGGCGGAAGTTCGCAAATTGGCGATTGAACATAAACCCAAATTAATTATCACCGGAGCCAGCGCCTATCCCCGGGTGTGGGATTTTGCGGGCTTTGCCGAAATAGCCAAGGAAGTTGGCGCCGTGCAGATGGCGGATATGGCGCACTTCGCCGGGCTTGTGGCCACGGGCCTGCATCCATCCCCGGTCCCACATGCGGATTTTGTCACCACGACTACACATAAAACCCTGCGTGGCCCGCGCTCCGGCATGACTTTGTGCAAGGCGGATTGGGCAAAAAAAATTGATTCTGCCGTATTTCCAGGATTACAGGGCGGCCCCCTGATGCATATTATCGCGGCTAAGGCGGTGGCGTTCGGCGAGGCGCTCAAGCCGGAATTCAAAGTCTATTGTCAGCAGATTATAAAAAACGCGCAAGTGCTGGCCGAAGAATTAACCCGCCGTGGATATCGCCTCGTTTCCGGCGGGACGGATAATCACCTGATGCTCATTGATCTGCGCGCCAAAGATGCCAATCTTACTGGAGCCGCGGTTGAGCTATGGCTGCAATCGGCGGGAATTATTGTCAATAAGAATATGGTTCCATTTGATACGCGCAAAGCGATGGAAACATCAGGCATTCGTATAGGCACGCCCGCATTAACTACCCGCGGCTTGAAAGAGCCGGAGATGAGAAAGGTGGCGGAGTGGTTTGATCGTGCGGCTTCCAGCGCCGGCGAAGAAAAGACATTGGGGCGCATTCGTGGTGAAATTTCAGAATTCACCCGGCAGTATCCGCTGCCGCATCTGGAGTGCAATGTTTCAGCCGTGCAGCACACGCGAGAACCCGTCGTGGCTGGGGCACGATAAGAGCATTTGGGGCGTTTGTGAACGGCGAAATACTGATTCTTCAGCACGCGGCGTGTGAGCATCCGGGAAATATCGCGGCTGCTTTAAAGCGGGCGAACCGCGGCAGCGTTACGCTTGAATTATTTGCCGGCCAAAGTGTGCCCGATGACATGGATTCCTATGCGGGTCTGATTGTCATGGGTGGCCCGATGAGCGTGTATGAACAAGCGACGTATACATTTATCCAAGATGAGCTGCGACTGATCAAACAGGCGTTGGAGCGCAACAAGCCGATCTTGGGTGTTTGTCTGGGCAGCCAATTGCTGGCGGCGGCCCTTGGGGCGCAGGTATTTCCCGGGCCGCGGAAAGAAATTGGCTGGCATGCGATTTCCAAGTTACCTGCTGCCAGGGGCGATACGCTTTTTGACGCGCTGCCGGATTCATTGATGGCCATGCACTGGCACGGCGATATTTTTGACGTGCCTGCCGGGGCGGTGCCTTTGCTGCGATCGGATATGACGGCTCTACAGGCCTTTCGTTATGGCAAAAGTGCGTATGGTCTGCTTTGCCATCTGGAATTGACCTACCCGCAGATTGATCGCATGGTCAAAGAATTTCGCGCCGAGTTAGATCAGGCGGGTGTATCCGGAGGGGATATTTTACATCAGTGGCCCATATATGGCGCAGAGCTGGAACGCATCGGGGGTGAGGTGTTTTCCCGCTGGGTGGCGTTGCTGAAATAATTGCATCCGCAGGACGTGCGGTTTAATGACAGGAGTTGGTACGTGAATAGTCATGCAATCATTGAAATCGCCTGGCTTCCACATGGCCGTGGATTGGACACGCCATTGTATCAGACGCTGCATAGTGCGGGCATGGATTTACAGGCGGCGGTGATTGAGCCGGTGGCGATTGCGCCGCTGGAGCGGGTGTTGATTCCGTGCGGTTTTGTCATGGCGATTCCCGACGGGCATGAGGCACAGATTCGCCCGCGGTCAGGTTTGGCGTTGAAAAATGGGATCGCGCTGCCGAATTCACCCGGTACCATTGATGCGGATTACCGGGGTGAATTAAAAATCATTATGATTAACCTCGGTTCCGAGCCATTTACAATCACGCGCGGCATGCGCATCGCGCAGATGGTTATCGCCCCGGTTACGCGCGCCGCATGGAAGCAGGTGGATTCTCCCGAACACCTGTCATCAACCTCCCGCGGCACCGGCGGCTTCGGCAGCACGGGGCATTAGGCTG
>JAJZVR010000251.1 GCA_021847065.1 Planctomycetota bacterium | reverse complement strand
CACATGCCCGGTTTGTACTGTTGTTGGATCCATTTGATAAAACTCCTGTTGCCTTAAACCTTCTATAGTCCATGATCACGCCGCCACACTGCGACGCATAACAATCCATCAATGTTCAGCCGACATCGCTTCCGCAATATACGCCGCACTTAACAACGTAAAAATATACGCCTGAAGAAACGCCTCCAGCAGGTGCAGAGCCTCAAACGCGGTACCGAATAAAACCACCGGCACGCCCGTAACCGTCCGGATAAAATAACCGCCGAACGAAAATATAATGCTCACCAGAACCGCCACCACCAGCGGGCCCGACATCATCACCGCGAACAACCGCATGCACAAAGCCAGCGGCTTGACAAATGTCCCCAGCAGCTCCAGCACAAACATCAGCGGCCAGATCACCCACGGTACGCCCGGCGGAACAATGTGCTTCAAATATTTGGCCACACCCACCACCGCCGCCACCGGCCACGCCCGCGTTGCCGTTCCATGCTCCGCTGCTTCGTTCGGGGTTGTGTCCGAGGCCGCATGACCAGTGCGAATATGCGGTGTATGGCGTTGCCGCGCCGTTCGGATAAATTCTGACAAACCAGATATATGCACGACTAAAAAGGTGCACACCGCCAATGTCGCGGTCACCGTTAAATCACCGGTTGCCCCGCCCCAAAATTCCCGAATGTTCGTACCAAAAGCGTCATTAAAAAGTTGAATTAATTCATCAATCGGCAACATTCCGAACAAATCAGCGAACAAAATAAAGAAAAATGCCGTCCACAGATATGGCGTAAATGTTGCCGCCCACTTGCCCAGCATGGGTTCAAAGGTATCGCGTTGCAGGAAAACCAGCAGCGCTTCAAAGAAATTCCGAAATCCCTTGGGAACGGGCTTGGTTTTCATTCGCCGCGCCATGGTCGGAAAAATTACCAGCATCAGTCCCGCGGACAACAGCAGCATCAGTACGTGATTGGTAAAATAAAAGCTTTGACCAAATAGATGAAACAACGGCTTGGAATATAAATTATGCGCAACGGTCCCATTCAGGACATCAATCTTAGCCAGACCACATGGTCTGATGGCATCGGGCAGCATAAAAACCATAAGTTTTTCAATCCGATTGCGGTTCTCGTCCCGATACCAACCCGCCAGAGCTGATTCGGGCCAAAACTTTTACCCTAAAACACGCCCGGCGTCAATGCCGAACGCTATAAAACAATCCTGCGTGTCATCCGACGCACACCCGTATGATCATCATACTTTCGAGTGTTTAATCACCCACGAAGACGCTACACTTTCAGCAATGAGCAACACAAAATAAAACGCCGCCAGCCATAGCAGCACCACCGTTTTATGCAAATGCACCGGTGCCATCGCAATCACGATAATCGCCCCCAGCGCCACGCCCACCAGCCGCGTCATATTCGCCAGTACCGCACAGCGCAACAACAATATCGCACTGCGGCCAATAAGCACCACCATCGGCAGCACCGCCAGCAGCCCCACCACCACGCTTACCAGACCCGCCGCCAGCATCTCCCGCATATACAGCGGACGATGCAGCAGCGGCATAATCAGCATCGCCAACACCATCGCCGCGCCGGTTGCCACCAGCGGCGTAATAGCCAATCCCAGCCGCAGCCAGGAATTGCGAATCGCAGGTATTTCCGCCTGATCAGTCATCCGAATGATTGCCCTTCTGAGAAACTTCTTTGGAATCCATCCCGCCGGCTTTGCCCGCCGACTTGCCATCCGTATGCAGCAGCATCTTGATCTGGAGATACAAATCTCCAATCACCGCAATGCAGATCATCACGACCGTTGCCACGCCATGCCAGTGGAACTTGCCGTCAATCCATTGGCCAATCAGGCCAAAAATCAACACCACCGCCAGAAATTCAACCCCCATCGAGGTAAATCGTCGTAACCCCGACGCCCGCGCCGCGGGACTTTCCTGGCCTGTTGAGGGCACCGATGACGCGCCATTTAATTTATTGGTCGCATGACGTTCCAGACGATCCAACGCCGATTTAGCGCCGCCGGATTTTGTTTCCTTCATCGGCTCATTTTGTACCATGGCCGCTACCATCCACCAACACCCTCCTTTGTACTATTTTTCACAAAGTCTGTCAAGCCTCCTGACAGCCGACTCTAACTTATTTCGCCCACTTTTACCGGTCGGCCTTCACGGGCACTTTGATAAATGCTGTCCATGAGTTGGCTGTTTAATACGCCGAAACGTACTGGACACCGCGGCTCTTGGAGTCCCAGCAGACTTAACGCAAAATTCTGCACCGGCGTTTGATGATGGTCTTTGGGCCGCACATGCGAAACCAGGCCGCCGTCACGGTCAAAATATTCCAGCCGCCCGCCATGAATTCCTGTTACCACCCGCCCTTTATCTCCAGCCAGCCAGATTCCTTCCTGCCAGCCGGGAGAATTCCCTGATGCGGTCACAGAACCAATGAGATATTTTTCCCAGCGAATGGAAATCGTGCCGTTAATCTCCACGCTGGTAAGTTTGTTATCCAGCCAGGCGAATACTTCCAGTGCGGGCCGATCCACCAGCCAAGTGATCGCATTAAGCAGATGCGAAGCAGTGTCATAAATAAATCCGCCACCGGATAATTCCGGCTGCTGCCGCCAGGTATCCCAGGTAGATGATTTCCAAGCCTGATGGCACATTCCGGCAACCGTCTGTAATTCACCCAAGGCACCGCGATTGAGCAATTCCTTAATAAAGCCATATTCCGCACTGAATGGAGCCTGAAAGGCAATCTGTAACTGCAATCCGCCTTTCTGCACAAGCTCAGCCAAAGCCCGTGCGTGGGTCGAATTGGTTACCATGGGCTTTTCCACCAGCACATTCCACCCCTGCTGCAGTGCCGCCGAACACTGCTCAAAATGCTGATGGTGTGGCGTGGCAAACAATACACCGCAAAGCCCCTGCGGCTTATTTTTCAGCAACTGCTCCCACTTGGCATATATCCGGATTTTTGGATCATCATGAAATTGCTGTACCCGTAATTTTTCCGCGACTCCGGGCCGGGAATCGCAAAGCGCAACAACACGGATTTCCGGCACCTGCAGCAACTGCGGCACGTGGGCATGCACCATAAAATCGCCGCACCCCACCAGCGCGAGGTTAACGTATTTCATATCATGCCGCCTGACCGGTTGCGGGAACAGGTGAGCGCTGCACAACGGCGTGGAAGCTGTGGCGGCAGGATCACATTTCCTCCAGCAGTTCCATGCCCAGTAAATCGCTCAAGCCCACCTTGAGCACCGCCGCGGTTAAATCACATAATGCCAGGCGGCTTTGCCGAAGTTCCGGAGAAGCGGCTTTGAGCACCGGACAGCTTTCATAAAAGGCGGAAAATGAGCCGCATAAATCGTACAGATAGGTACATAGATAATGCGGTTTAAGGTCCTGCAATACCGCCAGTACCACATCGCTGAATTGTAAAATACGCCGCGCCACATCCCGTTCCTGGGGCGTTTCCAGCATGATCGTTACAGCCGTCGCGGGCACTTCACCAGCCTTGCGGAAAATACTGCGGATACGCGCAAACGTATATTGCAGATACGGACCAGTATTCCCATCCAGCGCCAGGAGCCTATCCCAGACAAACTGATAATCTGTTATGCGGTCCTGCCGGAGATCGGCATATTTTACCGCGCCAATGCCCACCGCCCGCGCCACGAGTTGCCGGGCCGCAATCGGCAATTCAGGATTTTTTTTCTCAACGACAGCGTCGGCACGCTGCACCGCTTCATACAATAATTCCCGCAACTTTACCGATTCACCGGAACGCGTCTTAAACGGTTTTCCGTCTTCACCGAGAATCGACCCGAATGGCGCATGCTGCAGAACCACCGGAAGTTTTGTCACCGGATTAATATCCCAGTGCGCCGCGCGAATGGTGTCAAAGACCATGGAAAAATGCTGTGCCTGCCGGGCATCGGTGGTGTAGATGATCCGGTCGGCATGCCAATTCTGATCCAGCGGGGCGGTCTGATCAGGAGTGGTTTTTTCCTCGATAATTCGGAAATACAGCGCGGCCAAATCTGTTGTGGCATATAAATATGCCCCATCGCCCTTGCGAATGATCAGGGGCAACGGCTTTTTATCCTTATCCACAAACCCCGGCAGAAATACACACAGTGCACCCTGGGATTCGGCCACAAAAGCCTTGGTCACAATCTGCGGCTCAGAGGCTTCCACAGTGCCATCAACGTTAAGACCATTGGCATCCAACTGACGCTGCGGATGAAAAATGTCGGACGTTCCAGTATACGGCCCGTCTCCCCCCATCGGCAGTGCTTCGGATAACCGTTGCACCACCAGCGGCAGGCGGTCGGCATAAAAGCTTTCGCCACGCTCGTCGGCTTCCGACAGCGTAATTCCCAGAAACTCAAAAATTTCCCGACAATGACGGCGACTCTCATCGCGTATCCAGTGCCAAAGCCGCAATGCTTCCGAATCGCCGCTTTGCAACGCCACGACTGCCTGCCGGGCCTCAACGGCGAATTGCGGATCGGATTTATCGCGCTGGGCCGCCTGTTTGTAATATGAATCCAGATCGGAAATCTGCGGCATTTCACCGGTATCAAGTTTTAAATCCTTAGCATGACGAATCAACATGCCAAACTGCGTGCCAAAATCTCCGACATGATTTTGCCTTACCACACGATGTCCGACAAACGCCAGCGTACGCGCAATGGCGTCTCCAAGAATGCTGCTGCGTAAATGTCCGACGTGCATTTCCTTGGCAATATTCGGGCCGGCATAATCCACCACGACCGTGGCACTTTGTGCGGCTCGGGCCACACCGCCCCGCGCCTTGGATGCAGAATCCGTAAACAGTTCCGCAAGCCGCCGGGCCAGCCAGGTGGTACTGATTCGGACATTAATAAATCCCGGACCGGCGATCTGCGCCGGTTCGCAAACATCGGCAAGTTGCACATGGCGGAGAATTTCAGTTGCGACTTCACGTGGCGGGCGGCCCAACTGCCTCGATAGCGCCATGGCAGCGTTGCACTGGTAATCCGCGAATTTTGGATCTCCGGCTTTAACCATCGGTTCGCCGGCAAATTCCGAACCGAATGCCAAGCCGATAGCGCGCGAAAACCTCTCCCGTAAAAGACTTTCAATGGACATCAGAAGTTACCTTTTCTTAGCTTTTACCATCGCCTTTTTGGGTGCTTTTTTCACTGCGGCGCGACTTTTCCCCGCCGCCGCTTTCGCCGCAACTTTTTTGGCCACCGGTTTGCTGACCGCGATTTTTTTTACAAGGACTTTTTTACCAGCGGTCTTTTTGGCGGCGGCCTTGGCGGCTTGGGCCTTGAGCGGCTTTTTTGCCTTGGGCCGTTTACCAGCGGCAGGCTTGGCCTTGGCAGGTTTGGCACCGGAGGGCTTCGCGCCGCCCGTGAGCTTGGCGGACGCTTTCGCCGGGGCTTTGACTTTTGCCTTAGCTTTGGCGTTGGCTTTGACTTTCGCTTTCGCAGGCGCGGCCACCTTGCTGACGATTTTAGCCGCCGGTTTACGCACTGCGGCTCTTGGCTTTTTCTTCGGCGTTGGCGCACGGGACTTAGGGGCTTCAACCGCAATGACTTCAACGGATGTTGTTTCCACGCGCTCGCTGCGATCCGTTACGTGCGTGACGAATAATTCTTCATCGACAAATTCTTCCACTTCCGGCTCACTAGCTGCGTCGACAATGAGGTCGGCAGCCAGCATGGCTTC
>JAJZVR010000250.1 GCA_021847065.1 Planctomycetota bacterium | reverse complement strand
GTTGACAAGCTTTCCGGTTTTACGCATGAGTTGGATCGGGAAATGCTGACGGTAAAAGGCCTGTCGGCATCGCATTACAAGCTGTTGATTGATGGTAAATTAATCGGTGAATTTACCCCCCAACAACTCTCGGCGGGGGTCAATCTTTCCCGTTATTTCACGCCCATGCTCCGGCAGGCGTATCACGTAAATAATATTGTCTGGGAAGAAATCCAGAACCATTTTGTAGCTTGGCATGGCGTGCAAACCATGATCGAGAATTGGGGATGGTCAAAGCCGAACTTGCCGGTGACCACGGAAAATGATCCGGCCGCAGCGCGGGCGGTTGCGGGTGTCGTCAAAGCGATGAATAAACTGGGCAATGCCATTGCCGAGCAGGAATTCAAGGCCAACAAACCCAAGCCGCACCACTATGAACTCGTGGCCGTTGCAGGCTGATGCCAATGCCATTGAGTGCCAAGCGGCGATATTGTGGATCCCCGAAAATGTGAAGGCTGGTGCTATGCGGGCGGCGGCATCTATCGGCATGTCTGGCTTAATGTGGCCGATCCACTTCATGTGGTGCCATGGGGCGTTTCCGGCCAACCTTTCAGGGCGAAGGCGGCCCGCCGCAGTCGCGGCCCGCCCAATGTTGCGATGTAGTGTTAATGGCCTGTGCATGGTGTTGGTACGCGCTGGCCGTAAGGCGGGAAAAATACAAATTGCCGCATTCGCCGTGGATATTCATCGTGGCGTTGTGCACCTTCGTGCCGCACGTGCCTGATTTCTGTCGCCATGTCGGCCGCCATGCTTACGGTCAATTCCGGATGCGGGTATACTGCTTCCGTTGTAACATCCCGGCGCGCCGGGATTGGCACGGATGGAATTTTCAACGGATTGGCCCACGCATGATTGCCAGAATTCAAGGTCGCGTCGATTCGGTCAGCGAGACCGCAGCGATTGTTTCAATTGGGGATATCAGCTATGAGGTGCTTGCGCCGGCGGTGGATATTGTCGATCTGCAGCGGCATATCGGGCAAAGAATTACCTTTGTTACATTGCATTATCTTGAGGGTAACGCCTCTTTCGGTCAGCTTACGCCGCGCCTGATCGGATTTATGCGCCAACAGGACAAAGATTTTTTCGAGCAGTTTATAACTGTAAAAGGCATTGGCCCCCGTCGGGCGCTACGCGCATTGGCCCAAAGTGTCGAACGCATCGCCACCGCAATTAACCAGAAAGACACACGATTTCTTACAAGCCTTCCGGAAATCGGCAAACGCACCGCTGAGCAGATTATCGCGGAGCTTTCGGGCAAAGTGGATCAGTTTGCCCTTGCCGGCGGCGGCCCCAGTGCCCCCGCCGCCCGGACGGATCAACAGACCGCAGCCATTGAAGCCATGATTTCTCTCGGCGAGCGTCCCGCCGAGGCGGAGAATTGGGTGGATCGGGCATGCCGGGCGGATCCAACCCTTGCGACATCCGCCAGCATTATGAAAGCCGCATATCGGCTTAAGGCAGGTGGATAATGGCGCGTGAACGGATCATTACAACCCAAGCCCTTCCGGAAGACCAGCCACCCGCTCCGGGTCAGCCCACGCTGCGCCCGAAAAAGCTTGATGATTACATCGGACAACGCGAATTAATTGAAAAGCTCAGAATCAGCATCGCCGCGGCCCGACAGCGCGGCGAAGCCATGGAGCACGTTCTGCTGCATGGGCCGCCGGGATTGGGAAAAACCACGCTGGCTCATATTATTGCCTCAGAACTTAACGGCACGATTCCTAAAATTACCAGCGGTCCGGCGCTGGCGCGGCCCACAGAACTCGTGAGCATGTTAACCAATATGCAACGCGGTGATGTGCTGTTTATTGATGAAATTCACCGCATCCCCGCCGCAGTGGAAGAATATCTGTACCCCGCCATGGAAGATTTCTGTATTGATGTGGTCATGGGTTCCGGCACACACGCTAATTCTCTGCACATGGAAATTCAGCCCTTTACGCTCATCGGTGCCACCACGCGGGCGGGGCTGCTTTCCGGGCCGATGCGTTCACGGTTTGGCATTGTGCATCATTTGAATTATTACGATCTGCCTGATCTTTTGCAGATCGCTACACGTTCGGCCGGGGTATTGGATCTGCCGGCTCAGAAAGAAGCCCTCGAACTTGTGGCCCGCCGAGCGCGCGGCACTCCACGCGTGGCCAACCGGCTATTGCGGCGCGTGCGGGATTTTGCCCTGGTTCGTGGCGAGGGGAAACTAACGCCCCAAATTGCCGTGGAAGCTTTGCAGCTTGAAGCTATTGATGAGCAGGGGCTTGATGCGCTGGATCGCCGGTTTATGCAGGTGCTGGCGCGAGATTATGAAGGCGGCCCAGCGGGAATTGAGGCTCTGGCCGCCACCATGGGAGAGGAATCCGACACACTGGAAGATGTTATTGAGCCATTTCTGCTGCAAATTGGATTTATTCGTCGCACGCCAAAGGGCCGACAACTCACCGCCGCCGGTTATGGCCATCTGAAGCTTAGCCCGCCGGCACGCCCGGTGCTGGAAGATAACAGTCTGTTTGGATCGTGATGGTAAACCAGCCGACAGGCGCACGCTGCCAGCGATCCGCACGCAATCGACTCCGACTTCCGGACGGACATTCCGGACTGATTGTTTTGTTCACAGGCGGCTATAATGCGAGGTGTAAAGTTTCTGTCAGGCGAAAATATAGATGAAGTCCAGCCGCGCGCGATTTAAGGAATTCCGTCAAAAACTCCGGCAGGGGTTGTTAAAAGGGGATCGGCTCATAGACCCGGATGCGCCGCGCATTGATCCGCCGGCCGGGCAGGGCGGGCGGCATTCCATGGGCAGCGGATCGGGAGAAAAGCATACCTTCAAATATTCCAAGCGGCATTTGCTTGGGCAATATCGGGTCATGTTGCGCGGGTACTATGGTGCTGTATTCGCATTAATGGCTGTAGCGATTGTCAGCTCGGTTGTCGCCCTGACACCGCCGTATGTGCTCAAGCTGGCCATTGATTATGTCTTTGTGCATAAACCTCTGCCGATTGTTCATCATCTGTCACCCGGTAATTTGCGGCATTGGTTTTCCGATTCGCCTTCCCACGGACTGCTGGCACTCGTGCTGGCATTGATTGCCGCGGAAATTATTGGCGTGAGCATTTCCTGGATTCGTGTGCTTGCCTCGCAAAAATTAAATTATCGCCTGGCCGCATCACTTCGGCAGCGCCTGCATGAGCACCTGGCGCAATTGCCGTTATCCCAGTTGGCGGAATATCGCACCGGCGGAATTATAAGCCGCGTGATGAGTGATACTGATCAGGTCGTGGGCGGCGTGCAGAATGCGATTGTCAATCCGGTGGGTGCCATATTCCGCATGATTTGCATTCTCCTGATTCTGATTGCCACGAACTGGAAACTTTTTGCAGTGGCCGCATCGCTGATTCCACCCCTGGTGCTGATTCACCTTTTTATTTTCCGTCGGCTGCGGCCCATGTGGCGGAACATACAGGATGATCGCGGTATTCTATCTTCACGAGTCAGTGATTTGTTCTCGGGCATTCGGGTGGTCCGCAGTTTTCGGCGGGAACGCAGCGAACATAAAGAATTTGGCGCCCGGCAATATCTGCTGGTGCGAAAGCAATATTTCACTTCCATTTTGGGACGATTGCTGGCCACGGGCTGGTCGATTTTTGTGCCCGCCATCGGCATTATCATTATCTGGTATGGTGGCGAGCTGGTGCTGCAAGGAAAACTCAAGGTCGGCGATCTGGTGATGTTTGAAACCTACAGCCTCATGCTCCTGGGGCCTATTACGCAGATGATTGATTCGCTGCAAAATCTCCAGCAGAATCTCGGTTCACTGGACCGCGTCTGTGATGTGCTCAATCAAACCCCGGATATGCCTGATCGGGAAAAGGCCATTGCCGTGGCTAATCCGCTGGCTCACATTGAGCTGCGTGATATATCCTTTGGCTACAAACCTGATCAAACGGTCATTGACCATATTAATCTGGATATTCCGGCTGGGGCCACTTTGGCGGTCGTTGGCCCTTCCGGCAGTGGTAAAACCACGCTGGTGAATCTCATCGCCCGGTTTTACGATGTGCGCTCCGGTGCCATTCTGCTTGATGGCGTTGATATTCGTGATATTCGTCTGGCGGATTATCGACGGCAATTTGCGATGGTGCTGCAGGATGTTTATCTCTTTGACGGCACCATTATGGAAAATATCGCATTCGGGCGACGCAACGCCAATGAGTCCGACATTATCGATGCCGCCAAAAAAGCCAACGCCCACGATTTTGTCCTCGCCATGGAAAAAGGTTATCAAACGCCGGTGGGGGAGCGCGGGAACAAACTCTCCGGCGGCCAGAAACAGCGCATCAGTATTGCCAGAGCCATTCTGGCTGACCCACGGATTTTGATTCTTGATGAGGCCACGAGTTCACTTGATACCCGGGCGGAAAAACTTATCCAGCAATCGCTGGTTGAACTGATGCGCGATCGCACTACCATTGTCATTGCCCATCGCTTAAGCACCATCATGCACGCTGATTGCATTGCCGTGCTCGTGGAAGGCAAAATCGTCGAGCAGGGTACCCATGAACAACTGCTGGATAACCATGGCATATACCACATGATGTTCACGCAACAATTTGAACGCCACCGCGATCCAGCCCTGGAACGAATTGAATGGGAAAAAGTGCTCTGATGATGTTATAATGGCGGCATGTAAAATCCGGCGGCGCGAGCCGCTGTGCCAATTCGTGGTTTGATCGGGAGATGCGGTGATGGACAGCTTGGTCATAGCGGCGATGTCACAAACATTCATGGCGGGACTTGTCGGCGGCGGCGTGGCGATTCTGGTGGTCGTCTGGTTCGCGTTACGCTATTGGATTGCCACCACACATGATCCCAACATTAAGGAAATCCCCACACCCACGATTGACCGCATGAACCAAGAGGCGCTGGAACACATGGACCTCGATCCGGAGGTACAGGCGGCCTTAGCGGACAGTGAACCGGCACCCGATGATCTTCTTGAAATTGTGCCCAAGGGTGAAAGCACCTCCGCCGCTCCCGAGGGTAAAGCGCCGAAAAGCAGTTGACGCGCCTGAAAATTGTGACAATGACGTTATTACCCAAAAACATCTATGATGTCCCGCAAACCAGCCTTGGACAAAATATGCCCGTCGCCCCCGAGGCCATTGCTGCGGCAAGCGTGAATATGTTACAAGCGCATGATCTTGCCCTGGCGATAAAAAATGCCGCCCGTGAAATAGGATTTGATCTTGTCGGAATTGCGGATGTTCAGGCTTCCGCGCATGGTGATTATATTGCCGAGTTTTTTGCGCATGGCTGGCATGGCACGATGGATTATCTGGCTCGGATGCAGGCTGCTAAAATCGACATTCATTCGCATCTACACTGGGCGGTTAGTTCGGTGTGCGTGGCCATGAGTTATCATCAGGATCGCGGTAAACCCCCGGCGGAAGTTGGTGATACCACGCAGTCTGCGGAAACAATACGCTTACCGCATGCCGGGAAAGATGAATATTCCGATTCCAGCGGCAGCGTTGTGCGGCCTTCCAATGTGGAAGCAAAAATCGCTTCGTATGCCGCCGGGCGGGATTACCATCGCATTTTTACGGGCCTGCTGCACAAGCTGGAACGTGCGGTGCGGGCCTTGATTCCAACGGATATTACCGCCCGTGCGTATGTCGATACCGGGCCGTGTCTGGAGCGGGAGTTGGCCACGCGCGCGGGACTGGGATGGATTGGAAAAAATACCATGCTGATTCATCCCA
>JAJZVR010000249.1 GCA_021847065.1 Planctomycetota bacterium | reverse complement strand
GAGCCTTCGCCATCTGGTCCGCGAACTGATCCTTGGCCTGCTGCTGTTCGCGCGAAAAACTGTATCGATACTCTTCCTTCTCCCGCTCGCGGCGCTTCTGCTCGGCCACATCGCGTTCTTTTATTTCAGCTTCGCGCTGCCGTTTCTCCTGCTCCCAGGATTCCCGCGTCTGCGCGACTTCACTCTCAAGTTGCTCCTTGGCTGCGGTGATTTCCTGCTCCATTTTTTCACGCTGTCGCGCATGGGCATCAATCAATGCAGTGAGCGTCGAAGCGGAGCGCTGTATTTCGTAAATATCCTTGAGTTCATTGTCTTTGGCGATGATCGCCCGCTGCACCTGCGTGTACCGGGCAACCTGTTCTTCAAGCCGGTCAGAGAGTTCTCCCAGCAGTCGCCCGATGCTGGATTTGAGTTCCCCGATTGACTGCACCACCCCGCGATTGGAAAGCTCCTCCGCCGCAGTCACCGCTTCCCCAATAGCCTTGGTGGCGAGTTTCTCTTCAGGAGTTCCCGCAACCTCACGACGTTCGGTAACGGCCTTTTCGCTCTCCGCCAAAGCCTCCAGCATCTGCTGCCGGGCCGGACGTTTTTTACTCGCAGTTTTTTCCGCCATTTCAGTATCTCCGGATCGAAGGCCAAATTTCAGCCAATGGCCGCAAGGATACAGCGGCAGTACAACCCGTGCAATCACCGAAGACAATGAAGGCTAACCAATTGCTCGGGACAGGAATCGAACCTGCACTCCTTTCGGAACCGGAACCTAAATCCGGCGCGTCTGCCAATTCCGCCACCCGAGCGGGCAATGAGCCTATTTTAACATAGTTGATATTTCTTGACACACCTGCAATGACAAATTGCAATGGCAAATACCAATCCCCGCAGCGCATTCTGGAAAGCTGCCCAAGTAATCGCCGGGTTACGGCGATTTCAACGGTTTGATTTGACATCACACACACTGCCATATTATACCTAACATATACCTAACTTTTGGAATGCTATATGAGTCTGTTTTTATGTATGTATCTGCCGGACTGGGATATTCAGGCGATGCGGTTGAAACAACGGCGGACCAATACACTCATATCCGGCATGACACATGGACCATTGTTGTTATTCCTGTCTCAGAGGCGACAGGAAGTGGTGGGACGATGTTGCGATACATGCCGACGACGCGGCATTTTTCCGGGCATGGCGGTCGCGGAAGCGCGGGCATTGGTGCCGCAGGTCATGATGATGCCATTGGATGGTATGGCAAGTCGGCGGCTGCTGAAAAAACTGGCGCGCTGGGCGTTGCGATTTTCTCCCGTGGTAAGTATTGTGGAACCATTTCCCGGTAATCAACCGCAGCCGAGTGCGGATTCGCTGCTATTAAATATCAGCGGCATGGAACATCTTGATGGTGGTCCGATGGCGCTGGCTCGGCGCATCATGGGAATATTACGGCGCAATAGTCTCACCTGCCGTACCGCCATTGCACCGACCATCGGCAGTGCCACGGCGCTGGCGCGTTATGCGGCAACTCCCGCGAGGATCGACAATCCTGCGGATATTCCGGCGGCCATAAGAGAATTTCCGCCCGCGGCATTGCGCATCAGCGTAGACACGCAGATAGCGTTGCGGGAAGTGGGCATTATGTGCGTGGCCGAGGTGATGGCCATTGCTCGGGATCAACTGGCGGTCCGGTTTCCGCCGGAATTGCTGCTGCGGCTGGATCAAATCCTGGGGCGCCGAATGGAATTGCCTGCGATGATCACCTTATCCACCGCCCCTGAGGCACAATGGCGGGCGGATGGGCCGGTGGAAAATCTGGAAGGCATTCTACTGGCGGCTCGAGCTTTAACTCAACGCCTGGCACACGAATTAACGCAACGGAATCTGGGGACCACGTTACTGACTGTGAATGTGGCGGGTGCGGATATTGGGACATCCACCATCACCATTGCTCTGGCACAGGCGGTGCGGCGCGCAGACCGGCTATGGGCGGCCATCCGGCCGCGGATGGAGCAACTGCGGCTTTCCGGCGGCATTGAAATTCTCACCATCCGCGCGGTGGAAACACATCTGCTGCCAATGGAACAATTACATGCCGATACCTGCACCAGAAGGCAGTGCCATGATGCGATGACACCTCTGGCGCCGGTGTTGGACATTTTGCGAACACGACTACCCGCCACACGTATCGGCACAGTTGCGGCAGGACGTTCGCATATTCCCGAGCAGGCCATGCGTATGAATACGCTGGAAATAACGGCCGGCCTGATACCACCACCGGACGGATTTATCACCACCCAACGCCCCTCACTGCTGTTAGACCCGCCTGAACCAGTGCAGGTAATCACAGGCGGTGCGGAAAACGCGCCGGGGCATATTCAATGGCGGGGCCACATTTATACCTGCCAGCAGGTCATCGGGCCGGAACGCTTAACCACGGCCTGGTGGACCGGTGCCGCAGCGGTCACACGAGATTACTTTGCCGTACTGGATCAGACCGGGCAATGGCTGTGGGTGTTTCACGAAATGGAAACGGGACAATGGTGGGTGCATGGATTGTGGGTGTAGAAGTCAGAGCATTTGAGATATGAATTATTATGCCGGAACAGCCTGAAAAGCGTTACAAGCCGATGGTGACACATCGGCGAAACTCCGATACGGCGGCGGAATATGTGGAACTGCAAACCACCAGCAACTTCACGTTTCTCCATGGTGCCAGCCATCCCGAGGAACTTATCCAGCGGGCCGCCGAGTTGGAATATGATGCCATTGCATTAACGGATCATGCCACGATGGCGGGTATGGTACGGGCACATACCGCGGCCAAGCAGGCGGGCATACACCTGATTGTGGGAACATATATACATATCGATACTGTAACGCCCATATCTCAAACCGTGGAATCCTGCGGCGTGCTGTTATATCCCACCGATGTTGCCTCCTATGGCCGACTGTGCCAGCTCATTACGCTGGGGCGCAGGCAAGCCGCCAAGGGTTCTTATCGCATCACACTGGAGAATATATTTGCCCATCAAGCCGGACTGCTGGCGGTGGTGATACCGCCCTCCCGGCCTGATGCGGCATGTGCCGACACTCTTATCCAATTACAATCGGTCTTTAATAAGGATCGACTCTCATTGGCGGCCAGTCGGCGTTATGGCCGCGATGATACCCATGGACTTATGCAACTCGCCGACCTGTCCAACCGTACCGATATCCCTCTGGCGGCGGTAAATGACGTGCTGTATCACACGCCGCAGCGCCAGCGGCTGCAGGATGTGCTGGCGTGCATTCGTCTGGGCTGCACGATTTATGAACTGGGCCTTCATCGCATCGCCCATGCCGAGCGACATCTGAAATCTCCGGCGGAGATGCGACAATTATTCCGACATTACCCGCACGCCATTGCACGGTCTGTCGAAATTGCGGGACGGGCGAAAAGTTTTTCCATGGATCAACTGGCCTATCACTATCCCCATGAAATATGCCCGTCTGGCCAGACCCCGATGCAATATCTGATCCATCTGACCCGGCAAGGGGCCGCTCAGCGCTATCCCGATGGGGTTCCGGAATTTCTGCAACACCGGCTGGAACATGAATTTGCCTTGATTCAGGAATTAGATTATCCCGCCTATTTTCTCACCGTATATGACATTGTGCGCTTCGCGGTATCACAGAATATTTTATGCCAGGGGCGCGGGGCGGCCGCCAACTCGGCGGTCTGTTTTTGTCTGGGCATCACCGCTGTGGACCCGCAACGCATTGATCTGCTCATGGAGCGTTTCATCAGCAAAGAACGCAACGAACCACCGGATATTGATATTGATTTTGAACATGAACGCCGGGAAGAAGTCATTCAATACATCTACCAACGTTTTGGTCGCGATCGCGCGGCGATTACCGCGGAGATCATTTCCTATCGCCGCAAAAGTGCTCTAAGGGATGTCGGCAAGGCCATGGGATTGTCCATGGATTGTGCCGATAAGCTGGCCAAAAGCGGCGACTGGTGGGAAAAAGGCATGATCCGGGAAAAGCAACTGCGGGAATTGGGCCTTAATCCATTAGATCCGATTATTGCGCAGGTGCTGGAACTGGCCGGCGAATTAATCGGCTTTCCCCGGCACTTATCACAGCATGTAGGTGGTTTTGTCATTACCGAACAGCCGCTGTGCGAACTGGTTCCCATTGAAAATACCGCCATGCCGGGCCGATCAGTGATTCAATGGGACAAAGATGATCTCGACGCCATGGGCATTTTGAAAATTGATATTCTGGCGCTGGGAATACTGACCTGCATCCGCAAGGCTATTGATCTGGTCAATAGCTGGAACCAGCGGATAAATCCAGCCACGGCGACCATCACCTTTGCCACAGTCCCACCGGAGGCAACCGAGGTTTATGACATGCTGTGTCGGGCGGATTCCATCGGCGTATTTCAGGTGGAATCCCGCGCCCAGATGGCCATGCTGCCGCGGCTTAAGCCAAGATGTTATTACGATCTGGTCATTGAAGTGGCGCTGGTGCGGCCCGGACCAATTCAAGGCGGCATGGTGCATCCGTATTTGCGCCGGCGCAGCGGGCAGGAACCGGTGGACTTTCCATCCGCGGCGGTGCGGGGGGTGCTGGAACGCACGCTGGGCGTGCCGCTGTTTCAGGAGCAGGTGATGCGGCTGGCAATGGTGGCGGCGGGATTTTCGCCGGGACAGGCTGATGCATTGCGGCGCAGCATGGCAGCGTGGAAACGCAAAGGCAATCAACTGGCCGCGTTTGGCGAGAAAATTATCTCTGGCATGTTGGCCAACGGGTATACACAGGAATTTGCCCATCGCTGTTTTGAGCAGATCAAAGGTTTTGGAGAGTACGGCTTTCCGGAATCGCACGCGGCCTCGTTTGCGTTATTGGTGTATGTATCAGCATGGTTGAAATGCTTTTATCCGGCGGCTTTCGCGGCCGCTCTGTTAAACAGTCAGCCCATGGGATTTTATCAGCCGGCACAAATTATCCGCGATGCGCAGAATCACGGCGTAAGCGTGCTGCCGGTGGATGTGAACCGCTCACAATGGGATTGCACACTGGAACCGGCAGCGGGCGATATGTCCCCAGCGCGCCACCGGCTTTATGCCGGTGGGCCGACACTGCGGTTGGGATTGCGTATGGTGCAGGGCCTGCATCAAAGCGGTGCGGATCTAATAACCGATGCCATTGCCCGCCACGGCCCGATGCCATCCATTTCCGAACTGCGGCGTGCAAGTCGCTGTTCCATATCAGATTTAAAATCACTGGCCCGGGCGGATGCATTCGGTTCCATGGGACTGGATCGGCAGGAAGCATTGTGGCACATTCGGCGATTAAAATCCGAAGCGTTACCTCTGCTCGATGAATTAAATCCGATCGAACCGCAGGCCTGTCTGCCGATCATTGCCGAATCGCAAAAGGTGATAAACGATTATCAGAGCGTGGGGTTGTCACTGAAAGCCCATCCGATGTCATTTGTCCGGTCCATTCTGGATCAGCGCGGCATTGTGGCCGCCCGTGAATTAACCGATGCCGCACGCCATCCGGATGCGGCATCTTTGGCGGTGGCGGGACTGGTGCTGGTACGGCAGCGTCCCGGCACGGCATCAGGCATTTTATTTATCACCATGGAAGATGAAACCGGCACCGTGAATCTGATTGTCAAACCGCGCATCTACGAGCGTTATCGCATGGACCTGCGCCACAGCACCGCACTGGTAGTCTGGGGCCAATTACAACGCCAGGAAGGCGTCACCCACATCATCGTCCGCCGCGCAGTGAATCTGCAGAACATCACCAAATCC
>JAJZVR010000248.1 GCA_021847065.1 Planctomycetota bacterium | reverse complement strand
CGAAACATTTGAGGAATTGGACACTCAATTCCATCTATGTAGGCCTGGAAACGGAAAATCGTGATTTCCGACCCGGTGTAAGGGGTCATCGCGCACAAGGTGCCATTTCTGTGGCATTGCAAGTGGCATCACTGAGTGTTTTTTCTATGCCGAATAAGTGATTATCGAATTCCAAACCATTGGCTGGTAAAATAGAAAAGTTTCTTTTTATCGAAGGATCCATTGTATGAATAAATTATCACGACGCAATTTGCTGGCCGGTTTGGCCATGGCCGGTGTTGCGTCATTTGGTGACAGCGTAAACGGCAATGGCGCACAAGCTGCCGGTTTGCCTCCAGGCCCAACGGCACCGGATAGCAAACCAATACTATCTCCCGTCGCTCGGAAAGCCGCAGCGGAAAAGTTGCTGACGTACTTCCACCGGGTGGCCCCGCAACTGTTGCGACCGGCGCAGGGACTTTTGCGACATCCCAGCATTTCTCCCAGCCTGCCGGGGAAAGCTTATTCCACGCAATTATGGGATTGGGACACGCTATGGACCAGTCGCGGGCTTTTTCAAACGGCGCACCTGACGGGTGATGATGATCTGCTGAAGCAAGTTGGCCGCCACGCTCAGGGAAGTTTGTTAAATTTTCTGGATCATCAATCGGAAGATGGACGAATCGCCATCATGATTGATGTGGCCAATCCCGACCCGCTGGGGTGCCTGAAAAAGACGTGTCCGAATATTCATAACCAGGCCAAGCCGGTCTTTAGTCAATTAGCGCTGCTGGTGGCGGATCAGACGGGGGATGTGCAATGGCTGGCACCCCAGTTCGAAAATTTGCTGCACTTTTACGATTCCTGGGAACTTGGAAACCAGGCTAAAATCGGGTTGCTCGTATGGGGCGATGATGTCGGTATTGGTGATGACAACGACCCGACCACCTTTGGCCGCCCTTACTTTTCCTCGGCCAATATGCTGCTTAACAGCCTGTATTATGAGGATCTGCGGGCAGCGGCGGAATTGGCCCGTCGCCTCCATCGTCCGCAAGATCAAAAACACTTAACGCGGCAGGCGGACGAACAGGGTCGGCGGATGCAACAATATTGTTGGGATTCACGCGATCGGTTTTACTATACGGTGGATGTACAATGTAAGGATCGTCGCGCGGAATTGCTTCCTGGCATAGCGGAGGGCATGCCGATGTCGTGGCAATGTCTGCCGTTACGGATACAGATGTTCACCGGCTTTCTGCCTATGTGGTGTTCTCTGGCCACGCCGCAGCAGGCTGCCGATCTGGTAAAACTCCATTATCTCAATGATCAGACGTTCCATGCCGCGTATGGCGTGCGTTCACTATCCAAGCAGGAGACCATGTATTCTCTGGCGCGCAGCGGCAATCCCAGCAATTGGCTGGGGCCGATCTGGATTATTGCCAATTACTTTGTGTGGAAGGGCCTGAAGAACTATGGCTATAAGGCAGAGGCGGCAAATCTGGCGGATAAAACTCTGCGACTTTTGGCATCGGACCTCGCAACCAGCGGATCATTGAACGAATATTATGATCCCGATAAAGGCGCTCCGTTGAGTCATCAGGGTTTCGTGGATTGGAATATGCTGGTATTGGAGATGGTGTAGGCAGCCATAAAATACCTGATGACAATGATGGCCCAGGGAACCTGCCTTCCTGGTTGTATCAGAGCAGCAGAATATCTTTTCAACCTTGACCGCCGACAAATTTCTAATTTGCAGCAGGTGTCTGTTGCTGGGTCGGCTCCCTGAACTTTTTGACAACTAACGTTTTGTCATGTTCAGTGAACTTTTGCCCAGTTTTAATAATTCGCCAACGTGAATCATTCATGCGGTTTAGTCCGATATAATTTCTCCCCATGGCGCACGATAATTGGCCGGCGGCCTACCTGCTCTTGACATTTTTAACACTCCTGCTAGATTCTTGACTATGGAAACAATTACAAAAGCATTGGATTTCAAGGGCGGTCAGTCGCAATGGCTGGCAAAAATGTTGTTGTTGCCAATTGTTGCCAGTGTGTCAAGAATTGTGTCAACAATTAACCAAGGCTTTTTTAAAATGTATCGAAAATAAGTCTTTTTAACATGATTTTTTCGCGGGCGTAGCTCAATGGCAGAGCGCCAGCCTTCCAAGCTGGCTGTTGTGGGTTCGAGTCCCATCGCCCGCTTTGCCGCCGATCAATTATTCTTTGGATTGCGCAGGCGATCCACCAGTACCGCAACGATGATAATCAAACCGGTGACAATATTCTGCACGCCATGGGATAGATTAATCTGCACGCAGCCATTGCGAATGGTCATGATGAACATGACCCCGATAACGGTTCCCACGATTGACCCCTGTCCACCGGTGAGGCTGGCACCGCCGATCACGGCGGCCGCAATGGCCGTAAGCGGCGTGTTTTTGGACGTTGTGGGGTCGCCGGTTCCGTTTTCATTGGAGAACATCAGTACGCCGGCAATCCCGGAGAAGGCTCCGCCGAGAATATAAATCCAAAGTTTTGCCCGGTTAACGGCGATGCCGCAGAGTCGGGCGGTCTGCTCGTTGGAGCCGATGGCAAAAATATGTCGGCCAAAGCGGGTATAGCGCCGTTTATATCTACGTTTTTCCATCCCATTAGAATCAACAGTAATGGTGCGAACCTGCACTTCGTGCCGTCCGGTCAGCACGGCGCGGAATAAATTCCACGGCTAGCTTGGGTATGCCGTGCTATTTGAGATTTCCTCCGGGTCCATGTCCTGCCGGAAAAACCGCTGCCAGAAGAATCCGTAAAACATAATAACCACAAAACACCCCAGCGGCATAAGAAATCCAACCCGCATGGAATATTGATCCGCCAACCACCCCATGAACATCGGCATAATGGCACCTCCAACAATGGACATGACTATCCAAGAGGCGGCAAGTTTCGTTTTTTCACCTAGGCCGCGAATGCCCAAAGCGAAAATTGTCGGGTACATAATGGACATGAAAAAATAACTTAGCATCAGGGCGATAATGGAGGTCCAGCCGAGATTCAGATAAACCAGCAACATCATCACCACGTTGATGAGTCCGTAAATGCCCAGTGTAATGTGCGCCTTGGAAAATCGCAGAATCGCACTGCCGGAAATACGCCCCGCCAGAAAGCAGCCAAAGGCCACGGATAACATAATTCCAGCTCCATACTCGGTAATATGCCACTGATTGGCATGGGAAAACTTCATCGTGGCCGGCAGCCGCGATGCCAGCCACAGCGGCAGTGCGGGCGAATATCGGTCATCTTTGACATAATTGATGAAGAAACTGAATATCCCGGTTTGCCCGGCCACATAAAAGAATTGCGCAGCCACCGCCAGAACAAAATGCTTTTCCTTCATCAGGGGACGGGGGTGCTGGTTTTTTCGTGTTGGCGCATGTTCTTCCTGTGGCGCGTGAAGATCGGGAACCGGTGTAATGAGAAATGCCACAATCAAGATGGCCACCAAACCGGCCAGGATCAAATACGGCAAATAGATGGCGCTGTTGCTGGTATCGGCAACCGCGGTCTTGGACATAATAAAGTAACTGATAACGATGGGGCCAAGCATCCAGCCGATCGCGTTGCAGCTTTGGGCCAGGTTGATCCGGGAAACTGCCGATTCCACCGGCCCTAATACGGTGGTGTACGGATTAGCCACAGTTTCCAGAAAAGTCATCCCAGCACCCACCACAAACAAAGCGCTTAAAAATGCGGCGAACATGATCACTTCCGACGCATGAATCCGCACGGCCGGAATAAACAAAAGAGAACCCACGAGTGCCAGAATCAAGCCGGCGAGAATGCCGCCGCGATATCCCAGTTTTCGTGCCACCCAGCCGGCTGGCAGCGCCAAAAGAAAATAGGCTCCATACCACGATCCCTGTACCAGGGCGGATTGTGCTTTGGTCACATGGAGCGAGTCTTGAAAGTGCTTGTTGAGCACATCAATCATGCCGCTGAACAAGCCCCACAGGAGAAAAAGGCTGGTTACCAGCATAAACGTAAGCCCGTAGTTAGCCCCATCCGCCGTGCGAAACATGTTGGTTAACTTTTTCACATTTTCTCCTCTTTCTATGCTTCACTGCCATGCTGGCGGTTACTTCGAAATGCGGTAACCGTTCACGGCCTTCCGGCCCGCAAAGCTCACAACGAGCCTAACAATTAAAACAGACTAAACCGCCCCTAGAGCAAAATCAAATGTATTTCCACGATAAAGTTTGGCGGGGCCTGTGGCAGTATCTGCGCCGCAGCGGCGGCGGCTGCCGAGGTTTTAGGTTACAGGTGACAGGTTACAGGTTACAGCCAGTTTTTCAGTTTTCAGTTTTCAGTACCGCGCCGGGGCGGCTGCTGCCGCAGAGCAGGTGATCAGGTGAGCAGGTGAGCCCCGATTAGCCGGCTCCTGCGGCAAAAGGCCTGTCCCGACGTGTCGGGAGATTTCGGCCTCCAGCCTCAACAGGGAGCAAATGCGGATTCCGGGGCAAGGGGGCCAAGCGGTCCAAGGCGTTTTGAAGGCCCCTGCGGGGCCAGCATTCAGGAGTTAGGAGTTAGGAGTTAGGAGGCTTTTGCGAATTTCAACTTGCCCTAGATGTCCAAGTTAGCGGGTCAACTTGCCCAAGATGCGCAAGTTGAGCGAAGCATTGATATTAGCGGGTTTGGTTCAAGGTGCTCTAGAAACTCAAGTTGTTTTAAGGGGGGGGGCTTCGCCACAGAACGGAGAAAGGTGAAAGTAGTGAGTAGAGCGGGGGCGCGGGTGTCGAGTTTTGTTGGGGGATAGAGCGATCACCGTAGCTTCGACCAGGCCGTTGCCTGCGCCATTGATGCTGGAAGTATTCACTTGTCAAAGAACTATGCTCAGGCTGGCCTGAACAGTTCGATACAAGGCTATAGGCGTTGCCGGGAGTGGATAATGCTTTTCCGTCCCGGCGCGCACGGGATAAACTTCTTTCGCGGATGACACGGATTAACGGTGGGGGAGTTGGTTTACCATCCCGATCATAATTATTTGAGCGGGGGTGTTCGGGATAAACTTTGATGCGACGGATCAGGGTGATCCACAGAATTGTGCTGATTTCTCGGATTCGGGACAAGACGACAAACATGAAGCCAATCGCCCCGATGGATCGGGATGAACTTTCGGCGTGAAAAACGTGAATGATTATGGATGATGAGGTACGTTTTAATGCATATGTATCGGTCAAGTGCGTAATTGGTGGATGTCACCATTGCGTGTCCATTTCGCCTCTCTGTGACGAAAAACCATACGCATGTCTGTATATGAGTGTGCCCTGCCCGCGACTGGAAGTTGGATTGACCAAACACGTTACCAGGCGTTATAAAAATGAAATTAACGGTCGCTGGGCGGTCCGGGGATCAGGTAGGTGGAAAAATATATGGCATTAAGCCAAGAAATGAACGTCTTATGAAAAATATCAGGAACACGAAGGCCCCGCGATTTTTCGGATGCGGGGCTGTGACCGCTCTTGCCTTGCTGCTGTTGCTGTCCATTCCGCGACTTGCCACGGCTGCGGAGCCGATTCGGCTGGATCCCCACAATTCCCACTATTTTCTGTTCCATGGCAAGCCAACCGTGCTGATCACCTCCGGCGAGCATTATGGCGCGGTCATTAACCGGGCTTTCAACTACGTGGCCTACCTGAATGAGCTCAAGGCATACGGTTTCAATCTGACCCGCACCTTCGCGGGAACCTATCGCGAGATATTTGGCACGTTTGGCATCGCTGACAACACACTGGCACCCAAAGCGAGCCAGTTTGTGTGCCCATGGGCGCGCAGCAATATCCCCGGAGCCG
>JAJZVR010000247.1 GCA_021847065.1 Planctomycetota bacterium | reverse complement strand
AGAAATTCCAGTTGGCGCTGTGATTGTCCGGGAACTAGATGGTCAACATTTAATCGTTGGCACGGGTGGCAATCAGCGGCAGGCGGACAGCGATCCGACCGCCCATGCGGAAATTATTGCGTTAAGGCAGGCCGGTGCGGCATTAAAACGCTGGCAGCTCACGGATTGCGATCTATATGTTACATTGGAGCCTTGCCCGATGTGTGCCGGTGCTATGGTCAATGCCCGCATTCGCCGGGTCATTTTTGGCTGCCGCGATCCGAAGGCCGGCGCTGTGACCACGCTTTTCCGCATTGCCGATGATCCGCGATTAAATCATCGGCTGCAAATCACGCCGGATGTTCTTGCCGAACCCTGCGCCGAATTATTGAAAGCATTTTTCAAATCTCGCCGACAAAGTATTTCCGAATAACGCGACCTACCCCACGGCACGCACGGTGCGTTGCTCGGTGCGATGCGGTCGTTCTTCCATGGTTTCTTCCGCCGCATCCTGAGCCGATGGCGGAAGTGGTTCAGGTTCGTGGCCGGCGGCGACTTCTTCGGTAACACGCTCAAGTCCGGTGAGAATATCGCGTGCGGTGCGATATTTAATATTATTTTCGTCGGGCGGGCGCAGAATTTCGTCGGTGAGCCGCTTGAGATGCCGCGCCTCAAGGCTCTTGGGATTAAAGTGAATCAGCCCTTTGAAATCCGGATTGGAATGCGGCTTATTCATCTGCACGGCAAGATAAAATAAATCCACAGCCTTATCCACTTTGTGCAATCCACCGCGTAAAACATCGGAAGTTACCAGCCCGTTTTCACTCATGTGATAGAGCATGCGCTGAATCTGGGAGGTTTTCATCATCTCTTCAAAAAGCGTATGCAAAAGGGAATTATCCGAGAATGTTTCACCCACGCGCACCGCCGAACCAAAGTCAATAAAGCCGACACCATTTTCGGTAATGACAAAATTGTCCAGGCGTAAATCCAGATGGATCACGCCGATTTTTTCATGCAGCACCGCCAGGAGTTCACAGGACTGCTTGGCAAAATCTATCTGGGACAGGCCTTCGCCGCCGTTGCGCATCCAGTTCATATACAGCGTGCGGACAAAACCTTTGGAATCATGCTCCACGCCGAGACAGCGCGGCACGCGGTCGCAAAATGGTTTGGGCAGGTCGCGCTGGAGAATTTTGAGCATCGCGGCTTCACGCGTAAGGAAAACCGGGAATATTTTTTCGGTGAATTTCATGGCACGGCGGCGAATGTCATCCAGCGAAGCGTCCGGGAATTTGGACCGCAGTCGCGAAACCACCCGATCCACCGTGGGAACCTGTTTGACCACAACATATTTTTCCCGCTCCATGTCTTTGCGGCCCAGATGAACATGGTAGGTAAAGCGTTCGGTGGATTCACCGGGTTTTAACAGTTGCACCTTGCGGGCCACAAGATAATAAACCGGTTTTCCCATCCCCGGTATGGACATGCCGAGAATTGGCGTGCGGACACTCTGCGGCTGACCTTCCAGGATAAAGCCTTCCCAGCGGTTAAAGCGCTGCGCAATTTCATTGACCAGCAGTTGGTTGGGGGAGATCATAATCGCTCTGCCTCCCCAACGCAGATTGGGAAACACATCTTCGGGGGAAAGGGCGGTTTCCGCCGGTAAAAACAGGTGATAGGGCAAGCCGCGGGTGGTGTTTTCCATCCCATGAGCCAGACTTCCGCTGTATTCCGCATCACGCGCGAAAACTTTGTTCTGGATGAGCTTCACGGCTGTCGATTTATCCGCCAGGGCTTGCAGACGTTCGAGCGAAGCTTTTCGGTCACTTTTCAAAGCCATGAGGGCACCAACCTTTTTTATGTCCCGGCGCGCCGGGAACCGCGCGCTGCGGCAACTGTTAATTTGGTCTGCACAACATCTCCGCCCGGAGCAAAGCGTTTTATGGCGCAGGCCACCATTCCTTTATCGGAGGCAAACGCATCGGCCATGAGATTTTTAACCGGGGATTTCTCCACCACGTCCGAATAATGTTTTTATCGTTGTTATCGGAATAAATCGTGCACTTTTTTTGTCACCGGAGAAAATATTCAGCCATTCAAGTTTGTCGGCGCAACGATCCGATGGCTCAATTCCCAAGCGCCGGATTTTTGTCTGCACACCGGCTGCCGATGAATCATGATGCATCCGCATCAGCGGAAACGGGCATGGATCGCATAGAGATTATTGTTTGGCACTGGCTATAAATGTTCGCACTTCCCGGGCCAATTTGTTCCGCATCGGGGCGGGATGATAAACCATGTGGCCACCCCGAAAAAACACTTCGTGAATGTTGGATTGCAGCTTGCGGCTCAAATCCAGATGATCCATGGTGTAAATGGTTCCGAAAAAGGGGGTGGCTAAATCGAAGTAGCCGCTGCATACCAGCACTTTCATAAACGGATCACGAATCATGGCCCGCTGGAGATTATCCGTAACATAAAGAAAGCCCATGCCGCCGCCACCAAAGTGCCAGGGATAGACATCATCGGAAAGTGTTTTGTAAGGCAGATTGTTGCAATATTTCAGGTCTTCGCGCACATACTGATCAAAAGCGCTGGTAAACGGTGCAATGAATCGGGACATCGCCGGGTCATAGGACGCTGTGCCACCGGTAGGATTCGGATTGTAGCCGGTTAATCGCGTATCCATGCGGCCAATGACTTTGCGATCATTCCGCAACAGCGATTGTTCAAAAAGACCGGGGCCGACGCGTAAATCAGCCAACAGCCATTCCTGTTTGGATAAGCCCGTATATCGCGCCAGTTTAGCGGCGATGGCATCACGCTGCGCGGTGGTTAGGCTGCTGCCCTGGGCGAGGGCTGAAATATAATCCGTAATGGCCCAGTGTTCCACCTTTTTTAGCGTGCGGTGAAAATGCTTTTCCAAATCCGGCGCGAGTTTATGGTGGTACCATGCCGCGGCGGTATACGATGGAAGATATAGTGGGTACGGCGTGTCATTGCCGAAGTTGGGTTCCAGAATCTGGAAATTCAACGCGCAGGAAATCAGTATCACGCCGTTGAGCGTCATGCCCTCGTGTTCGGAAAGATAATCCGCCAGACCGCAGGCGCGGGTGGTGCCATAACTCTCACCGGCCAGGAATTTCGGCGAACCCCAGCGTTGATACATTGTGGTGTAAAGCCGGATAAAAGAGGCCACGGAGGCAATATCCTGTTGCACACCATAAAATTTCTGGCCCGGCACACCCGGTTCCGGATGGCTGAATCCGGTGCCGACGGGATCCACAAACACCAGATCAGACGCATCAAGCCACGTTTGATGATTGGCGACAAGCTGGTATGGCGGCGGCGTGACGTTGCCATCGGGCGTAAGTTCGACACGCATAGGCCCGGCACAGCCGAGATTCAGCCAGACCGAAGCTGCTCCGGGACCTCCATTGAATAAAAACGTAATAGGTCGTTTGTCGCGCTGCGCGGCGGCGCTGACTCCAGGCTTCGGGTCTTTGGTATAGGCAATAAAAAAAATCTTGGCCTGGACTTTGCCATTGGTTTTCATGGGCAGATAACCGGTGGTGACCGTATAGTGCAGGACTTTTTTATTTATCGTTATGTGCGAGTGCACAACCGATATGGCGTTGGGATTGGATTTTGGTAAGTGCGCCTGCGCGACGGCCTGTTTTGCGTGGTGGGGGGGCTCTTTAACGGCAGTTGGCGCGGCCATGGCCACATTTCCAACCGCCGCCGTACCGGCCAAAAGGAAAATTCCACCAACCGCTGCCGCCATCCGCATATTCATCAACTCCAGCTTAATTGTTATTCAAAATACCGCCTGAAGGCGAAGATATAAGGCCAATGCCCCGCATACGCAAGCCAGCAGGATAATATTTCGCTTTCATTTCTAACCCAGCTAGCATATCATCTATACGTAAAGCGGAGTATTAAGGTTTTGTGAGAACTTCAGAATGAAACGACTTCTCGACGGCATTGAATCACCAGCAGACATAAAACGCCTGACGGTGGATCAATTAACCCAACTGGCCGGGGAAATTCGCGAGACTATTGTGACTACAGTTGGTGCTAACGGCGGCCACCTTGCGCCTAACTTAGGCACCGTAGAAATTATTCTGGCATTGCACGCGATATTCGATATGCCGCGTGATCGGCTGCTGTGGGATGTCGGCCACCAATGCTACCCGCATAAACTCATTACCGGGCGTTATAAGAAGTTTTCATCATTGCGAAAAATGGGCGGCGTATGCGGCTTCCCCGACCCCAGTGAAAGCCAATATGATCTTTTCAGCGTCGGCCATGCAGGAACTGCCGTCAGCACGGCGGTTGGTATGGCGCGCGGTGATGCGCTGTTAAATCATGATACGCGCGTGGTGGCATTCGTCGGCGATGCGTCGATTGTCAACGGCGTGGCGTTTGAGGGCTTGAACAATGCCGGTACGCTCAAACGCCAAATGCTTATTATTCTCAATGACAACTCCATGAGCATCAGCGAGCCACAGGGTGCCTTCGCCGGATATCTCGAACATCTGCGCGTCACAACGACTTATGACGAAGTGAAACGTCGGGTGCAGGAACTCTTAGATCGGATACCCTATGGCCAGCAGATTTGCGACATCGGCGTGCATGTCAAGCAGGGTATCAAAAACGCCATTGCTCCAGGCCATATTTTTGAAGATCTCGGTTTGAAGTACTTTGGCCCGGTTGATGGCCACGATCTGCCGGGGTTGATGGAAAAACTCAACGAGTTGAAAACGCTCAATGCCCCGGCGGTTTTGCACATCAAAACCATTAAAGGCAAAGGATATGAATGGGCGTGTGAAGACCCCACCACATTCCACAGCCCCAAGCCCTTCCGTGTGGAAGGCTGCCGGGTGGTAATGAATCAGGGTTCCGGGCGCTCATGGACGGCGGCTTTTGCCGACGCCATGACCAATCTGTGCCGCAAACACGCCAATGTGGTGGGCATTACCGCGGCAATGCCGGATGGCACCGGCATGATCAAACTCAAACCGCTGTTTCCCGATCGGTATTTTGATACTGGAATTTGTGAGAGCCATGCCACAGCGATGGCGGCGGGAATGACCAAAGCGGGGCTGCGTCCGGTCGTGGCCGTGTACAGCACATTTTTACAGCGCGCTTTTGATCAGGTATTTCAGGAAGTCTGCCTGCAGGGACTGCCGGTGATTTTCTGTTGTGATCGCGCGGGTCTGGTGGGTGATGATGGCGCGGTGCATCACGGATTTTGCGATCTCTCCTTTTTGCGCAGTCAACCCGGTATTGTGCTGATGTCGCCATCTGATGAACGTGACCTGATTGGGGCTTTGGATTTTGCTTTAGCCCAGGAGTCCCCGGTACAAATTCGTTATCCGCGGGATAATTGCCCGGCTGAACCGCTGGGCGAATTGGTTCCATGGACCATCGGCAAACAGGGCGGCAAATCGCGCGTGCTGAAAGCCGGTGATGATGCCACGCTCATTGCGTATGGTTCAGTGGCGTTACAGGCACTTTCCGCGGCAAGACTTCTGGAAAACGACGGCTTAAACGTGGGCGTGATTGATGCCCGGTTCTGCAAGCCATTGGATGGTGCCATGCTCCAGCAGGTATTCGCTTCAGGCAAGCCTATTATTACGATTGAAGATCATTCGGTGGTGGGCGGCTTTGGTTCCGCGGTTCTGGAATATGCACAGGCCAATGGTCTTGATGGCCGGCTTGTAACACGCACCGGTCTGCCGGACCGCTTTATTCGCCACGCCAGCAGATCGGAGCAATTCAAGGAAATTGGCCTTGATCCGGTTGGCTTGGCAGCCACTGTGCGGGATGCTATCAGCCGCCATGCTGCGGAAAATGGTGATG
>JAJZVR010000246.1 GCA_021847065.1 Planctomycetota bacterium | reverse complement strand
TGTTTTTCTTAAACAGAAATTCGATGCCCTTGCTCATGGTTACCGCAACGGAACGGCTGCGCGCGACAATTTTATCCCATTGCATTTTCTCTGTACCCACCGTAATGCCATAATCGCTGGCAGCCCGATGCATCTGGTGCATTAAGTGCGCATCCTGGATCAGGGCTTTGGTCGGAATGCAACCCCAGTTCAGACATACACCACCAAGCTCGCAGCGTTCCACACACGCCACTTTCTTTCCAAGCTGCCCCGCCCGCACCGCTGCGACATAGCCTGCGGGGCCGGAACCGACAATCACCAGATCAAATTTTTCTTCAGCCACAAATTACTCCTGCCGGGCCACCATTGGCCATTACCCTGAATTGTATGCGAACAATTCCCCACCGCAAATCACTTTGCATAACCCCTAATCTGTGACTTCCAGTTTTAATGATTTCGCCGCCGGGCGGGTCATATTGCGCACGCTGATCTGCCCGGCCAGATTTTCCACGATGGAATTAAGAAAGCCCTGCGACGGAGAATTTGCCTTGAACCCGGCAAAAAGCTCCCCCTTGTCACCATGCCGCGGAATGCGGATATCCATAGGCAACTCTCCCAGAAATGGCAACCCCATTTCCGCAGCCATGCGTTGACTGCCGCCCCGTCCGAAAATGTCATACTGTGTCCCGTGATCACAGACAAAATAGCTCATATTCTCCACCACGCCCAGAATGGATACGCCAAGCTGCTGGAACATCCGCACCGCCCGGCGGGCATCCATCAGCGCCACTTCCTGCGGAGTGGCGACAATAACCGCCCCGGTCAGCGGAATCGATTGCGCCAATGTCAAAGACACGTCGCCGGTCCCGGGCGGCAAATCCACAACCAGATAATCCAGATCACCCCATTGAACTTGTTCGAGAAACTGCTTTATTACACCATGTACCATCGGCCCCCGCCAGATCAGCGCCTTTTCCCGTGGCACAATAAAACCAATGGACATAACCTTAATGCTCTGCCCTTGCGGCCCAACGACAAACGGTATGATTTTATCCCCCTGAACCGCCGGCGATTGCGCCTCCAGGCCAGTCATGGTCGGTATGGATGGGCCGTAGACATCCGCATCCATTAATCCCACCGAAGCGCCGCGCATGGCCAATCCTGCCGCTATGGCCACAGAAATCGTACTTTTGCCCACGCCACCTTTCCCTGCGCCCACCGCGATAATGTTTTTTACGCCGGGAAGAATTGTTCGCTGATCCCCCGCCGCCCGTACCCGACTGCTGAGGGTAATATCAACTTTTGTAATTCCCGGCACCTTTGTAACCGCGGCGTTCACATCCGCGCGAATGCGATCCTTCAGCGGACACGCCGGTGTGGTGAGTTCCACGTCAATTTTTGCCGTTCCGCCATGCACCTCAACGGATTTAACCATATTGAGCGTGACAATATCCTTAAACAATTCCGGATCTTGTACCATCCGCAATGCTTCAAGAACGTCTTCTTTGGATGCCATAATTTCGCCTTCCGCCGGTGCATATACATCTTTCACGGCTAAATGCCGCGAATAAGATCGCAATTGTATCCGCCCAACGCATCGGGGTCACATATTTGACGTCCCAAATAATTGAAAAGCAATTCCCGCAATCTCAATTGCAAGCCTCGTGGTTGGAGGCGAAATGGAACCACCGGTACACCGGACAAATAATCGTCACCCAATTTCCGTTACGGTTGGTCGGTGGCAGGCAGGCTTTGCATAACCGGAGCCGGCGCATTGGCCCATTGAATGCGTTTGACATTCTGACACAGTATCGCCGGACGACCATCGGGATTTTCCAACTGAAATTGCACGTTGTTAAGAACCAGATCATCAGCGTGCCTGGCGTACATGCCATAGGCCGGAAGATAAAGTCCGAAGAGAAAAAAATCAGGAAAGCCGGTAATATCTTCCGGCACATGGATATTGGTGGCACTGACTGGAGCACCACCGGAAAGCGTAATGGAAATATTTTCCAATAAAACGTGGCCAACATCATGATTGGGAATACCGGTAATAAATATACCCGTGGGAAAAAGCAACCGCCCCTGATTGGATGCTTGCGCTGTGACATTGCGAATGACAATGTTGTTAATACTTCCGACACGTTGCGGTGTCTGCCCGGGATGAAAGGTAGAAAGCCGGCCACCGAGGCGGATGAATATGGGCATATCCACATTTTTCATTTTAATATTGTCAAATCGAACATTGCTGATATGGGCACCATCAACGGATAAAATTTTTATCCCCCCCAGACGGGTGTCATATTCATAGCAGTCTTTGACATGAATATCACGCATAGCGCCCATGGTTTCACTGCCGAATTTTACCGCTGCGCACTGACTGCTTAATTGGCAATGATCCACTCGGATATGCGAACAACTCTTGGGTGTCGTGGTTTTGAAGACGATGCAGTCATCCTCGGAGTTTATATTACAATCCGTGATATGCACCAGACTGCTTGAGTCCACATCAATGCCATCATTGTTGTAATTGGCATGATTCCAGATATGCACGGACTCCACTAGAATCTGCCGGCACCGATATAGATTCAAGCCCCATGCCGCGGATTGTTCAAGCGTCACCTGTCGCACGGTTATGCCATTGCAGTGTGCCAGACGGATCAAAAATGGCCGGTCACCACGAAACCCCGCCCCATTGCCGTTGATCGCTCCGGAGCCTTCAATGCCGATGTTATTGGCATGATTGGCACCAATCAGGCAATAACCGAACGCCTGACCATCGCCGTCAATGAACGGATCAACGGTATGGTAGTTTTTAATGTTTGGAGAGCCAAATATTTCCGATCCGGCCAGCAGGTCCAGGGTAACATTGGATTTCAATTCCAGCGTGCCACATAAATAAATGCCCGCGGGAAAAACAACTTTTCCGCCACCAAATCGACTGCAGGTGTTAATGGCTTGCTGAATCGCGGCGGTATCCAGCGTCGTAGCGTTGCCGGTGGCACCAAAATCTCTGACGTTATATTGACCGTTGCTGGATCGGGAATCAGGATTATGCACCATGTAACGAAAGCCCCCGATAGCCAGCAACACCAACACGACGCATAATAAAAGTCGAATGCTCCAATTCAAAATATGATCGATCGTGGCTTTTGACATCATTGCTGGATACCTTTGATTAACGTCTTATCGGCCAGTGGGAATTGTTCCATCCAAGCCATGATGCGGACTTGGCTTTGGCAAGGTGACATGAATCGGCCTGAATTTTCCGGCCCTTGAAACGGCAATATCGCCCAGCGCCGGCAGATATTGCCATGGATTGGTAATTTTATCCGCCGCCCCGCGCCACCGCGTCATCACCTTGCCCAGATTACTGACCTTCTGCCAGCCGGCGTAATAGCGTTCAAAATACCACACCGCCACACGAAAAATAATAGATCCTTGATGGCCGGAATAAAAATGATGACTGCGAATCTGCTCAACCACCAGCGTGGCATGATTATGATCACCGGCAATCCAAAGCGGGCGGTTGTAATTGGTAAAGCGGGGAATTTTCTCAATGAAGGTGACAATCTGTTTCAAATCACTTTTGGTCATCGGAGGTCCGGGTTGAACCGGTCGATAATATTGCATGTTAACGCCCTCCCAACGGGTCTTTCCGGTAAAAACAATCAGGTCATACCTGTGGCCCGGGGGAATTGCGCCAATGCGGAACGTTCCAGTTGCAGTATTAATTTTCCCTGGAAACACCCACGCGGTGGGTTTATTTGTGCTTACAGCCAGCACATTGGCACGATTGCGCTCTACAGCTTCGATACGGGTGATGTTTTGCGACGATTTAATTTGGCCGGTGAGCGTGATATTTCCATCCGCCAACAGTCTCGGTGTGTGAAGCGCTAACAGCAAAATCAGCACCGGTACAAATGCGGAGAATGTTGGGATGCGTAAGGTCACGGTTCACCCGATTAACGACTCCGCGGCTGATTTAACTATTATTTCACACGTCGCGTGCGTTCAATCCATCCCGTATCCACACGGGACTGCCGGAAATCCTGTGAATTCATAATAAAGCGGTGCAGCGGGATGGTGGTCTTAACCGGGCCGGCACGGAATTCGTCCAAGGCGCGGCGCATCGTGGCAATCGCCTGATCCCGCGTAGGCCGATGCACGATTAATTTGCCGATCATGCTGTCATAGTTCGGCCCGATGCGATAGCCCTGATATGCATGGGTATCCAGTCGCACGCCGGGGCCTCCGGGCGGGGCGAATTCTTCCAGCAGTCCCGGAGACGGCGTAAAGTTGCGATCCGGGTCTTCCGCATTGATACGACATTCAATGGCGGCGCCAGTAAGACGGATGTCCTTTTGAGCAATATCCAGTTTTTCCCCGGCCGCGATTCGCAACTGCCATTGAATAAGATCCTGCCCCGTAACCGATTCCGTCACCGGGTGCTCCACCTGAATACGGGTGTTGACTTCCAGGAAGTAGAATTTTTTTTGTTTGTCCATGACAAATTCGACCGTGGCCGCGGAATAATAGCCGGCGGCTTTAGCCAGTCGCACCGCACTTTCGCAGAGTTCCTGCCGTATTTCTTCATCAATGACCGGACACGGAGATTCTTCAACAAGTTTCTGATGCCGCCGCTGAATGGAGCAATCACGTTCAAACAAATGCACGACATTTCCATGCTTATCACCGAGAATCTGCACTTCAACATGCCGCGGTTCTTCATGGTATTTTTCAATAAAGACCGTGGCATCCTTAAAGGCAGCTTCCGCTTCCGCCCGGGCGGCATTGAGCGAGCTTTTGAGCGTAATTTCGTTGTGCGCCACACGCATGCCTCGGCCACCACCACCGGCGGATGCTTTAATAATGACCGGATAGCCGATTTTTTTGGCCACTTCCACAGCTTCTTTTTCCGATTGAACCGGGCCATCGCTGCCGGGGGTCAAGGGGACTTTGCATTGCTTGGCGAGGTCCTTGGATGCCAACTTGGAACCCAGCATTTTCATCGATTCCACCGAAGGCCCGATGAATTCGATTTTGCAACTCCGGCAAACATCCGCAAAGTGCGCGTTTTCAGATAAAAAGCCAAAGCCGGGATGAATAGCCTGAACATCCGCAACTTCCGCAGCGGAAATGATCCGTGGAATATTGAGATAACTTTCCGCCGCCGCCGCCGGGCCGATGCAGATTGCCTGATCCGCAAGCTTTAAATAAGCGGCGTCGCGATCGGCTTCCGAATATACCGCCACAACCTCAACACCCAACTCCCGGCAGGCCCGGATAATGCGCAAAGCAATTTCGCCACGATTGGCAACAAGAATTCTGGAAAACATATCTTCCTCATCGACGCCAGGCAACGTAATTTACTGGGCTTTTACCATGAACAGCGGTTGGTTATATTCCACGGGTTGCCCATTCTGCACCAGTATTTTGGTCACAACACCGCTGACTTCGGCACGAATTTCATTAAATACCTTCATGGCTTCAATGATGCACACAACAGTGTCTTTGCCAACCGTTGTGCCAATTTTTACAAACGGATCCGAGTCCGGATTAGCTGCCGTATAAAAGGTGCCTACCATGGGTGATTTAATGGGTATCACGCCTTCATCCTCCGCTGGCGCGGCGGTGCCGGGATTCGCGGTTGGTGCCATGATCGGCACTTGATGGGCCATGGGCATCATCGGTGCCCCAGTCATTGGCATACCCACCGGGGCGAAGTCGCGCTTCAGGCGGATTTTTGCCTTGTCTTCCACCAGCTCTATTTCCGTCAGACCATGATCTGACATGAGCTTGATGAGGTCTTTGACCCGCTTATTGTCTGTGAACGTTTCCTTGGTCGCCATAATGAATTTTTCTCCGA
>JAJZVR010000245.1 GCA_021847065.1 Planctomycetota bacterium | reverse complement strand
GAGTCGCGCGCTACGCGAATCCGCCCCGCCGCCTTGGATCGCTCGTCCTCCACCATTTCGCGAAGGCGCGAGAGTGTGTCTCCGCTGGCACCGGTACCGGTGACCATTCCGGAAGCGGTTTCCGTCAGTTCCGCCATTGCTTTTTTAACTTTCAAATCGTCGATCGACTGTTTGAGCGACTCAATTTTCTGGCGAGCCGCTTCCACGGCCACATCACGCTGGCGGATCAGCGTGCTATAGGTTTCTTCGGCAGCACCGAGTTGCCGCCGATTGTCATCGAGTTCATGCGCTGCGTTTTTGAGCCGTAGCGCATATTGCGCGGCCAGATCACGGTTGCCTGCCCGCAGATGGGCGCTGGTGCGGGCCTGAAGTTCCTGTTGATCATTCTCCAAGGTTTTAACACGCGACATCAGGCGTTCGCACAGTCCGGCATGAGCGGCCAACCCCTTGTTAAACTTGCCTATCTGGGTGCGAATATTTTCCTTTTCAACGTCCAAAAGCATTTCGGGATTTCGACGTTCAACACTGGAAACGGACATACCCAATGCGCCCTTGAATAAATTGCCGATACGCTTCAACATAATATTTTCCTTAATACTTGGATGCCACACCAATCATACGCTCAACTTGTCTTTTCAGCATCGGCTGCAGCGGCGGGGCTTGCCGATGTCGCCGGGGCGGGCGGGGCAGCTTCGGGAGCCGCTTCGGGAGCCAGGCGTCCAAGATAATCCGGCAGTTCAACGCCACCGATGTCACGCATCACCTGCATCATCGGTGGCATACTGCGCGCCATCCCTTGCAGGAAGTTTGACGCCGCATTGCCGCTCGCTCCGGCATGGCCGTTTTCCCATACCACAACCTTGTCAAACTTGATATTGGAAATGGCCGTGGCCGCCGTCTCGGCCAGCTTGTCCAAGTGTTCCAGCATGAGCATCTGAAATGCCTTATCCGAGCCACCGCAAGAATCGATAATCATCCTCAAGCCCGCAGCTTTCTTCGCCAGAGTCTCAAACTGGCCGCGGGCTTCCGCGTCAATTTTCACAAAAATTGCGTTCGCCTCCGCCTCGGCTTCCATGCGGCGTTTCTCGGCCGCTGCCTGGGCGTCGACAAGTATCTTGGCCTTTTCCGCCTTGGCCGGAGCTTCCAAAGTCGCCCGGCGTTCCGCCTCGATACGCTGGGCGTTCGCGAGGGCCGCCTTAGCCATTGCAAGGTTTTGCGACTCCTCTACCCCAGCCTCCGCCTCGCGCTTCTTGGTTTCAGATAATTGGTAAGCCGTCGCCTGTTTCACCTGCAGTTCCGCTTGGGCGGCGGCTATGTCGGCCTGGGCTTTGCTCTCGCCGGCGATGGCCTTGGCGTTGGCCTCGGCCACCGAGATACGCATGACCTGTTCAGCCGACTTAACTTGTGAATCGCGGTCAAAAACCGCGGTCTGCTCAGCTACCTTGCGCTCCTTGTCAAGCTCTGCAAAACGCACCGCCTGGTCACGCTGCGCGGCAGCCTCGCCAATTTTCTGATCACGCTCCAGTTCCGCCACACGCACGGCCTGATCCTTCTGAGCCTCGTGGAGACCGATTTCCCTTAGCTTCTGGGCGTTGGCCACCTGTACCGCTCTTTCGCGCTCGGCATCCGCCACGCCCCCCGCCCCTAATTTCTCCTGCTGTGCCACATCCACCATCGCCTGCTGCACGGCTTGAGATGCAGCTTTCTTTCCAATCGCAACGATGTACCCGGACTCGTCGGTGATGTCCGTGATATTCACATTGATCAGTATTAACCCAAGTTTGTTGAGTTCCGGCTCCAGCGTGAGTTGAATATTTTTCAGGAACTGTTCTCTATGCCGCGTGATGTCTTCAATACGCATGGAGGCGATGGCATCACGAAATTGCCCGAAGATAATATGCTCCAACCGCACTTGTATCTGCTTCATATCCAGCCCCAGCAGACGGATCGCGGCATTCTGCATCAGCTCCGGCTGCGTGCCGATGGCTACCGTGAACACGCTGGGAACATTGACGCGGATATTTTCGATCGACAAAGCCCCGGTAAGCGGAATTTCGATCTGTAACGGCTCCAGGTTCAGAAAAGCAAAGTCTTGGATCAGCGGCAGAACAAATGCCGCACCGCCGTGAATACAGCGCGACGTGTTGCCGCCACTGACTTTGCCGTAGATCACCAATATCCGATTGCTCGGACAACGCTTGTACCGGCTCAATGTCAGAACCACAAAGCTGAGAAATAGCGCCACCACGAATGCCGCCAGCAACAGCAGTGACGTAGAGCCTGACAGCATCGCCAATCCATATATTCCCGCAAAATTCATATTTAGTAACCTCCGCAATTGATTTAGATATCGACGCGCGTCGGCACAGACGATGCCGACACAACCTCAAGGGTATCCGAATTTTTCACGCCGACAACCACAATCGCGTCGCCCTGATGCAATTCCGCATCCTGATAGGTGACCGCGGCATATTCCATGGTTCGGTCGCGCACGGTGATCAGCACCTTACCAACCCCGTTGCTGCCGCCGGGAACGGATAGATACACCGTCCCCGGTGAACCGATCGAGTCTTGAATATCAATGGTACCATCTGAATCCATATTCATCAGCATCCGCAGAAGCGTGGCCACCAAGAAACTCGCGGCCAAAGCGCTGACCAAGGCCAGAGGGAGCACCAGCCACACCGTCCAAGCCTGAGATATTGCCGCCAGTCCGGCCAGCCCGAAAACCGTCAGGGCTGCCACCAGTCCCTGAAAACTCAGCATCGCTCCGAGCCATGAATCCTCGGACTCGGATTCATGATGACCCCCTACGTGCCCGTGGCCAAGCACCCGCAGCATTGCATGTCGCACGGTGCCTCCATGGCCCATCTGATGCCCCGCGCCCGGGAGCATTCCCTGATGCGTTGCGCCGGGCGCACTATGGCCCGGACCGGGCAGATGCCCCGGCGGAAGGTGATGCATGCCCGGGATATGGCCACCGAGAGAAAAAAGGCTAAGCACAAACTGGCACAAAAAAAGCGTACCACCGACAACCGCGCAGATTACAAAAACAGTGCCGAGCATCGTTCAAATGAACTCCCGTCAGACCCCTGGGAGCGGATCAAGCATCCTTGATTCCGTAGGTGGATTATCCATCGTGTGCCAATATCATTCAAGCGCACCAACCGCGAATTTTTTCCACGCCGGGCTAAGACGCATCGGTACCCCTCTTCCTTTACGCCTTTTTAAGAAGAGGCAGTGCGTCCATACCTGGGGGTGATGGCCCATTTCAGGGACCTATTGCGGAGTACTATAAATTTTGCGGAAAGTGATGGAAACTTACGTTTGTTTCAATGCACCCTACCGAGAACTGCCGATTTTCGGCGTGATTGGCACCAGCCAATTCCAAGGCAGGGCGTAGAGTTTTTTGCCCAGGGGCCGGGCTTCACCGCCGTGCAATACCACGCCGTTGCAAAATTGTGTGCCTTTGCTCAGGCCGCCGCGGAACGCCAGAATCCCGCGCGTGTCTTCCAGTGTGGCCTGATTGGACGATTTTATTTCTATGGCTACAAGTTTCCCCTGGTGCTCAAGAATAAAGTCAACTTCTTTCCCGGAACGGTCGCGCCAGTAATACAATCGGCGGTTGGCACTGTCCAGAGTCCGCCACGTTTGGAGGCTTTGAAAAATGGCTTGCTCCAGCCAAAATCCCTGATCTACGCGCGCCGCCAGAAGAGTGCGGGACCTGATTCCCGCCAGCCAGGCCCCCAGACCACAATCGTTCCAAAGTAACTTTTTTGCTTTGACAAGACTGGTGCTGGGGTTGGTCGCATACGTTGGCAGCCTGCTAATCAGACATCCGGTTTCCAATAAATTCAGGTAGCGATGGCAGGTTGGCTGTGAAAGGGCTGCGTCGCGGGCCAGTTCAGTCTGGTTTAACAGCCGGGCGGTACGCTGCGCCGAGAGTGCCATGAACCGGCGAAAATCAGGAAGGCTGGCGACGTCACTTAATTGCCGTAAGTCGCGCTCCAAATAGCTTTGGGTGTACCCGCCAAACCAGATATCCCGTGCCTGATCCGAATCCAACTGCAAGACGGATGGGTACCCGCCGCGCAACAGCCATTGGGGCCAGTCGCCTGCTTCTGTCGGCCAATGGCGGTGGTCAAAATCCTCGTTAAACAGAGAATCAATCGGGCTGAGTTTTTTTTGGCTTTGCAACCACTCTCTTGGGCAAAATGGCGGCAATTCCAAATAAGCCGCACGCCCGGCCAGAGATTCCGATACATGCGTCATCAAAGACAGGTTGGCGGAACCGGTCAAGAGAAAGTCACCGGCGTTACGTTGCCGGTCTACCTGCCTTTTTACCGCAAGCAGCAGGTTCGGCACGCGCTGAAACTTCATCAAGCGTTACGGGTGGATGGGCACAGAGCGAATCAGGGGCCTCCTGGGCCTGTCCCAGCAACGCGACATCATCAAGTGTGAAATAGGGCCGCTCGGCACGGACATTTCGGACAAGTGTAGTTTTGCCCGTTTGCCGCGCACCGGTTACCACGGCCACAGGAAGGACCTTTAACACCGCTTCCAATTGCGCCGCCAGCCAGCGTGTATGCAGAGTATCCATTTCATGAATATAATCTATTCACGGCGCGAATACAATCTATTCACAGCGTGAATAGATTTTAAGATTTTGAATGACCTGTGCGTGCAGGGCAATCAATCATTTCTTACAACGTCTCAGGCGATTGCCGCCAATGCCGCAAGCACCTCGGCGTGATGCTCTTCCACTTTTACTTTGGGGAAGATTTTGGCGATTTTGCCTTTGCCATTAATGATAAACGTGGTGCGTTCAATGCCCATGTATTTTTTGCCGTACATGGATTTTTCTTTCCATACGCCATACGCATCCGCCACGGCGTGGTCTGTATCCGCGAGTAATGCAAAGGGCAGGTTGAATTTCTTTTGGAATTTCTCGTGGCTGGCAACATCATCCGGGCTGACACCAAGCACCACCGCCCCGGCCTTTTCCAGATCGGCAATGCCGTCGCGGAAGTTACAGGCCTCTTTGGTGCAGCCGGGCGTATCATCCTTGGGATAAAAATAGAGGACGATTTTGTTCCCTTTTAAGTCTTTCAAGCCAATATTTTTGCCCGCGGTACTGGCAAGCGAAAATGCCGGAGCCGGGTCTTTTTCCGTCAGAGCCATAATAAAATTCCTTATACTTGAGGCCACTTCTTACTTAGGTACGCAATAGTAGGCGCGGCGGCGTGAAAAGGCCAGTGGATTGGTAGAAAGTATTCGGTAATGGGGTGAGACCGTCCCGGCGCGCACGGGATAAACTTCTTGCACGGGTAACCCAAAGCGGCGGAGCCGACAACCGAAAAGATTTACCATCCCGATCACAATTATTTAAGCGGGGATCTTCGGGATAAACTCTGACACGACGGATTCACAAGGAGGTAGCGGAGGTAAGCGGAGGATAGTACTAGAGCGCGACTTCCTCATCGCCGCCTGCGTTAACCGCGGACAAGCAGGATTCGGAAGGGCGTTTTTGGCCCTCAAATGCCGAAGTCGCGCTGTAGTAATAGGGGGTTTCAGTATTGGGCAGTAATTGCAGTATTGATCAGTATTGGTCAGTAGATTTGGGAATGGGGACGTGGCGGCGTAGTGCGGGTGATCCATCCCGGCGCGCACGGGATAAACTTCTTTTGCGGATTTGCACAGATTTTTAATGCGGCGGGGCGGCGGCGGTGGGCACCGCAGAGCAGTTGATCAGGAGATAGTTGAGCCCCGATTAGCCGGCTCCTGCGGCAAAAGGCCTGTCCCGATATGTCGGGAGATTTCGGCTTCCAGCCTCAACAGGGAGCAAATAGGGCTGGCGATAAAT
>JAJZVR010000244.1 GCA_021847065.1 Planctomycetota bacterium | reverse complement strand
GCGTGTAGGAAAACAATTGATGGCCGATGGGCGTGTTGGCACCATAGTCCAGATCAAAAATCATTTGAAATTCATCACCCGCCGCCGGGGAGGCAATCAGCGTGGAGGTTCCATCGGTGACTTCCACGGGTTCGCTGATGCGGAGGAACTGTTTTTCGGCGGATTGCTCCACGATACCGGCATTTTGCAGTGCCTGAACAAAGGGCAGGCATGAACCATCCACACCGGGAACCTCTCCACCGGCGATATCGACCTCAATATTATCCAGGCCCAGGCCATGAATCGCGGACATGCAATGTTCTATGGTTTCCACGGAGTCGGCACCATTACGGATGGTACTGCGGCGGGTGCGTTTGGTGATTTGCTGAACCAATGCGGGAATGCGCACGGGCCGATCCAGATCACTGCGGACAAAAACCACACCATGGCCCGCCGGCGCGGGTTTGAACGTGAGCGTCGATGGTTCGCCGGTAAATAATCCGCGACCGGTTACGACAGCTTCAGTGGCTATTGTTTTTTGTGGAGGATTCAAGCTCAGTTATCCGTTGCTCAAGCTGCTGAATTTTTTGCACCAGCGCCGGCAGCTTGTGCAACGCGCGTAGTTCCGAAAAAAACTGTTTACCCGGGCGGGCGGGTGTTCCAACGACCCGGTCGCCGGGGGCCATATCGGATGTGGCGGCGGAAAAAGCCGCCACCTGCGCGCCGGCACCGATGCGCAGGTGATCCGCCAGGATAGAAGCGCCGCCCACGACCAGATAATCCCCGGCGTGAACCGATCCTCCAACAGCGACATGCGCCACGAGAATCGTGTGCTTTCCAAGCCGCACATTATGGCCCACTTGAACAAGATTATCCAGTTTGCTGCCCTGGCCGATGATCGTATTGGAAAATTTGCCACGATCAACCGTGGTATTGGCCCCCAATTCGCAGTCATCTTCAATAATCACGCCGCCGATTTGCGGTATTTTCACATGTCGGCCATCGGCAAAGCGGTATCCGAAGCCATCCGCTCCGATCACACAGCCCGAATGTAGAATCACGCGATTGCCAATGCTGCAACCATCGCGAATCACCACCTGCGGCCAAATGACGCATTCCTGGCCAATTCGCGATTCGCGGCCCACAAAACTCTGTGCCATCAGCACGGTATGGTCCCCAATATTCGCACCGGCCTGCACCACGCAATTTGGACCGATACGCACCTCTGCCCCGATGGTTACGGAATCGCCAATGACAGCCGTCGGGTGAATTCCCGCTGGTGGAAAGGGGGGCAACGGGGCGAGTCGGGCAAGAATTTCCGCCACCGCCAAATCCGCATCCGGCACTATAATGAGTGTCTGATCCACCCGGCGCGAAACCGTCAGCCCTTCGCGGCACACGGCTCCACCGGCCTGGCATTGATCAAACTTGCGGGCGTAATGTGCGGTTCCAATGAAGGTCAGTTGATTTGCCTGGGAGAGTTCCATGGATTCCATGGAATCAAATAATTGACCCGGCACGCCTTCAATTTTCCCGCCGCACCACTCGGCCGCCTGTAAAGCTGAAAAGGGCATGGGACACTCCCGAAATTATCTGCGGTATCCGGCGATTACTGCGGATGGGCCTTCTGATACGCCTGGTTCATAATCCGCACCAGTGGTGCGGTAATATCCACCGCGCCATCATGATACAGCACGGCCCGATTGGCAATTTGCAGCATCAGGGACCGGGTGCTGGTGACGTTGTAATCAAATTTGTGCGTTACCAGCACCATGTCAATGCCATGGGCTTTGGCATACTGCGCCACGGCCTCATTGACATCGCGGTAAATATCCGCCGTCAGCATACGTTGTTTAATTTTCAGCCGGTCCTGGGTGAATTGTTCAAATACCTGCAACTTCAGGCTGGCTTTAAGCAGTTTGTTTTCCTGTGCTTTATATTCCGGAGTGCCGGGCTTCAGGGCAATGACACTTTGCGGATTCAGCGGCTCTTCGAGTTTCTGAATAGCCTTTTTCCGCGTATTTACTTCCTGCTTAAATTGTGTGAGTCGGCTTTGCATGATCTGCTGATCGGCGGATTGTTCCGTGAGTTGGGCGGTCAGCTTGCCTAAATCCACCACGGCCAGCTTTATCGCGGCCGCTTTAGCCGCCGCCGGTGCGATCAACCCGCCGGCGCATAAGGCCAGGGCGGTGATTAGAACGGGAATCGCTTTTGATTTTGTAATTCTGCGATACATTTCAATTGCTCCTGCAATAACACTACAACCGGCACCCATTGGCCGAAAGCCGAACTATAACGCCGGATGGCAAATGTATAAAGCGTGTTTGTAATTCCTCTTTGTAATTCCCTGTTGCGCGAATTCTCCGAGGGCCTGTCCGATTGGGGCGGCAATTGCGATTTGCCATAAAAATACAAAAAAAAGAATTGTAAAAAAAATCAGACGCGCTTATACTGCCGCCCAAGTCTGATAGGAACAGATATAGTGATGACGAAATATAGGATCACTGGCCGCGAGTTGTCCACCGTCCTATTGCAAGCAAAATTTCATGAATGCCAGGTGTCGGCAACATGCGACAGAATCATCACCTTGAATTTCCTGACAGACCGGGGTACAGAGACAACCTGTAGACGGTGAATTTTACTCGTCGGAAACAATGAGGAACGCACGCCATGATCAGTTTTGTCAGCCAAAATCCAACCACCCGTTATGCTCAAGCCCGTCCCGGCGCGCCGGGACGACTGATTCAAAGTTCCGTCATCGCTGCTTTATCAGCGGTGTTTGTCGGCGGCATGGCTGAGGCGCGAATCGCCCCGACACCAGTGCCGGCCCAGGTTACCGCCAAAGCGGTAGTTCCCGCGCAAGTGTTTAACGACGGCCCGGCTTATCGCGTATCACCACTGGTGGTGCGGTATGCACATCCCGCCAAAGGGCAGATTTCCATTTCCAAAATTGATTCCATGTCTGTGGTGCTGGGCCTGGAGCCGTCCGGCTATGTCACGGCATACGCCACAGGCGCAGGTGGCCAGCGCGTATTGCGAACCGATGTTGAAATCATCCATGCCAAGCTTGGGCTATTGGCGCAGGGCAGCGTGCAAAACTTTCACGCCACGGCGATACGGTCTCTGTCCCGGCAGATTGTGGCTTTTCTGAACTCTCACGGGCAGGTTGGTGTGTATGTCAGTGTTTATGGTAAAGATATTTCCAACGGCAAAGATATCCGTCCGGCCGGTGACACCACGTTGCATCTGCAGGTGTATACCGCTGTGGTGACAAAAATTCGGACCGTTGCCTCCGGTGGAAGATTCAGCGGGCAGAAGAACCGCATTGATAGTCCATTGGCCGCCAATATTCTGGAAAATTCACCCATCCAGCCCGCGAGCGCCAACAAGCCCGGCTCAACGGATTTGCTGAATCCCAAAGTGCTCAACGCCTACATTGACCAAATTAACCGTCAACCCGGCACGCAGGTGGCGGTCGCGGTATCACCCGATAAGAGTTCCACCACGCCAGACGCGGTGGATTTAGATTATCTGGTGCATGAATCCAAGCCGTGGCATGCCTATTTCCAATTGTCCAACACCGGTACCGCGCAGACCAACCCCTGGCGGGAAACCTTCGGCCTGGTGGATAATCAATTGCTGGGCTTTAATGATATTTTCAATTTGCAGTACAGCACCGCGGGCTTTACCAAGCAGAATTCAGTCAATGCCTCGTATAACATTCCCTTGACACGCAATAATCGCCTGCGGCTGCGGGTTTATGGCGGATATGATGATTTCAGCGCGTCGGATGTGGGCTTTGGCAATGCGTTTTTCAACGGTGATGAATCCACCGCCGGCGGTGAAGGAATATTAAATGTATTCCAGCACAACCGCCTGTTTATTGATTTGATCGCCGGTGCCAAATATCAGCATATATTTGTTGATAATACGCTCTTGCAGCAAACCGGCACGGGTGATTTTATTATTCCGTATGTTGGTGTGCATCTGGATCATTACACGCCTACGGTACAATCCTGGGCTGATGCCACAATTCTTGGTGGCTTTACAACCTCTTCCAATGCGTCTTTGCAGCAGCTTGGCCGGCTGAATGTGAACAAAAATTGGGTTATGCTTCAGGGAGATTCGGTATGCGAGTTTTATTTAGAGCCGATGCTGGATCCGAAGGGGTATCAGGCCGGCACCAGCACGCTGGCCAATCAGATTAAAATCTCGATCTCCGGACAGGAAGCATTTAATAACCGTCTGCCGGCGGAGGATGAAATGACCGCCGGCGGTTTGTATACCGTGCGCGGTTATCCTGAATATGTTACAGCGGGCGATTCGGTCGGTATTGGCTCGGTGGAATATCGGCTGCATATACCGCATCTATTCCCGGTGAATCCCAATGCGGGCAGCGTGTTTGGCAAGCCATTCCGCTGGGTACCGCAGGAACCATACGGCCCGACGGATTGGGATTTAATCGGCAAGGCGTTTTTGGATGTTGGCGAAGTGGTCAATTCCAACCGGCAGAGCTATGAAACCAATTCCACGCTTGTGGGTACCGGTCTGGGGCTGCAGTTGGACATTAAGCACAACATCAGTTTGATGGTGGATTGGGGCGTGGCGCTTACCCGGCTTAACGCCAGCAGCTCGAGTCCCGGCGGAACCGATGTTGCACCCGGGTCCAGCCAGGTTAATTTTGTATTTACTGTGAGTTACTAAGCTCTCATACGCAACGAATTTTATCCCGCCGCGTTTTATTATTGGCGGCTAACGTCCATTTAGGAGACTTCATCATGGCGGCAGGCACACTTGAAACTCTCAAACGCATCAACACCCGGAAATTGTCCCGTAAAACCGCACTTTCATTGGGGATGACACTGGCGGCCTCCATGGCGGTCAGCGCCACGGTCAAAGCGGCAGCTCCCATTGTGGTAACGCAGGTGGAGCATGGTGCCGCCGGATTCGCGAACGCCGGAAATACCACCACCATTACCGCCGCCAATCAAACCATTATTGATTATTCCAAATTTGATATTCCCACCGGTGACACCGTGCGGTTTATTCAACCCGGCAGCACCGCCACCGTACTCAACCGCATCAGCGGCGCATCACCCACGGCGATTGATGGCAACCTGTTTGCCAACGGTATTGTGTATATGGTCAATCCCGCCGGCGTGATGTTTGGCCAGGGCGCGGTGATTAACGTCGGGCAGATTTTTGCCGCCGCCGGCAATTTAAGTAATTCAGATTTTCTTCAGGGTATTAATCACTTTACCGATGTGACCGGTTCGGTGCTTAACGCGGGCAATATTCACGCCTCCGCGGTGAATTTCGTCGGGCAGATGGTCGCTAACTCGGGCGAAATTATTGCTCCCGAGGGCACAGTGGTTATGGCCGCCGGCAATGATGTGCTGATCGGGAAAATGGACGGCAACATGTTCGTCAAAGTTTCCGATAGCAGCACCGCGGCAACACCGAATGCCCATGCCGCGATCAGCAATACCGGTACCGTCGATGCGCAAAACGGACAGGTTAATATGTCCGCCGGCGATATGTTTTCGTTGGCCATTCGCAACACCGGTTCAGTAACCGCGGGCAATATCACCCTTCACGGCGGATCACATTCCACGGTTCTGGTTTCCGGCAAGCTCGATGCGTCCAATCAGGGGGCGAATGGTACCGGCGGCACGATTAAAATTAATGGCGGCAACATTGGCGTGGGTGTGGATCGCAAAGCCGATGGAACCTATGCGGATGAAAAAGCGACTCTCTCGGCAACGGGGGCGAACGGTGGCGGGAAAATTCTTATCGGTGTGAAAGCCGACGCGAGTTCAGCCACCGGCTACAGCGATGCCAGCAATTATGATTATATCGGAGCGGATGCGCTATTAAATGTCAGCGCCACAGG
>JAJZVR010000243.1 GCA_021847065.1 Planctomycetota bacterium | reverse complement strand
TGGCCAATGCAATCAGGAGAACAAACCCGATGAACACCAGACACAGCACGAAAGAAATCAGAATATAAATGATGATCGTGATATGAAAGTTCAGAGCTTCTCTTGCGTTGGCACGGACAAATTCATCTGAAGCCGCGAACAGCATAATCACGGGCAGTATAATTAGTCCCAATCCCAGAAGCGCGCCGACGTGCGGCAATGCCGCCAATAGATTGTTGTTGCTTGGTCGCACCGCCGTGGCCGGAGCTTGCTCCGGCGTATCAGCGCCGGTTGTCGAGCTTAAACGGCAGCCTGCCTAGAATGTTGCCTCCGATGGTGCCGACAACATTCCTGTAAAACGGGTTCTTTACCTTGGAAAGGCCCACAGCCCCAATCGGAGCCTTAAGCAACGTGATGGGGCCAATTTGGAGTCGGTTGATCCGTCGGATATCAACGCGGTGTCCCTTCCATGTAATATGCCTCTGAAAAATAACCGGCAGCATGACCCGGTTCGCCAACAGCCGATCGACCATAGAAACCTGCGACCCCGTATCGATAAGAAATCGGCCTACGAACTTGCCGTTTACCCTTACCGCGGATGTAACCGGAACACCTTCCACGAGGGTAAATGGTATGGAAACCTCGGCTTTGCCTTTGGGGAATATCAAAATATCCGCAGGGCGCGTATCTGATGGAACGGTAGTAACAGTAGCAGTAGCAACGGGCGCGTTCGCCTCGATTGGTGCCGCATGCACTGCAAGCACCGGCAGTATGCATAGAACCCCGCCGATGAAAATAGCGAGCCGTCTCACATTGACTACCATCACATGTTCCTCCGCAGGGTCATGCGTCGCAGAAGTTGGCCGCAGGCGCCACGCGACAACCGCCGAGCGATTCAGCACCGTTGGCATGATAATCCGGTGGCGCGCCAAGTGCCAAATTGCCGTAAGGGGGACCGTGCGTTGCAATGGCATTTCAGGATTAGCGACTGACCAATCTGGAACGGTGCATCCGGAATTTCTGACACAAAGCCCCTTCCCTTGATAATGACAACCTCGTATCTTTACCGGACGTTCTTTGCTATACTTGTTGTCAGAAAGCGGGTGACCGTATGGGGTGTTTTCTTATACTTTTCGGATTTTTCTGGCCGCGGGTGGTGCTGGTATTGCTTTGGCTGTTTTCGGGCTATCCGCAGCGGGCGTTTCATGGAATGCTGTTTCCATTGCTGGGATTTATTTTTCTACCCACGACAACTCTGGGCTATGAGTTGGCCATGAACTGGAGCGCCAATGGCCTGACCGGACTGTGGTGGATTTTACCGATCGTGGGATTGCTGCATGATCTGGGTCACCTTGGCTATTCCAGCGGATGGAAAAATCGTCAGGCGACGGCATAGCGGGCAGGCTTATGGTAAAATCCCGTCATGTTGATTGATACACATTGTCATCTTACGTATGAGGGGCTGGAAGAGCGGCAGGTGGATGTGGTGCAGCGCGCGGCATCGGCGGGCGTGAATCGCATGATCTGCATCGGCACGCACCCGGCGGATCATCCGCGGGTGCTGGAAACGGTGGCTGCTTTTGGGCAGGTATTTGCCGCACTGGGTATTCATCCGCATCATGCCGGCGAGGTCGCGGAGAATTTTATTGATGAACTGCAATGGGCGATTGGCAGTTCTCCCAAAGTGCTGGCGGTGGGCGAATGCGGGCTGGATTATCATGGCAACTCTGCATCCCCGGAGGTGCAGAAAACGGTTTTTCTGCGGCAAATTGAACTGGCGGAGCAATTGCAATTGCCGATGATTCTGCATGTGCGCGATGCGCACGCCGACGCACTGGCAATTATGAAACATCATCCCCGTGTGCGCTTTGTGGTGCATTGTTTTACCGGCACACCGCAAGAGTGTGCCCGCTGGATGGAATTAAGCGCCTATATCGGTTTTACCGGCGTGATCACCTACAAAAACGCCCCGGATGTGCGTAGCGCGTGTAGGCTCGTTGCGGAAGATCGATTGCTGATTGAAACCGATTCACCTTATTTAACGCCGCAGGCGGTGCGGAAAATAAAGCCCAATGAACCGGCTTTTGTGGCGTATGTGGCCCAGCGCGTCGCCGCTGAACGTGGCTGGACGATTGAGCAAACCGGTGAAATCACTTGCGCCAATGCGGTGCGGCTGTTTGGCGATACCTTATTACAGTAGACTCCTAAAGCCTGTCCCAATAAAACTTGGCTGCTTACGCGGGCCGCCTGATGGCGAGGTTCCGTCACGTCGCGGGCTTTTCCAGCAGCGAACGAATCTCTGCCAGGGATGCGGCAATGCCATCCATGTGCGGGTTGATTTCCAGGGCCTGCTGATAGCACCTTTGCGCATCGAAAAAATGTCCCAGATGCGCATGGGAATGCCCCATCCCGGCCATGGCGCCGAAATGCTGCGGCATGATCGCCAGTACCCGGCGGCAATCGGCGATGGAATCGGCATACCGTTCCGCCAGGTAGCAGGCAATGGCCCGCTGATTATACGCCTCGGCAAATTCCGGATCGCTCTGAATGGCAAGGTTAAATTTTTCCGTTGCGGTATCGAGGTTGCCATGCTTGAGATGATGCGTGCCGCACTTGAGGTAACAGCAGGCGCGGTTATTACCGGCACGAAACCAGATGGCCCATAGCGCATCTTCCGCGAGTTCATGGACCCGCGGATCGGCGTCCTGAAGGGCGGCGACCAGCGGATCAATCGCTTTTTTGTCACCAAGGAGCGTTAATGCCATGGCTGCGGCGCGCCGAACTTCGAGCTTTGAATGTTTCAGGAAGGCGCATAATTTCCCGCTGCACCAGGATCGTCCAATACATTCTGCCGCTCGGTTTAGATCACCGGTACGGACAAACGGTTCAAGAACATTGAGAAATTCCTGCGCATCATCACGGCCGGGTTGCTGTTCGCTTGGCATCATAGCCATACTTCGTCCCGAATCGGTAGCGATACAAGTTTTATCCGATCACCGCCCGCCCCAAGCCGCTTCACGTCGGATCAGCGTGCGGTTATTCCACGCTACCGAATTCATAGCATTCTAGGCGACAATAACATGTTAAGACAAATACGCTTGAGAGCAGGCGCTTCGCGCAGGCGGCGTAGGGGGTAATTTAGAACGGATGTTCCAGCATAAAGCGGTGCTTCGCATAGCGATATCAGGCTGTAAAATCAACGCTCTTTGCGTCTTGTCGGCAGCTTCTTTCTGGTGGCTACACGCAAAAGCGAAAAACGAACGTAAGCTATGCTAAATAAAAGAGTTATGACAAAATGCCTCTGGAACATCCGCTTGAAAACAACTTGAGCATCTTGGGCAAGTTGCCGCCCCCTGAAAACTACCTGTAACCTGTAACCTAAAACCTCGGCCGCACCAATCGACACAACCTGAATCTTATGGTCGCTCTTTGATGGTCGCTTCATGGATAAAACGGCCAGAGGGCTATTTCCGGGCGGGCTTCACCCGCTTCCACCATGCGCGCAATGAGCCGTTCACGCAGATGGGCGGTAATATCGCGCATGGATCGCTGGCCGACGTAATTCAACAGTATATTGTTGTCCGGCCAGCGCGTGTCCCGACGCCCCGCGAGATTGACCAATTGATGTGGATCAGCCCGATTATTGTAAAGCTGGTAATCCTGATAATGCGGGCTGCCCGGATCGCCCAGCGGATTGGCCTGTGGCGCCAGGGCCACATAAGTCCATTCTGGTGTGCGCAAAGCGCGGGCGATTTCCGATTCGCTGATTTGTACCAATACTTCATTGCGCCATTGGGCACGCGCTATCTCATCATGCAAAAGAGGAATAAAACTTCGACCCTGCATGCACGCGGGTATCTTCTGGCCCAGTAAATCCAGTATGGAGGGGGCAATATCAATCATGCTCACAAGTTCCGTGATCGTTTGTTGATTGTTGAAGCCCGGTCCCTGAATCATCAGAGGAACGTGGATGGAACTTTCATGCGGGCTGCGTTTGTATTCCTCGTTTCGGGTGCGGAAGTGGCAGCCATGATCGCTTAAGAACATCACGATGGTATTGTCTTCAAGGTTCTGTTCCTTGAGCGTCTTTAATATCCGGCCCAGTGAATCGTCAATGGCTTTGATGTCACCATAATAGTTGTTCATCTCATATTGCCAGTCCCCCGGGAAAAACCGCAGATCCTCCGGCACGTAACAACTGCGGAAGAGTTTCTCGTAGCCGCGGGGCGGGACAAATCCAAACACATCTCCATGTTCGCATTTATAATTCTGCTGGTGCGGTTCGAGTTGTGACAACACCATCAGGAACGGCTTTTCATGCTTTTTTCGCAGGAACTTCTCCGCCTCGCCGGTCAGAAAATCGACACGATACACATCTTTGCCATAATGAACGGGATGGTCCTGATTATCCCAGAATTGGCTGTCATAAGGCTGTGTGCTGATCTCGGGACAGTTGGCCGCCAGCCATGCGCCGGTAAACCCGCCACGATATTCCGGTGCCACCGGGCCGCACTCTGCCAACGTCCAACCCGGTGCCAGATGCCATTTGCCAAAATAGTTAGCGCTGTAACCGGCTGGTGTAAGTTGCGTTGCGATGGTGCGGGCGTCACGGTGTAAACCCGGACCATTTTTCCATACGCCGGTGGTCGTGGCGTACTGCCCGGTCATCCAGCAGGAACGGGACGGCGAGCACAGCGGCTGGTTCGTGATGAAGTTCTTGAATACCGTGCCACGCCGGTACATGGCGTCGAGATTGGGTGTAAAATCCATTGGATTATGGCCGGCCGCGCAGATACAGTCCCAGCGGAACTGGTCGGAATGAAAAAGAATGATATTGGGTTTCCCGCCCGGTCGTCCGGGCACTGCTGCTGCCGCCGGTGCCGCCTGCGTTTCCGAAACACTGATTGTGGGCGTCGCCGCCGCCAAAACCGAGGCCAACAAAAAGTCCCGTCGCGAGCCGCCGGGCTGCGGCGTGGTCTGCAATTTTTGAGGCGCGGAATCTGCCGAATCATTCATCGTCTTCACCTTCTTGGTAATGCTATCTTCTTAAACGATTTCCCGCAAGAAAAATAATCACCTGTCCTTGGCGTAACGGGATAAACTACGAAACGACGGATTCACAGGGAGGTAACGGAGGGAGGGGAGATTTCAACGAGCAACGAACAACTGGCCAAGAGTTAGAAGTAGGAGTTAGGAGGCTTTCGCGAATTTCAAGGTGGTCAAGATGCGCAAGTTGATGGGAGCGTTGATTTTGGCGGTGTTTGGTTCAAGATGCTCAAGATGTTTTTGGGCGGCTGTGGCCGCTGTCGGGGTTTTAGGTTACAGGTTACTGGTTACAGGTAGTTTTCATTTTTCAGTACCACGCCGGGGCAAGGATGCCAAGTTCGAAAAGTTGATGGGAGCGTTGATTTTAGCGGGTTTGGTTCAAGTGTGCCAAGATGGCCAAGTTGTTTTATGGGGGGGGGTAGCCGCTGCGGCGGCTAGATCAGGTGAATTTAGAACAGGTGAACAGGTGAGCGCGCGGGTTGGGCGCGGGTGTCGATTTTTGTTGGGGGATAGAGCGATCACCGTAGCTTCGACCAGGCCTTTGCCTGCGCCATTGATGCTGGACATATTCACTTTTCAAACGGCGTGGGCTTCCGCAATGATCGATGACCAATGATCACTGATCAATAGACAGCAAACGCCGTGCGGCATCGTTTCAGAATCCAGAATCCACAATTTAGAACCTGGAATCCAGTGATGCCGTGGGAGGCTATAGGGGGGAGCGCTAGCGCTTAATGAACAAAATTAAAAATGAGACGGCTTCGCCTTAATGAGACGTGGTGCGGCGCACCACTTAAAATTTGTGGAGCGCTGCGGCGGCGCAAGCAATTTTCACTGACCACTGATCACGGA
>JAJZVR010000014.1 GCA_021847065.1 Planctomycetota bacterium | reverse complement strand
GGAATGTCTGCGCGACCACAAAAATTGCCGCCCAAAGGGTCAGCACGCCAACGGACGCGGCTCGCCCGCGAATCCGCGCCGGGAAAATTTCGGAAATGATAATCCACGGCATCGGCCCCATCGCCATGGAGAACGCGGCGATAAATACCAGTATGCTCATCAGCAGAATCAACACCTGATTGGAAGTAAAATGCGGGGCCAGTATGATCGGGCTGTGCACCAACCGGGCCATGGCCGCGAAACGCGTATTGGAAAGTGTTCCTTGAAATTGGAGCGAATCGTGAATACTAATGGCCCGCGCCTTCGGGGCGATGGCAAAAACCAAACCCACCGATGCCAGCGCCACCACTTGAATCGCCGTGCCAATGGATAACAGCAGTTTTCGGCCGGCGCGGTCCACATAAGCGACGGCAATAAACGTGAATAGCACCAGCACCATTCCAGTCAGGGCCGTGGACCCGAACGCGCTGGAAGTATTCATGCCCGCCGCTCCGAATACACGAGGCGCATAGTAAATAATGGAGTTGATGCCGCTGAACTGGGAGAACACCGCCAGAAATAAAGCAATCATCAGTGGAAATCGAAAAGTTTTTCGGAATAACTCCCGCATGCGGCCTTCTTCCTGATGCGCCACCTCCTTAACCGCCGCAATTTCCCTTTCCGCCCGCGCCGTGCCGAAAAAACGAGTCAGGATGGTCCGGGCCTCCGCCTCGCGATCATTGATGATCAGCCAGCGCGGACTTTCTTTGATGGTCAGCAACATGGCCAGGAACACGAGGGCCGGAAGAGTCTCCGACCCCAGCATCCAGCGCCAGCCCGTGGTCTGGTTCCAGTCCATCCCGGCCAGATGGCGCCCCGCATTGATATGATGGCCGGCGTTGAGGATCAGGTAATTGACCCAATAGACCACCGCAATGCCCACGACAATGCCAAGCTGGAAAAGCGCCCCAAATCGTCCGCGATGTTTTTCCGGGGAAATTTCGGCAATGTAAACCGGCGCGATCATGGATGAGGCGCCAACGGCTATGCCGCCGATTATTCTGGCCAGCACCAACTCGGTTATATCGCGCGGTATGGCGGAGAGGACGCCGGAGATGGCGAACAGAATGGCGCATAAGATCAGAATTTTCTTGCGGCCGAAGCGATCCGCCAGCGTGCCGGCCATCATGGCACCGGCGATGCACCCCAAATCAAGGCTCGCAATGGCAAAGCCCAATTGCGTATTACTTAAATGGAAATAGCTTTGCAAATAGCCCTGAATACCGGAAGCCACTCCGGTGTCATAACCAAACAGCAACCCCGCCAGGGCGGCGGCGAACACCGCAAAGACAATCGGCCCAAGGCCCGGAATGGGTGGGTCATAGGGTACGGCAACTGGATTTTCAGGGGCGGTGGACATAAAAATATTCTCCTAAATACGTCAGTTCGGCAATCCCGGCGCACCGGGACGACGGGTCAAATGAATCCCGGCGCGCCGGGACTCCGGGATTTCCGGTGAAAACATGGTATTTCCCTGCCCGAACACGGGCTGTTTAAGGTTGCGTCATATCACCCGCGGGGGGCATCGCGGCCCGATTGGCGGCCCATTTTCTATTGGGTTTTGATCCCATCTTAAATATCAGCGTGCCACCGTGTAAAATGGCGCGTTGATTGATCCAAAGCTGGTTAAACGGCTTGCCGTTAAGAGTGGCGGATTGAATGTAATAATCTTTCGGGCCATTTCCAATGCTGCGGATGGTGAATGTTTTTCCGTGCCGCAAATGCAAGGTAACGCGCCCCACCGTGGGGCTGCCTAAAACGTAAAACGACCGCACCGGGGAGAAGGGATATATCCCCGCTGTGTTGAAAATATACCAGGCGCCCATCTGGCCCTCGTCGTCATCGCCCACCATGCCGGTGGTGTTGTAAACCCGAGCCATGGTTTGGCGCGCCCAATACTGGGCCTTCCAGGGCTGCCGGACAAAATCGTAAAAGAACGCATCGTGACTGCTGGGTTCATTATTAGGCCCATACTGGCCCATCCCCAGTATCTTGGACTCATTTTCCTCAGGAATGGGGTGACCCCAAGACGCATAGCCGCCCAGGTGAAAATCCGAGTTCGTTGTGAAATAGGTATCCAGCCGCTTGATGGCGGCCTCGCGCCCGCCGAGCAGCTTAATCAAACCATACGGGTCTTGCATGACCATCCACTGATAGGTCCACGCATCGTCTTCAGTAAAGGGGCTGCCCCACCAGATCGGGTCAAAGTGTGGTTGCCATGAGCCGTTGGCTTCGCGTCCCCATGGAAATTTTACTTTCGGATCAAACACATTGCGATAATTCAATGCCAATTTCCGGAATTTCTTATAATCAGCGGTTTTACCCATGGCCCTGGCCATTTCCGCAATGGCATAGTCATCATACGCCTCTTCCAGCGTGGTGGAAGTGGCTTCACCCATGACGTTGGCCGGCAGATAACCCAGCCGTAAATAATCTTTCAGATGCGGTATCCCGTGGCCCGGGCTGGGCGGTTCAACCGTGCCGTCCTTGCGTATGGCGGCGTACGCCAATTGCGGGCTAAAGCCATGAATCCCCTGCAGATAGGCTTCGGCAATGACCGCATCCGCATCGGTTCCAACCATGCAATTCCAATAGCCCGGATTGGGCCATTCGGGCAGCCAGCCGCCTTCTTTGTAAAACCGCAGGAAACCGCGGATGATACGCCCATCCTCATGACGATATACCAATGTCATCAGGGGAAATGCGCAACGATAAACATCCCAGAAGCCGGTGCCGGTATAAAACCGTCCGGGGTATACTTTACCATTGGTCGGATTGTAATGAACGCGTTGACCGTGACTGTTGATTTCATAAAAGCTGTGCGGATACAAAAGCACCCAGTAGAGGGATGTGTAGAAAATTTCCTTTTGACTCGCCGTCGCCCCACCGATGCCTATTTTCCCAAGTTGCCGGTTCCACACGGCCTTGGCTTGATCGGCAATCGTTTTGACGCTCCATCCGGGAATTTCGCGGCCCAGGCTGATTTCGGCCTGCCGCACGCTGATGAAGCTTGTGCCCACGCGCATTCGCACCGTCCGCGATTGGCTGGTGTTGAAGGTTAAGACCGCGCCAAGGCGTTCGCCCTTGGATCCGAAAAGTGTCGCCGCGGTAGGCCGGCTGCTGAACTCAACCACAAACCGGCACGCGAAATTCTTTGGCACCTGTCCAAAATTCCGCCAGACATGGCCAATGATTACCAAGTGATGGTCCAAGCGTCCGATCTTCACCGTCGCATCCTTGGCCGATATGACAATTCGCGCCAAGTTTGTTTTAGGAAAGGTGAATTTGAAAATGGCGCAGCGTTTGGTGGGGGCCAGTTCCGCCCAGGTATGATAGCGCGGCAAATACACACGATAGCTGTAGGGATGGGCAACCTCTCGCTTATGAGTAAATGGAGAGGCCCACTTGACCGGACTGGTCTGCGCCGGCCCCACCTCCGGCATGATGTTAAATTGACCGTAATCCCCGGCCCACGGATGGGCCTCATGCGTGCAACGAAAGCCCTGAAAGGTTGGGTCAAGGTTATTGTAAAACCAATATCCGGTGTGGGTTTGCGGCGCCCAGATGGCCATGGGCCGGGGCAGCGCGATTTCCGGGTACATATCCCCAACCGAATGCAGACCGGGCTGCATCGGTTGATGGCCCGCGAGATTCTTGCCATGCACGAAGCGATCCATACCGGCACCCCAACGAGGGTTGACATATTGCACGGGATTTTGCGCGGCCACGGTGGTGGTGGCGGCCAAGCCCATTACCAGGCACAGTGCAAACGACCATAAAATAACACGTTTCACAGCGACTCCTTGTCCGGCACATGGGGGCAACCATAACGTTTTGTCGCTGATACGGGTGGAACTTTCATTTGACTGACGCATACGTTAACTCCATCAAGAAAACGATTGCTATTATATTCATCTTTATCCACTTGTGGCTAGGCCGTGAAACTTGTATTCTCCGGAAAATGGGCATACCAGCCCGGTTCCCCGGATGGTTCCAATTTGCCCCCCCTCACGGCACCACGACCTGTCATCGCCGCCTCTGCCGAACCCACCATGTTCGTCCACATACTTCGTGAGGAATCAGACATTCGTGTATTCTTTCGCCAGCAGCATGAACGAATAAGGATCCACAATTTCAATACGCTCACCCAGCGCGGACTTTTTCAACAAATCAAACAACTGTTTATGCCAAGTCGGCGTTTGTAATATTGTGCGATAAATGCGGAATTGTGTATTACGGGCAGCGGTCTGCTGCAGAATCACACGGGCCGCGTCTTCCGGCGATCCGCCTGCCGCGAAGTAATCAGAACACATCGGCATAAACGGCATTCCATCGAAAACCCCCAACGGCGGACTTTTCAGGGCGACAATGCCGTCCGGAGAGAACTGCGCATAAGCCGCTTTGACATGATCGTTCGTTGCCGGCGCATCGCCGTCAATAATGAATCCGGTCAACTTAATATCCCATAAGCGGTAATATTTGGAACAATGTATGCGCCATGGCTCAATGCCCGAAGGCAGGCCGGAAAATTTACGCGGCGTTTGCAAAGCCCCGGGGTTCAAATAGCCGGCTCCTGAATCGCCCGCGATAAAGTGATCATTCGGTGTCTTGGTATTCCGCGCGTACACCATGCCGGGGGCAAACCGATCGGATAGATTCGGATCAAACGCCCAGCCCAGGGGAATCGACCCGCGTGCCGGATCCGTCCACATCGTCGGCAGCATCTGATACAGCCATGCGGCGGAATCGTAATCGCCGACATAAATGGCCACATACGATTTGTCGGCGACACCACCTTGCGCATTTATGAGCTTGCGCCGTTGCAGGTCATGTGCGGTTGGCAGTTTTTGCGGATAGCGCCGTTTAAGCGGATAATGCTGATACATTGATGCATTGGCCATCGCCCCCAACCCCAACGCATCGGCGTCCATATAGCCATTGAAACAGGAAACGATATACGCGTATTGCCACTCCGTGGCCACACCGCCGTGCTTGCCACCGGCACCTGGAGAGTTGGTGTATTTTTTATCCCATGGCATAAATCCGCCGATATGGTTCATCCGCTGCCCATGGGTTTGATTCCAAGCGGATCGCAAAACGGCCCGCAGTGTGCGTTGATCCGTTCCCAACGGTTGGGTAGGATCGTCAATCGGCGTTTCATCGGCCCATGGAGAAAGATCAAAGAAAAAGCCTCGGTGGGCGATAAAATAGTCGTGGTTGCTCAGCGTGTGGTTGGGGATATATCCAAACGGTTTTTTCAGCCAATAGGCGTCAATATAGAATCCCATTTTGGCGGGATTGCACCGTCCGGTATCCAGATAAAGTTCCTTGGCCCAGATATAGGCATCGCACTTGGCGCTTTTTGTGGACGCTGTGGTGGTGCCCGGAATAATTCCATTTCCTGTAAACAGCGGAGAACCATCTGGGCGAATTAACCAAACCTTAACCGAAAAATGTGGCCCTTTCGGATCAGATGTAAGCCAATAAAATAAAGAGGTGTGCGATTTGTCAAAGCGAATGGGTAACAAATCTTCCACCCCCGCCACTGTAGAAGCCACATTCGAGGTGGAGGGAACATGTTCATCATACGCCACCAGCCCGCGCACCAGATGCTGATATTCCATGATCAGATCACGCAGCGTTTTAAACAGCCGCACCCTGCCGCCGCTTAGCCAGTTGTGCTCGCCCCGCATCCAGTGCCACCAAAAGTGATCAATGCTTCCGGTATCTCCACCGATGAAAAACTGGTAGATCGCAGCGCTATTCCGATTGGCCAGCCCCTGCAATCCCGTCAGAACATGCGAATCATCCCATATCTCATGTAACTGATGCGGATTCGTCCGATTCAGCTTGAGCGTATAGGTCATGTCGATGGCCGCCAGAGGTGTGCCGATGCGCTTTCGGGGGGCGTATCTTGATCCAGAAGAAGCGGATCGGCCACAGCCGGACATCGCCATCACGGCCCCCGCCGAACCGAGAAAATGCCGCCGGGTTGATGGGTTGCCTTTATTTATTTTCACCGTGTTACTCCTTGTAATGGAAACGCGAAAAAACTTGCCGCAGCCAAGACAATGGGCCTTCATGCGCATTGCTTAAGGAACTCATACCATATTGCTAACAACGGTTCTATTGGCGGTCACAGCAGAGGAGTTGTCTTGGATACCCCCTGAGTTGTTGCCCAGAAGATCACAGTTGGGTATCTGGTGGTTGTCGCAGTCGTTACCAATCAATAATTGAATTGCTACACCACACTTTACCAGCCAAAATATACGCCGGCGGGACCTAAGACGCGGGCCTTGATGTTGGACATCGGCACCCACCGAACCGAGCCGTCGTTGTACATTTCGTGCGCCCCGGCGGGCAGCGCCGTACCCATAGATCCGTCAATATGATTTGAATCCAACCAAGGTGCCGCAGGAATCGGTGGTCCGGCGGTAGCACCAGCGTCTGAGAATAAAGAGTTATCCGTTACCAGCAGCGTTCCGGGATTGGATTGTGGGTTCAACGCCGGCTCGTGGCCCGGATCGGCGTTAAGAAAATACCACTCACTTCCCAAATTGCCGGACTGCATGTTGCCAGTTACCGTCATCCCCGGATAGTAGTCCGCCACAGCCGGTGCGTCGTAAGCTTTCTTGTAATCAATTCCGCGATCAGCCCAATAACAATATCCGGTGTAGAGCGACCAGTTGGTGAGAAGCCCCTGGGTGTTGTAATTGCATATAAATCCCTCCGGATTGACCTGCGGACCGATCTGCGATTTCTGGGAAATGCCGCTACTGGTGTCCGGACAGAATAGAAAACTTAACCCCGTTGCCGTCGGACTGAGAATGCCGGGTCTTGGGTTGACCATGTTTGGGCCCTCTACTCCAAACGAATCATAGTAAAGCATGGCCAAGCCCGCTATCGGATATGTTTCCTTTAGAAAATAGACTTGGTCTCCCAAGGGATAACCCCAAAGGTCAGACAGCGGATATTGCCCGCGATATTCATTGGCGTATTCATGCATCGCGATGCCGATCTGCTGAAGATTCGAGGCGCACTGAATTCTTAACGCCAAAATTTTCGCCCGCGCCAGCGCCGGCAACAGCAGCGCGATCAATATGGCGATGATCGAGATCACCACCAGAAGTTCGATCAAAGTAAATGCGTTTCGAACTTTCACAGCCTATCTCCTTGTTTCAGTGTTCAGTCCCGGTGTCGGGAGAAAAAGTAGGGCCGAGAAGCTTTAATTTCATCGGCCCTCCGGTTTTTATCCATTTATCGGCGGTTCTCAATCAAGCACGCCATGGGACGCTCGTCGCGCCGTCAAACCGCCCTCCGACGTCTCAGCAGCAACAAACCCAATCCACCCACCGCCGACAGCCCCAACGTCGCTGGATCGGGCACGGCTGCGGAGGTCAGCTCAAAGTTACTAAACTGGCCAGTGGTACCATAACCATCGTTGCTCAATCCGACGGCGGCGATGGTCGGATTCGGATTCTGGAACCCCTCGACCGGCGACACGGCGGTTCCGTTGTCAAAGACTTGGTATGTCCAGGCGATGTTTCCGGTATTCAGCACGATTGAAACGTTCTGGGGCCCACTGGCAGTGCCGACAGGAGCGAAAAAGTTTTCCCCATAGACGGCGGCACCGGGGCCGGTAAACAGTGTGCCAGCGTAACTCGCGTTACTGGAGCTGAAGCTGGTATTCGGTGGGCGCACGAGCGCCCAAGGCGTGGCACCCGGTCCACCCGCATCAAAACGCCCGGTGCTAGTGGATGGATTGGTCAAGAAGCCAAGGGCCAGCCAATTACCACTACTTGGAGAGCTGGTCTGCATGCCCACCGACAGTGTGTAGATCTGGCCACTGACTGGTGTGAAATTAAGGTAAGCGGCTTCTCCGGTTGTGGATGCGGTAGGCTCCGATGTATAGCCGCTATCAGCAAATCCAATATAACCAGCACTTCCGGCACCGGCGGTCCATTTGGAGCTGGTACCATTATCGATGGTCGGTGCCGCACCGTTAAGCGCCGTGGCGCTTGATCCGGAGAAGCTGTCCTGATAAATAATGTTGCTGGCCGAGGCCGCACCAGCCGTCACGCCAAGCATCGCCAACGCTGCACCGGCCGTGCCTACCGACAGGCGGACGATGGTCGCCTTGGCGACCAATGAAGAACTGTGAAAAATTGGGAAAGATTTGGGAAACATAAAAATCTCCTGCTCCCTTTGGGAGCCTCTCGAATATCCCGCCAAACCGGGCGGGCTACGGATCGACACATTAACATAGTTGTCGACATTGTTTACTTTTTTCGGGGCCACTCTGCACAGGCGGCCTCTTTCCCCGGGTGCCGGGACGAATCTTCAATCCCATGTACCTCCTTTTTTCTTTCGACCGTTCCATGACAACACACCGGAAGTTTCAGACTTAAATTGAAAGGCTCGATCCGAACTTCGGATGGTGAGCATAAGCGATCCCGGAAGCAAAGTCAAGTTAATTTGGTAATTTTTATCATTATCATCCCAATCGTTGGCGCAGATTGTGTTTCAAATAAATCATAAGTCCATTATATAAAATGGTTTATACGATCACATTGGATGTCGAAACAAAATAACGTAGTGCCAGACAGACTCTGATTGCATGTGACGGAAAATTTCGCGGAGCCTGTGTCACCCCGATACCTCGGAGTTAAATGCTTCGTCCCGCGCCAGGAAGGAAGAACGGCGGTTTTACTGCAACGGCACAGCGCTGCGATGGTTTCCCACATGGTCGCATGTCGGGGAAATTCTACCACGCGGGCCGTGATCGCCTGCTTTATCGGGGATCATTGTGTAAAATAATAACATGTCAATGGAAAATGTTTACAAACTAAGTTTTTTTGAGCGGATGGCCAAGAGGTTGGACCCGTTTGTATTGCACGCGGCTATTGATGATACTTGTCGGAGCCTTTGACAGTTTCTGCGACGCAACGGCGATTCGGTTAATGAGCAGACTACGGCGGCTTCCGAGAGAAGATGAACATTGAGCGGATACGCGATTGTGTAACGTCAGGCCTCACGAAACACGTTGCCCAACTCAACGCCCGCCGGTTTGAGATTGCCTTCAAAGTCGATGACCGACGTGTTGGCAGTGCAGGGAAAAGCATCATGGCCCATCCACACCATAAACCCGCCGCAGGCGGGAAACCGGCTTAGCGCCGCATTGGCCGCCAAGGCCAGCGCCGCCGCCTGCCGGGCCTGGCTCCAAGCGACATATTCCTCCAGATTTGCCGGTTCTCGCCCCTTTTCTCGCACAAATTTTGGCCAGTCGATCCACCACGAATTGCGATTCCACAGGGGGTTTTGCGCGGAGCATGGAAACGTATGCAAATCGCCCTTATACCTGCGGATCAGTTCGGCGGAACTAGCGCCTGGTGCCCCCATTTCCGAATAAAACATCGAATCACCCTTGTCCCAGAGTTCCTTCCATTGGCCATCCACCGGCCCATCAAAGGTCCATGGCCCATGCGTATCCCAGAAAACGCCCTTGCCACACTCCTCGAGACTATTGAAAAGCCGCGGGCCAAAGGGGCTGCTCTGCAGGAATCGCCGGTCATGGTCCAGCCGATTAATGACTTCGTAAAACTTTTTCAATACCGGATGCCGAATGGTCAGGGGTTCGGTGTGCTTGCCTGGATTGATCCCGTTGAGGTTATTGAACAACTCGTTGCCGCCGCACCACAACAGCAGTGACGGATGATGCTGCCGCCGCTTAATGTACGATTCGGCAACACGGCCCCAGGCTTCAACAAATTCCGGATCGTCCGGTGGGAATCGGTCGATGCTCGCCCCGGAAAGCGAGAATTCCTGCCAGACTAAAAAACCCAACCGATCACACTGATTATAGAAATGTTCCTTCTCAAGAAACCCGCAGCCAAGACAATGGGCCTTCATGCGCATTGCTTAAGAAATTCATACCATATTGCTAACAAGGGTTCTATTGGCCGACGCTTACCAGTGAGCGGGGCCCGTGGATAACGATGGCGGTTCATCACCGCGCGCCGCACCCCAGATCTTATTGGGGGAAGCTCCGGCGGCCACATTCCAAGTGCCACCCTGAAACACCATCCGCTCCGGCAACCAAGGTTTATCCAACCGTTTATCGTCGAGTGTTGCGGACCGGATATACATATTTTTACCACCGCCGTTTGGCGTGGTGATGATGAATGTTTTTCCAGTGTGCGGTGATTGCAAACGGATGACGATTTTGGGGAATCGCGGCGTGGTTAATTCAAAATCGGGATGGCCCGGATCAACTTGGTAAAGCCCGATCTGCGAGAGCACATACCATGCCGACATTTCGCCGCAATCATCATTGCCGGTACCCATGGCCTTGCTCCAAGCCAGGCCGGCGGGAGTGTCGTTGAAAGACTCGTCCGCGATACGCCCTACCCAGTATTGGCTCCGCCAAGGCCTGCGGCAATAATCAAACAGGAAAGGCACCTGTATATCGGGCTCGTTGGTGGGGTCGTAATGACCGGCCACGAAAAAGTGTTGCAGCCGGGCCGCAAAGGGGTTGCTTCCTCCCATCAACGCCATTAAGCCATGCACATCCTCGGGAACTCCCCAGTCGTACTCCCAAGCCGAGCCTTCACAATAAAACCGGTAGTTTGCAGAGGTGTCACGATCCTCTTTACTCAACGGCACCCAGGCCCCTCGGGCATTTCGCCCCTGCATGAACTTGGTGACGGGATTGTACATGGAGGTATATTGCAGGGCATCACCAAAAAGCACATCGGCATCCTGCGTTTTATGCAGGTCCAAGGCCAGATGCCCCAGGGATGCAAATGCAATATCCATCTCTTCGGCGGAAGTGACATTGGTGCTTGCGGGTAAAATGGTGCCATACCGCTGGCCGGCAATGTCCTGGTAGCCATGGACGGCACTTAAATCTGAACGGCCATCCTTGAGATAATTCGGAAAACATTGTTTGGCCATCGCTTGATAGGCCGTGTTGATATCAAAGTGATGCAGTCCCGCCTGCCATATCTCCACCAGACAGTTAGTAAGAGGATGGCCATTTTGTACACCCGTGGGCCGGTTCGCCTCCGGCCAGCGGTCAATAAAACCGAGCTGTTCGTACATCTCCACCAGAGATTGGGCCATGTCTTGTGCCCGTTGCGGTTCAATCATGGTCAATAGCGGAATTTCACTGCGATAAATATCCCAGCCGGACCAATTGGCATAAATGTGTCGGTGGCCCGCCGGTACGTGGCGTATCTTGTCGTCATAGCCGATGTACCGGCCGTCCACATCATCAAACACATTGGGCAACAGCAGGGTGTGATAGAGGGCGGTGTAGAAAACTTTCCTCTGCGTTGGCGAACCGCCATGCACAGTGATAACCGAGAGAGCCTTGTTCCATCGGGCATAGGCTTGCGCGCGAACGGCGGAAAAATTAAATTTCGGCATTTCAGCCTTAAGATTTCTCTCCGCCCCGCCAACGCTGACAAACGAAATGCCGATGCGAACCTTGACTACCTTGGCATGGCTGGCTGTCGGATAACTTACGTAGGCACCGATAGGCGCTCCGGGTAGGCGCAACTTGGAGGTCTGATTTACGTAATGGAAACCCCAGGCATCCCGTCGCACGGGAGGATAGCCAATTGTTATCGCAGTACCGACGCCCATGGCTTGCACCTGTTGGCTTACCTGCGGTTTGATAGCATTGCCTTCCCATACGCCATAAGTTTTGAACGGCCGGCTGAATTTCATGACAAAATAAACCGTGAAAGGCTCATTGGTTAGACAGAACGTCAAGCTGGTGACCGAACCGGTAATGGTATGATCGTTGACAATATGAATGTTGGAGGCGGCAGTGGTGGTTATTGTCTGACTGATCGGAATCAGGATATTGGCTTGTTTACCAGCGGGGAACGTAAATCGGGCCATGCCGCAACGGGTGGTGGCCGTCAACTGTGCGTTGATGTCCCATGTTTTCATGAACACGCGATAATAACCGGGAGAAGCGGTCTCCCGTTTATGGCTGAAGGTGAAGCCATACGCGTTGGGCTGCACTTGTACCGGCCCGGTGGTGGCGGTGAAAAACACATCGCCGTAGCTGGGGCAACCGACGCCGCTCAAGTGCGTCATACTGAATCCGCTGATATGGTTTCGCTGGTAAACATAGTAACTCTGCGCATGCATATCCGGGCTTAGCGCCGCCATGCCGAAGGGCACCACCGCACCGGGGTAGGTGTCGCCGCCCGCGGCTGTTCCCACAAAGGGATTGACTAATGAGGCCAAACCGGCTGCGTGAACCATGCCTCCAACTAGCGCCGTCAATGCTGTGCAGACGACCACGGCCCAGACCGCCAAAGAGGAAAACAAGGAATATTTGAGCGACATAGAAGAAGACCTCCGTATCCGTTTATTCTCATTTTTGCGGGGCGGTGAATCCGATAGATCGCACCGCGCACCAAGCGCCGGCGCGACCATGCCAATCCAACACCGGATCCACCCGCAGTTGGATCATCGCTCCGCGATAAGTTTTTGATGCCGCGAGGCGAATCGCGTATAAGTGGTAGCGACCATCGCCGCGAATCGGAAATGTCAGGCTGTTCCCGGCTGAAAAACCGGGGGCATGGATACCACGCCAAAACACTCCGCCCCTTCCGTGAGCCTTGGTGAATTTCGCGTCAATGTATAGCACTGGATTTTGTGACGCCCGCCAGAACGCCACCGGCCCGATCATCTCCGGGTTGCCTTGCGCAAGGGAAATATTGAGCCGGCCCTTGATCGGCCACCCGGTGTCACGGGCATTGATATAACTCCAGTGGCGGCGGCTGCGCTTAAAACGCCACACCGGCGAACGCACGGGATGCGCATGGGCATAGACATATTGACGAATTGTTTTGACAGTTCCGACAATCAGAACATAGCGGTAGGCGAAGCGGATATTGTGGTCGATGATTTCCGTTTGCCTTGGTGATGCATAACCGCTTGCATAGCTATCAGGGCCACCCTTATCGGGGCGGCCAAAGAAACCACCGGCAAAGCGGTAACTGCCAGGCTCCCAGATGCCCAGGCCAAAACCGGACTTATCCACCAGCGCCGCCCAGTTTTCCGTCATCAGGGGATGGCTAAACCACAGAACAGGGATAGGGACACCGCCGGGGAAACCGCTTAACGCTTTGGCAATACGGCTGGCCGGGTCGATTAAAACTGTCGGGGCACCGGTGAACGGCCTGTCACCGTTGTAGGTGAACAACCGGTAAAAGTGGCTGCTTGTGTATAAAGCCGGCATCTCCTGCCGCATCGCCGGGTACTGCGTGTGATCTTTCCGAAATACCGTCATCACATTGGAAACGCGCACCGCCGGCCCGTCCAGGGTCAGCCGCGTCTCAAACGTGCAGCGCGACGGCACGTTATCCAGTGGCCATTGCATGGGGATACAGCGAACCACGAGGCTGCGGGCATCATTGTTCTTACAAAAGAGCACCCGGGAAGCATGGTGGAAAGCGTCTCCGGCCTGCACCGGGTTCCAGCCCAGAGACCGCCAGGCGGGTGCGATTGTTTTCCCCGGCGGAATGTACGGAACCGGCCCGGAATAATCCGACATCTGAAGTGACCGGCCATAGTTATGGTGGTAATTGTTTATAAGGTTGATTTTGCTGCCGGATTTGGACAGCCAAGTGATCGCCCCGCCCATCCGTAAATCCACACCCACTCGAATCACACGGTTGTCCAGATAGCTCATGGCCGGTAATTTTCCCGGAACCGCAGCGCGGAGTCGGACACTAAGTCCGGCGGATGCGAAGATGCACAACGTCAGCAAAATAAAGTTACGTCGGAAGAAAACAACCATCAAATATATCCTTTCCGGTCACGGTGGTGGGCGTTATAACAATAACATGCTCAACGATAGGAACGGCGATACATATCTACCAGCCGAAATAGATGCCGGCGGGGCCCAAAACGCGTGCCTTGATGTTCGACATCGGCACCCACCTTACCGAGCCGTCGTTGTACATTTCATGCGAACCGGCGGGCACAAAGTTACCCAGCGAACCGTCGACGTAATTGGAATTGGCCCCCGGTGCCAGAAGATTTGCCAGCCCCATCGCCGCTCCGGAATTCGTAAAGTTGTTGGAAAATAACGCGTTATCCGTCACCAGAAGCGTTCCGGGGTTGGACTGCGGATTGAGAGCCGGCTCATGTTCCGGATCGGCATTCATGAAAAACCAGTTGCCGCTCAAATTACCCGAGTTCATGGTTCCAGTTGCCGTCTGCCCAGGGTAGTAGCCCGCCACAGCCGGTGCGTCATAAGCTTTCTTGTAATCAATCCCACGATCAACCCAGTAACAATAACCCTTGTATAAATACCAAATGGTAAGAAGCCCCTGCGCGTTGTACCAATCTGGCGATATTTCCTCCTGTTGCGTCAAACCGCTGGTCGTGTCCGGACAGTAAAGCAGGCTTAACCCGGTGGCCGTCGGAGTTAGAATGCCGGAGCGGGGGTTGACCATATTCGGGCCCACGACCCCAAAAGAGTCATAATACAGTAAAGCCAGACCCGCTATCGGATAATAACAAGCATGCGGTCCGCCGAAATAAATCTGGTCCCCGAAGGGCCAATTCTCACAGTTGGCCAGTGGATATTGCCCACGGTTTTCATTGGCGTATTCCTGCATTGCAATGCCCATCTGCCGCAGGTTGGAGGCTCCTTGTATTCGGAGAGCCAATTGCTTCGCCCGCGCCAGCGCTGGCAAAAGCAGCGCGATGAGAATAGCGATTATGCTGATGACCACAAGTAATTCGATGAGGGTGAACCCGTTTCGACGTTTCATAGAAAAATCCTTGTCAAGGTGTTCAGCCTGCCTGTGCGTGGCACGCAGACAGGTATAAGGTTTTCATCCGCCGTTGGCAAAAAAAAGGGGCCGAGAGTTTTAATCTCACCGGCCCTCCCATTACCATCCATGTAACGGCGGTATTCATACACAAAACCGCAGGCGCGAAACCCTGCGCCACAACGGCCATCGCCAAATTCACAAACAGCCTCCGGCTTTGCTGGGGGGCGCGACGAACGCTTTCCGTTGCCCGCCCTTCGGCCCGTCGCGTCAAACCGCCCTCCGCCGCTTCAGCAACAGCAAGCCCAATCCGCCAATAGCCAACACGCCCAGGCAAGCTGGCTCGGGTACGGCCGCCATCGCTACGTTTGTTACGTCAACCGTGGAACCGTAATTATAGTTTGGGTAGGCATTCAGAAATTCAACATTGGTTGACGCCGAAGGCGCGGTGAAGTTCAGCGTAAAGACGTTGAAGGCCGCCTGCGTTATGGCGGGCGTCTGTGTGGTAATCTGATTGTTGTTTGTGGTGTCCGTGAGAATCACTTCCAACACATCCGTACCCGAAACGTCGCCGGCACGCCCCGACGCATCGTATGTCAGCGTGTAGGGCTGACCGGCAGTGGTGGACACGGTTTGTTTCACGCCGTCGTATGCTATGTCGTTTCCTTCTTGTATGAACGCGAAATCATTCACTCCAACTGTGCTCGTCGGCGCAAAGGGTGCGCCCACTCCGGTATCCGTGCCGTTAACGCCGGCGAAGGTCGAACCGAAGACGGTCCAACCTGTGGGGGCGGCTGGGTTGGGAGACGCCGAGTAGCCGGGAGAGGTGGTATACGCTGCGGCATTCGCCGAGAAATCACCATTGGTGATTATGTTCGCGGACGCCACGCCGGCTGGCATGCCCAGCATTGCCAGTGTTCCGATGGCTACCGGGACGATAGTCGCTTTGGCCGCCATGGAAGAACCGTGAGAACCATGACAAATTGATAAACCTTTTGAAAACATAAAAATCTCCTGCTCCCTTTGGGAGCCTCTCGAATATCCCGCCAAACCGGGCGGGCTACGGATCGACACATTAACATAGTTGTCGACATTGTTTACTTTTTTCGGGGCCACTCTGCACAGGCGGCCTCTTTCCCCGGGTGCCAGGACGAATCTTCAATCCCATGTACCTCCTTTTTTCTTTCGACCGTTCCATGACAACACACCGGAAGTTTCAGATTTAAATTGAAAGGCTCATCTGAACTTCTGATGGAGAGAATAGGCGATCCCGGAAGTAATGTCAAGCTAATTTGGTAATTTTTATCACTATCGCCCCAATCGTCGACGCAGATTGGGTTTCAAATAAATTATAAGTCTATTATATACAATTACTTATATTATAAATTTGGATGGATATAAAAAAAAGAAAAACCAACATAGTGCCAGACGGATTATGATTGTGGGTGACAACAAATTTCACGGAGCCCGTGCCGCAATCCGTCAATTTCTTCGCAGCGTGCAAGGATTTTGTGGGCAGAACTTTTTGGTGTCCGACCACCAAAATCCTATTTATTCGTGTAATCTGCGGCTCCATTCGTAAAACTCCAGACGACAAGATGGATATTTTCTTCGGTTGCGGTGCAGCCGCGAGGGGAACCTCCGTGCTCCCGTTGGTCAATTCCGTGCAGGCGTTGATCTTCCATGGAGGCTTTCATCGCGAGAATGACGCGGGATTTCACGCAAAAAAAGGCTTTTTAGGTGTCGTTTACACGCCCCTTGGTGAAACTCCCTACCGTGATCGGTTGCTTTATCGAGGCTCATAGTGTAAAATAATAACATGTCGCTGGAAAATGTTTTCAAATAGCATTTTCCAGACGGATTGGTTGAGGTGTTGGAATAAAAGCGTCATCCCGGCGCACCGGGAAAGGGGATATGCAATGATCAAACAAGCGGAAGATGCAAGGGAGATACGATCCCGAGAACGGCATCAGGCCATCCTGGCCGAATTGGTTAGCCGGGGTGCCTGCACCTACCAGCAATTAGCTGAGGTTCTGGACGTATCGACCATGACGGTGCGCCGCGACATCAATGAACTCGCGGAGCGGGGCGTCGTGATCAAGACGCTCGGAGGGGCGCAAAGAGCGCATGCGCCTTACCAATTGTATGAAACCGCATTGAATTCCCGGCTTTCGGTCAACCGCCGGGAAAAAAAGGAAATCGCCATGCGGGCGATTGAGTTGATTGATTCCCAGCACACGATATTTATTGACGGAGGAACCACATGTCTGGAGTTGGCACGGCAGTTGGCCAAGGAACGTAAAGGCCTGACGATCGTCACCAATTCCGCCCTGGTGTGCTTGGAACTGGGGAACGGCGGCGAGAATCTGATCGTGGGAATCGGCGGGGAGTATGACGCAAAAAGCCTCTCTTTTGTCGGCCCACAGAGTGAGGATTGGGCGCAAACGCTTTTTGTCGATATGGCGTTCGTCTCCACAAAGGGGTTTCTGCCGGCCGAAGGTACATTCGAATCATCTGTGGGGACCTTCCGGGTAAAACAGATCATCGCCCGGCAATGTAAGGAACTGGTCTTGCTGGTGGATCATTCCAAATTCGGCCAGCGCGCCTTGAGCAAGGTTCTCGATATTTCACAGATTCACACGGTTGTCACGAATGACCATACCCGTCCGGCGGACATCGCGGAATTACAGCGGCTTGGCCAGAAAGTTATTGTGGCGCAGGTCAGCCGGCTACCGGCAGAAGGAGAAACATAATGGCTCTCAGCGATATCGGCGATATGACACGGCACGCACGCAAGCATGGTTACGCCATCGGGTACTTTGAAAGCTGGAATATCGAATCGCTTCAGGGGGTTCTTGATGCGGCGGAGGAAACGCGTTCGCCGATCATCATTGGTTTTAACGGCGAGTTTCTCAGCCGGGCTGATCGCAAGGCGAAGGAACGGCTCGCGCTGTATGCGGAGTTGGGCAAAGCCGCCGCTGAATCGGTGGGCGTTCCCTGCGGTTTGATCTTCAACGAGTGCCCGCGGGATCAGTGGGTCAGGCTGGCGGCCATACACGGATTCAATCTGGTGATGCCGGCCGATCCGGCGGTGCCCTATGACGAGTACGTTCACCGTGTTGGCGCGTTGACGAAGTTCGCCCATCAACACGGTGTGAGCGTGGAAGCCGAGGTTGGTGAACTGCCATGCGGCGTCTCCGGGGAGATGGAGGGGAATGGTTCCCTGACCGATGCCGGCGTGGCGGCGCGGTTTGTGGAGGCGACGGACGTGGATCTTTTGGCAGTGAGTGTGGGCAACATTCACATCAGCCTCAATGGGGAACATAAATTGGATATGGATCGGTTGGCGGAGATCCGGAAAAGAGTCGATATTCCACTGGTACTGCATGGCGGCACGGGTATCGCGGCGGATTCGTTACGCGGGGCGATCGCACTGGGAGTGGTGAAGGTAAATTATGGAACATATCTCAAGCGACGTTATCTGACAGCCATTCGCGCCGCGTTGAACAATGACATGGCCAATCCTCACGAACTCCTGGGCATCGGCGGGAATGCGGACGTGATGGTGGCCGGGCGCCTCGCGGTGAGAGAGGCCGTGCTGGAACGAATTACCAATCTGGGTTGCTGCGGAAGGGCATGAGGTATGGCTGAAATCGGTTGTGCCGGAATTCTGGTGGAGGATACCTTTTGCGGCCCGATGCGGGAGCTTCCGCATGAAGGGCTATTGACGGCGATAGATTCCATGCCGACCAGGGCGGGCGGCTGCGCCGCCAATGTGGCCATTGACCTTGCCAGGCAGGATTTCACGGTCGATGTGGTTGGATGCCTGGGCCATGATGGCTCAGGCAATGCGCTTCTGGCCTGCCTGGAAAACCATCAGATCGGTTGTGAGCGGGTGATCATCACCGACGCTTATCCGACCAGCCGAACGGTGATTTTACTGGTCGAGGGCCAAGACCGCCGCTACATCCACGTCTTTGGTGCCAACAGGGCGTTCATGGTCGGGCACATTCAACGAGACTGGCTGGCGAGTCTGAAAGTTTTCTACCTTGGCGGATTATTCGCCATGCCGGCCATCCATACCGAGGAGTTGCTGGATTTACTGAAATTTTGCCGATCCAGAAATATCGTCACGGTGGTGGACGTGGTGATGCCGCAGCAAACGGACGGCATTGAGGACATCAGACCGTTGTTGCCGTATATCGACTATTTTCTGCCGAACGACGATGAGTCGCGGCAAATGACCTCATTGACCGATCCGCTGGACCAACTGCGCACGTTTCAGGCCGCCGGTGCCCATACGGTCATTGTGACGCGCGGCAAGGCCGGCGCTATTGCCGCCAAAGGCGGAAAGTATTGGCAATGCGGCACATATCCGGCGCAGGTGCTGGATCCATCGGGTTCCGGTGATGCCTTCAGCGGCGGCGTGATCACAGGAATTCTGCGCGGATGGGACATGCCGCAAACGCTGCGTTATGCCGCGGCGCTGGGCGCTTCGGCGACGCGCGCCGTTGGAACAACCGACGGGGTGTTCACGGCCGCGGAGGCGGAAGCATTCGTCGCATCGCATTTGCTGCCGGTCAGCGCAGGCTCGTTATGAATATTATGAATCCAAAGAGGATGCTTCATGGACACTGAACTCAAAATGCCGGACCTGGCGACCACCGACTCCACGATCAAGGTCGTTCGGTGGCTCATTGAGACGGGGCAAAACATTCAACGCGGGCAGATGTTGCTCGAAGTTGAAACTGACAAGGCCACGATGGACGTTGAATCGATTGCGACAGGGCGGCTGACCGCGGTGCACGTTGAGCCTGGAGATGAAATTATCGCCGGACAGGTGATCGCGGTCATTGACACCCAGGATGGCCCCGCGACACCCTCAACCCCGATTCTGGCCGCAGTTTCGACGCAACCCGCATCTGAACCGGCCAGACAGGCGTCCGGCGCGCCGGGAAAAGTTGGCGGGATGTTCGCCCAAAATCGCGCGGCATCGCAAAAACCCGTGTCGGCCCAGCCGGAGCGGTCCTTGGATCTTAGCGCGGGGCGGCGTATCGTGGCGCAGCGGATGCGGGAAAGCAAGCAGAGCATTCCTCATTTTTATCTTCAAACATCGGTTAACGCTGAGCGGATGATTGTCCGCCGCGCTGCCGCCGCACCCGAAAAAATTGCATGGGACGCCTTCTTCGTCGCCGCGATCGGCAAGGCACTCAAGAAGTTCGAGCGGATGTGTTTCCGATTCGAAGGGGACCATCTGGCGGCCAGCGGAACGGATGCGGTGGGCGTTGCTGTGGATAATGAAGGGGAGCTTTACGTCATCGCGGTCACTGATCCCGCCGAGAAGACCGCGGAACGTATTTCCATGGAAATACGCTCCGCAGTTAAACAATTACGCGCGGGCGATCAAGAAGTCCGGAAATTGCGTGCGGCCAACATGACCGTCACGAACCTCGGCGTGGCCAACGTCGAGACGTTCACGGCGATCATTAATCCTCCGGAAGCCGCCATTCTCGCGGTCGGCAAGGTGTCGCCCGAGGCGGTTGTTGAAAATGGGAAAATCGTTGTTCAGAATCGGGTATCGATCACGCTGTCGGTCGATCATCGCGTAGTCAGCGGCAAGTACGCCGCCGATTTTCTCGGCGCGATTGTGCGGGAACTTGAATCTTTTTGAAAGGCGGGCCATGGCTCAACAGATAACTCACATTATTGAAAATCCGCCGGAACCGGCAATACCGGCGGTGTACGGCGACAAGAGTTTCCTTCTAGGACTTTACGAACGCATGGTGCTCATTCGCGAGTTTGAGGAAAGAGTCAAGTTTCTGTTTCTGGAAGGCGCGATGCCGGGCACGATCCATCAGTGCCAGGGGCAGGAGGCGACGGCGGTTGGCGTCTGCGCCGCGTTGAAACCCGACGACTATATCACTTCCACATTCCGCGGGCACGGCCACGCATTGGCCAAGGGACTCTCTGCGCAGGAACTGCTCGACGAGTTGTTTGGCGCGGTCACCGGCTGCTGCAAGGGCAAGGGCGGTTCCATGCATGTGGGGAATTTTGAAAAAGGAATGGTGCCGGGGATTGCGATCGTCGCGGGCGGCATTCCTCTGGCGGCCGGCATGGCGCTGGCGTTCAAGATGCAAAAGACCGCCCAGGTGGTCGCGTGCTTTTTTGGTGACGGGGCGGTCGCCGAAGGCGCTTTTCACGAAGGTGTCAATATGGCGGCCATCTGGAATCTGCCGGTGATCTTTGTGTGCGAAAACAATCTCTACGGCGCGTCGACCCGCATCGACAAAGTGATGAAGAACCCCAGTGTCTCGGACCGCGCCGCGTCTTATGGTTTTCCCGGTGAAACGGTGGACGGCAACGATGTGATCGCGGTATGCGAAGCCGCGCAGCGCGCGACAGATGCGTGTCGCAATGGCCGTGGCCCGGTTTTACTGGAACTGCTTACCTATCGGCGCACGGGCCATTCGCGCCGCGATCCCTGCCATTACCAGCAGAAGGATGAACGCGAAGCATGGTTCGCCCGCGATCCGATTGACCGTTTCGCGCGGCGGCTTTTGGAACGCGGCAAGGTGTCCCATGACGATATTGATGTCATCAAAGCGCGCGTGGACCATCATCTGACAGTGGCCGTGGAGAACGCCAAACGCGCCCCGCAGCCGGCACCGGCCGATATTGAAACAGACGTTTTTGCTTGAAAGGAAAGCGGTATTTATGAAGCGACAAGGCATTGCGGAGGCGTTACGGGATGGAATTGCCGAAGAGATGGCGCGTGACCATCGGGTGTTCTGTATTGGAGAAGACATCGGCGTGCCGGGCGGCTGGGGCGGAGCGTTCACCGTTACGCTGGGGTTAAGCGCAAAATTTCCTGGACGGATCATTGATACGCCCATCGCGGAACTGGGCTTCACGGGCATCGCCGTCGGCGCGGCGATGATGGGGATGCGCCCCATCGCAGACATGCAATATGGTGATTTTTTGTTCCTGGCCAGCGACCAGCTCATCAACAACGCCGCCAAGATGCGCTACATGTCGGGCGGCAAGACCAGCGTGCCGATGGTGATGCGAGCGCCCATCGGGGCGACGGGACGGGGGTCGCAGCACGCCCAGAGCATGGAACGCTATTTCACCGGGGTGCCTGGTCTTAAAGTCATCGCGCCGTCCAATGCCTATGACGCCAAGGGTATGCTCAAAGCGGCGGTGCGCGATGACAATCCGGTGATAATCTTCGAGCATAAGCTGCTCTATGGATCGAAGGGAGCGCGCGCCGAATCCGGGGCCGTGGATGCGACCAGCGATATCCCAGATGGCGACTACACCGTCCCTCTCGATAAAGCCGCGGTCCGCCGTGAAGGCTCTCAAGTTACCATTCTTGCGTGGCTGCTGATGCTGCACTACGGACTATCCGCAGCCGGCACTCTGGCGCAGCAGGGCATTGACGCGGAAGTGATCGACGTACGAAGCCTTTCACCGATTGATTACGACACCATCGGCGCGTCGATTCGCAAGACCGGACGTGCCGTGATCGTTGAGGAAGGCCCGAAGACCGGAGGCGTCAGCGCGGAACTTGCCGCCGGCATCATGGAACGCTTTGGCGAGAGCCTTCTGGCCCCGGTCGTGCGGGTGGCGTCGCCCGACGTGCCAGTGCCTTTCAGCCCGATTTTGGAAAATGCGTATCGCCCCGACGCTTCGAGAATTATTGAGGCAGTGCGAAGTTTGGTGCAATGAGACCCAAGCACTCTGATAAAGTTGGCCATGCGGTACTGTCGCGCCCAGGGGAGGATGAAAAGGGTGTCGTGTTGCGCATTGGCGGCGCGATCTGCTATTAGTTTTCGAGGCGAGAACAAACAAAAGGAACGAATGATGATCACCAAAGAAGAAATCAAGAGGCGGCAAACGGAAGCGTATGATCTGTTTCGAAAGGCAGGACTGGTCATCACGCCCGCCGAACGGGATCACATTGAGATTGCCGATTTCGGTCTAAGCGAATTTGAGACAACGGGGCTGGGCGTGCTTGTGTATGTGAACACCCGGCGTTGCTGCGCCAAAGAATTGGCGCTTTGGCCGCGGCAGACTTGCCCTGAACATCGCCATCCCGACATTGGCGATGCGCCGGGCAAGGAAGAAACCTTCCGATGCCGCTGGGGTCGGGTTTATCTCTACGTCACGGGGGCGAGAACGCCCCGTCCTGGATGTAAAGAGCCGGCGGGTTCGGAAAAACTGTACACCGTCCGGCATGAAATCAAGCTGAATCCCGGCGATCAGTACACCATTGAACCCAATATGCGGCACTGGTTTCAGGCGGGCGATCAGGGGGCGGTAGTCTCCGAGTTCTCCACGCGAAGCACCGACGAAAACGATATTTTTACGGATCCGCGGATTGCAAGGGCGACCAAGGTGGTCTGACCGGAATACATTTCACGGAACACTTTAAGAAGGAACATAAAATGGACAGCCTATGGAACGATCAGGAAGCGTCGCGGTTCGTTGGTCCTCTGGCCCAGCGGGTATACACCTCGCGACTGCTGGGGCGCGACCGGTCACTGGTGCTCCATGGCGGCGGGAACACGTCGGTCAAAATCCGGGAACGGAACATCTTCGGCGAGGAGGAAGATATTCTTTATGTCAAAGGCAGCGGATGGGATCTGGAGACCATGGAAGCCGCGGGATTCGCACCGTGCCGAATGGCGTATCTGCTACGCTTATCGAAGCTCGAAACTCTTTCTGACACGCGGATGGCTGATGAATTCAGGATCGCCGTGACCGCCCCCGCCGCACCGATGCCGTCGGTTGAGGCGATCCTCCACGCCCTCCTGCCCGCGAAGTTCGTTGACCACACCCACGCCGATGCCCTGATCACTGTAACGAACGCCCCGAATGGTGAAGAACGCATCCGTGAACTTTATGGCCAATGCGTGGTGGTCATTCCATACGTGATGCCCGGCTTTAAGCTCGCAAAATTATGCGCTGAAATCTTTTCCCGGCACGCCGGGCCGGAGACGATCGGCATGGTGCTGATGAATCACGGCCTGTTCACCTTCGGAGAGACGGCGAAAATTTCCTACGAGCGCATGGTCGATCTGGTGGATCGCGCCGAAAAATACCTGGCCCGGCACGATGCGTGGGAAATCGAATTACCCTCGGCGGCGGAATCGAAGACCGCGCAGCGCCTGGAGATCGCCGCGCTTCGCCGTGAGGTTTCCGCCGCCGCCGGCAGCCCTGTAATCCTGACGACTTACGGGGACGCGTTGGGGCTTGGCTTTGCGCGGCGTGCTGACGTATCGACTATCTCGCAACGGGGGCCGGCAACGCCCGACCATGTGATTCGCACCAAATGTGTACCGCTGGTCGGGCGCAATGTGCGAGCATATTGCGAAGGTTACCAGCAATATTTCCAAACTCATACGGCGGGTCGCCAATTGACCATGCTTGATCCCGCCCCGCGCGTGATTCTCGATTGCGAACTTGGACTCTGTGCGATCGGGCGAACGGCAAAAGATGCGGCGATTGCCGGCGATATTTATCAGCACACAATCAATATTATCCTGCAGGCCGAGGCGCTGGGCGGATGGCGGGCGCTGCCAGCACAAGATTTGTTCGACATGGAATACTGGGATCTGGAACAGGCGAAGCTAAAAAAGTCGGGCCGATCACTGATGTTCACGGGCGAGGTAGCGCTTGTTACGGGGGCGGCTTCGGGCATTGGCAATGCGTGCGTGGAATCGCTGCTGGCTCGTGGCGCGGCGGTGATCGGTTTGGATGTCAAACCGGAAATCGAACGGATGCGTGATCGGGAGAATTTTCTGGGCATTGCCTGCGACCTCACGAACGAGCAGCGGATTGGAGAATCTCTGGAGAAGGGTGTGCGGGCTTTCGGTGGCCTGGACATCCTGATTCTTAACGCGGGAATTTTTCCCAAGGGATGCCGCATCGAAGAGATGACCGTCGAGTTGTGGAGGAGAGTCATGGCGATCAATCTGGATGCGAACATAGTGTTGATGCGCGACGCCCATCCCTTGCTCAAGGCCGCACCCAACGGTGGGCGGGTTGTCATCATCGGTTCAAAGAACGTGCCCGCACCGGGGCCTGGTGCCGCAGCTTACTCGGCTTCCAAGGCGGCGATGAATCAACTCGCCCGCGTCGCCGCGCTGGAATGGGGCCGGGATCGAATCCGTATAAATTCCATCCATCCCAACATGGTCTTTGACACCGGAATCTGGACGCCGGAGGTATTGCAGGCCCGCGCCCAGGCTTATGGCCTCAATGTGGAAGAATACAAGACCAACAATGTGCTCCATGCCGAGGTGCGTAGTCACGATGTCGCCGAGTTGGCGGCGGAAATGTGCGGCCCGCTATTCGCCAAAACCACGGCGGCGCAAGTACCCGTCGATGGCGGAAATGAAAGAGTTATTTAGTTGGCCAAGCATGCTCAATGGGTCAGGTGCATTCTTCAATAACCAACGAATTGAGCGATACACACGATGAGGGTTAGCCAACAAGGAAAAAGAGGTTCGGTCAGGCATGACAATAATGTCCAAAGCACCTGCGGCGCAGCGGACAATCACAAGGTCTGTGGCAGTTTTTACCAACATCGGTTATTTGCTTCTCGGTGAATAATAACATCAAAAAAGAGGAGTTTCCATGAAGTCACTACAAGGGAATTATTCAATCATTGCATTAAGCAGACGGCAAATTCTTGGCGCGGCGGCCGCGGCGCTGGTACCCTTCGCGGGCCGCCGACATAACGCCGCGGTTGCGGCTCCATCATTCGACGGCGGATTGGCTGGCGCATACGGCGTTGGCGCGACGGAAGGGACGCCGCCGGTGCGCGCCGGGCATGATCGCGGCCTGACGATTTTGGAGAATGGTTTTGTTCATATCGAATTCGATCCGCACCGCGCGGCAATAACAACCCTCACCGCCGATTTTTTCGGGCGGGGTGTTTACCAGAATAATCTTCTTGGGCACGATGGGATCCGGCTGGAGGCGACGGGGGCCAGGGGCGAAATCATTGCGGCGAAGATAATAGCAGCGGCAGGGACGCCAGCGTTGCCGGCGACAAGCACTTCAAGTATACACATAAATTTGCCAACCATTGCTCTTATCGGTGGGCCTGGCGAGGCTCCGTCCGTCACGTCCGATTGGAGCATCACGTTGCAACCCGGTGCCCGCTGGTTTGAATTGCGTCTGCGTACACACATTGCCGATGAAAAACGCCCTGGTCTGGTGCGTTTGCGCTTCGGTTGTAATCAGTGGTTCTTCAATGCGCTTTATGCGCGGGGAAATGTGCAGCGTGTCGAGGGGCTGGCGCGTATCTTTTGCTCACGTAACCCGCTGCATACGTTTTACACGATGGATTGCGAAAATGGTTCCATCTCGATCGTGCCGCAACACTCCAAAGCGGTGCTGGAAAACAACCTTTTTTCCGGGACGGTATCTCAATGGGGGGCGACCGAGTGCGGACTGGATCAGGTACTGTGCGGTGCATCGAATGTGCTGGATAAATGGGTTGCGTCAGGCGATATCCGCCCGGTTGGACGCAGCAATCCGGAAGGTCATTCCATTGTTACGGCATGGCGTGTGTACGCTTCCGATCAGGCTTTTCCCGTCCATACGCTGTCGGCGAAAACGAAAATGGAATTTAACGATCTGGCGGCATTTTATACGACGGTCTACGGTAGTTCAGCCGGTGTGCTGGGGAGCTATACCATTCCCGGATCCGCCTATCCGAATCTTGCCACGCCGAACCGGCCTTACGGTGATGGCAACAGTTTTTTCGATCCTGACGCCTGGGAGACCGTTTCGACGCTGAGTTATTCGGGGGATCCATTGCTGGCCCGAATGGCACGACAGGTGGTGGAGCGCAGCGGCAAATATATGACCGATGAAGGGCAGATTCCCCATAATTTCAACGGCACCGTGCCAACCGACATTGCAATTTCCGGTGCCACGCAATCCGGCCCCAATGTGTTCTGGTCCTTGGCCTGCATTGATTACGCTCTGGCTACCGGCGATGAGGCGTGGCTTAGAGCGCATTATCCCCGCATAAAAAAAGCGGTGGAGTGGCTGTTGCAACGCTATGACCCCAAGGTGAAGCTGGTAGAATTCACCGGATCGCTGTTTATTGATGTGTTTATCCGTTACGGCTATACGCTTGATACCAACATGGCGGCAGTGGGTCTTCTGGCGCAGATGGCTCCGGTTGCGGAATTTTGCGGTGATCGGGTCGGGGCGCAACGTTTCAAGCGACTTGAAAAAGCCATTGCCGAGGGTATCCGAAAGCATCTTTGGAATGGCACCGATCATTTTGTCACGCAGCGTAACACCAACGGAACGGTTCGTGATTTTGTGGATTATGACGGTAACTTTGGCGCGCTGGCGTTTGGGGTTGTAGAAGATGCACAATGGCGTGCCAACATGTTTTATCGCCTGGATGGCGGTCCGCATACGCATCCCGGCGGACGTGGTACATGGGTATCCGAAAAATACTACGGCCCGAAGGATTGCTATCATGGCAATACCGGCGACTCCGCTACCGCGATGGGGCGCATATGGTGGCTGGATATGAAAGCTCGTCATCGCTATCCCAATGCCGCCAACTTGGAAATGTTCAACCGGACATATGAGAATATCCGAGGTGATCTGCTGGCCAACACCTGGCTGACAGAGCGTTACAACGTGCGCGGACAGCGGATTCGTACGCCTTATTATCATGAATATCCCGAAATAGTGTGTATGGTCATGCGTACGATGCGCTATGGCATTGATGTGCAAATGGATCGCGTGGTGATCCGACCTATTGAGCCGCTGGCGTTTGATTTTCAAGTGGGACAATTGCGTGTGACCTATAGCCGCGACCGCGTGGTTGTGCGGGTTCCGGGGCACCGTAAACTTCGGTATCAGATATTCCATTTGACACCAAACGCAGGCTATCGCGTATCCAGTGGCGTATCGATCAAGGCGGATGCCGTCGGACGGATTGAATTTCAGGGAAATGCCGGGGTGCTTTATGCCATCGAGAGAATCTCTTAGAAAAATCGCTGGATGTTTCGAGGCATCATGATGTCATTAATACAATATGCCCCGTCCGGAGCGACCAACCTACCGGCGCGAAGCTGGGCGAGCCTCTATCGCACCGGCCATCATCTCCCGTAGAAACTCGCCATCCATGGTGAGGCTTACAGACTTTCCATTCTTTGATCGCAGCAGCACGCTATGGCGATCCGGCGCGTCAAATCCGCGAGTTTATTGTGGTTTGTAATTGAAATCATTTGGAATCCTTTAAAAGAACGAATCTTGCACTATGTTTTCTGACCGGCCTGATACTTTACGCCGCCAGCATTATCCGCGGCCTACGAAGCGCGGCATCACCGTTCACCGCACCAGTCCCGATGGCGGCCGATCCGCCGGGGCCGACGCCCAATCCTTATTGGGCTTAGGGCCCATGCGGAAATACAACTCACCGCCAGCGACAATATCGGCATGGGTAAACCATGATCGGGTCAGCTCCTTGCCGTTCAGTCTGGCGGATTGAATGTAACAATTCTCAGCTGAATTATTTTCCGCCACAATAGTAAAGGTGGTACGGGCGGCGGGGTTGTGGATATTCACCCGATTGATCAGCGGACTGCCGATGACATACACACCGGTGGCCGCGTTGACCGGATAAAAACCCATGGCTCCCAAAGTGAAACAGCACGAGGTCTGACCAATATCGTCATTGCCGGGTATACCATTGGGCGTGTTGTTATATACCGCCAGCATTTTGCGTACCCAATACTGCGTCTTCCAAGCCGCACCGGCAAACGGATACAAATAAGGGATATGATTGCTGGGTTCATTGCCCTGGGCATCCTGGCCGATCATGCCGCTGACATCCGGGGAGGTTTTATACACTTTGGATGGTGCCGTGAAGAAGGCATCCAGTTTGGCGATAAACGGTTGATCTCCACCGTACAGATCAATGAGTCCCTGCACATCCTGCATGACATTAAACGTCGCCTCCCAACCATCCGATTCGGTGTAGTCCCGCCAATATTCCTCATCCGGACGGAATGGCGTCTGCCATTTTCCATCCGCCGATTTACCGCGCATAAAGCCGGTGCCGGGATCAAAAAGATTTTTATAGTTCTGACCAAGCTTGTAGAACATTTTGGCGTCGTCATGCTTCCCCAGCAGCTCGGCCATGGCTCCCATGCACCAATAGTCGTAGGCAAAATCCAGCGTATGTGAAACCGATTGATTCCGGCCACTGATGGGCACATAACCATAATGTCGGAACTGCTCCTGCAATTCCTTGTTGCCATTGGCCGTGGCACCCACCAACGCTGTTTCCCGCATGGCGGCGTAAAGGGCCGGTACGTTATACCCCCGGAATCCGCGCGTATACGCTCCCACGATCATGCCCACCACATGAAATCCGGTCATACACCATGTTTCATTCGCCCACAAGGGCCACATCGGCAGGGACTTTTGATTCAGTTGCCGGTAATCCGTCAGCACGGTCTTGATAATATCATTGGTCCGATGCGGCTGAGTCAACATGA
>JAJZVR010000242.1 GCA_021847065.1 Planctomycetota bacterium | reverse complement strand
CTTGATGACGGCAGGCAGCGTATGCATATTGCCGTGAATGAGCATCAGCGGTTTGCCATCCCAATAAAACCAGAGTTTCTTGGCCACGCCGGTTTTATAGATGTTTCTATAATCGGTATTCCACGCGTGATTGCCGGCAAAGCAGGCAAAATCCGGGACCGGGTTGCCCAGAGCTTTCATGTGCAGCCAGGTTTTAAACAGCGATTTCTGAACCCTATTGAAATACGTTGGCCCATTGGTGTTGTCGAAAATCACGGTGTTGATTCCCGCATCGCCCAGCAGAGCGGCGTGTTCACGCAGCACAAACGGATCAGAGCTGATGTAAAAACCGAACAGCGGCTGGCCCCACCAGTGCTGAGAATGGAGCGGACCAATGATCGCGTTGGGATTCTTCGCCAAAATCGCGGCATTATTCAGAATCGGATGGCCCGGCTCATTATTGGCGGTGAAATAAAATATACCCACCGTTTTATCCGGCTTGGGCGGCCCGACCTGCCGATAATCCGGCAGCACCCGTCCCAAAGCATCGACGGCCCCCCAAGTATCCGGCCCGGCCACGAGCACTGCGCCCCTTTGGCGGGAGCGTGGAGTTTGTGCGTTGGCCGACGATGGAAAGCCGATCCGCAGAAGCAGAAACAGCACAAATCCCGCCGCGATAGAATTTGATAACTTCCGGAAATAAAATTTCCCATAAAAATCCATTATTAAATACTCCTGTGCCGGATCCGGGAGATAGGCCCCGGCAGACATTTTACGCACCGGAATTCAGGTAAACAAAAGGCTCCATCATTCCGCATCCGGTGGAAAGCCCAATATGTGTTTCGAACATTTATGTACAAATAAACTCAGGCCATCCGCCCCGCCTCAGCGGCATGACTTCATTCGTATTGCTGCAATGCCTATATAGAGATCCCCCCTGCTAATTGGTCACGCCGCGAGTCAATTATTCAAACATTTTCATCTGATGCCGTTCGAGACCAAATTTGCTGACGGTATTATCCACGGGAATAGGATATCGTCCAGACCAGCAGGCGGTGCAATAATGTGTTTCCGGCTGCCCCAGGCAGGACAACATGCCATCCAGAGATAAATAATGCAGCGAATCAACCTCAATGAAATCGCGGATTTGTTCCACGGTTCGACCATTGGCGATTAATTCCGTTGGGGTGGGGAAGTCGATGCCGTAGAAACAAGGGTGGCGAATGGGCGGGCAGCTTACACGCATGTGAATTTCTTTTGCTCCAGCCCGCCGCAGCGCCAAAATCTTACCGCGCGTGGTCGTGCCGCGGACAATTGAATCTTCCACCACCACAATGCGTTTGCCCCGCACAACTTCAGGAATCACAATGAGTTTCATCTGCACAGCTAAATCGCGCATTTGCTGGGATGGCTGAATAAATGACCGGCCGACGTACCTGTTAGGCACAATGCCCTCTTCAAATGCAATACCGCTTTGCTTGCTGTAACCAAGTGCCGCCGAGCGTCCGCTGTCAGGAATTGGTATGACGATATCCGCTTCCACCGGCGCTTCAATGGCGAGTTGCCGGCCCATCTTCTGGCGTACAGTTAATACCGTATCACCAAAAATAGTGCTTGACGGGCTGGCAAAATAAACGTGTTCAAACGCGCAGTGCGCGGGCGTTTCGGGCGTTTCGATAAAGTAACGGCTGGTCAGATGGGTACCGCCGATGTCGATGGTGATAATTTCACCGGGGTGAACTTCGCGAATAAAAGTTGCCTGAATGCTGGCCAGAGCGCAGGTTTCTGAGGCCACGCAATAAAAACCGTCGCGGGTTTTACCAATGACCAGCGGGCGGAAGCCCCATGGATCGCGGCACGCTTCAATACGATCCTTAAACAGAAACAGAAAACTAAATGCCCCCTGCAAATGCCGCAGCACATGCGCCAACGGATCGCTTTTTTCCTGATGCGTCGGCTTGGCCAGCATGTGAATGACTATTTCCGTATCACTGGTGGAATAAAAAATATGGCCATATTTCTGGTATTCCGCCCGCAGGCGCGTGGCGTTAATTAAATTTCCGTTATGCGCCACGGCCACCTGACCTTCACTGTATTCTTCCAGCAGCGGCTGGGCGTTGCATTTGCGGTTCGAGCCGGCGGTGGAATATCGTACATGGCCAATGGCTGCAATCCCGTTGAGATCGCGCAGGACGCCTTTGTTAAATACATCCGCAACCAGCCCCAGGCCGGTGTGGGCTGTGATATTCTGGCCATCGGTGGTGGCAATACCGGCAGATTCCTGTCCGCGATGTTGCAGGGCATATAGCCCATAGTAGCAGCGCTCCACGGCATCATGCGGCCCAGCCACGCCAAATACGCCACACTTTTCTTTTTTCTCATAATCGCCGAGCACTTGTTGCAGACCATCAAGAGGTGATGGCTGCTGGTTAAGGCACCGTAGAGACACAGACGCTGGCAAAGTTTTTTCAAGACGCTCTGGGGAATCCGACTCAATACCGCTCATGAGGGGAGTCTCCAACTACCGGGTACAACCATCGCTACGTGCGATGTAGATTTAATTATACACGTTCAGACGGCCATGCAAACTGTGAATTACGGAATCCGGACCGTCGGGTGTGGCAGATTGGACATTGGCAGGGCACAAACCGTCGCCAAACTGCCGCACCAGCCGCCGGGGCGCTGGAAAATATGCGGAAAGAGCGTTATTCTATAAAACCGTGTTTTTAGCCGCGAAAGCCCGATTGATTGGGAAGCGGCATTTTTAGCGTTCTAAGCAACGCTGCATAGCTCCGAACCCCCCTGCGCGTTATCAACTGAAACGACGCGGCGGGCCTCGCAGCCGGTGAAGCAGGTCATGGAAATAATCAAAGGCATCGGTGTATCCTCGGGCGTAGTTATATGTCCGGCGTTTCTGCTGACGGAAGATGAAATCCGCATTGGCCGCCGATCAATAAAAGTTACCGAAACAGATTCCGAAAAACAACGCCTGCAAACGGCCATCAGCTTAAGCAGTGATGATATTCGTGAATTACGGGATACTACCACACGAAATCTGGGGAAAGAAACCGGGGCGATTTTTTACTTCCATCTGGGCTTGCTCAATGACCCTGAACTACTGAAAGCGTTTATCGGCGGAATTGAGGTACAACATTACACCGCCGAATACACGGTGCATAAAGCGCTGCGGGAATATGGCAAGCACTTTCTGGAACATCCGGATAAATACTTCCGGGAACGCATAAAGGATATCTACGATATTGAGCGGCGATTGCTGCATAAATTGGCCGGACGCGATCGCATCCGCCTCACGGATGTTGATGGGCCGGTGATTATTGTCGCCAAAGATTTGACACCGTCACAAACCGCGGCGCTGGATCGCAAACTCGTCAAGGGCATAGCGATTGAAGCCGGTGGTCAAACCAGCCACACCGCCATTATCGCTAATTCCATGGGGATTCCCGCGGTGGTGGGTCTGGAAAATATCACGCATGAAACCGTCTCCGGCGATTTGATGGTGGTTAATGGATACAGCGGCGTGGTGATTGTTGATCCTGATGAAGTCACGATTACCGAACATAAAAAATATGAAAAACGTGTCCAGAGCTATGAAACCAAGCTGGAAGCCATACGCGATCTGCCGGCGAAAACCCTAGATGGCGTGGATATTAAGCTTATGGGCAATATTGAATTTCCCCATGAGGTGGACAATGCGCTGGAAAAAGGTGCCGTCGGCATAGGGCTGTACCGTACAGAATTTTTGTATCTCGCGGCGGAACGGGAACCAACGGAGGATGATCATTACGCGGCGTACGCGGAAACCATCCGTCGCCTGGGTGGCCGGCCCATTATTATCCGCACGCTGGATCTTGGTGCGGATAAATATTCCCCGTTTCTGGATCAGGCGCCGGAAGCCAATCCATTTCTTGGATGCCGGTCGATCCGCCTGTGTCTGCAGAACATTGAAATGTTCAAAATGCAGTTACGGGCCATTCTGCGGGCCAGCGTGCTGGGCGATGTCAGCGTGATGTTCCCCATGATTTCAACTCCGCGCGAGCTGCGGCAGGCGAGATTTGTCCTTAATGAAGTGATGGACGATCTTGATGAGCACAACATCGCTTACAACCGGTATATCCGCGTGGGAATGATGGTTGAAGTTCCCTCGGCGGCATTGTTACCCCACAGTTATGTGGATGAGTCTGATTTTCTTTCCATCGGCAGCAATGATCTTATTCAGTACACGCTGGCGGTGGACCGCGGCAATCAGCGTGTGGCCTCTTTGTTTACGGCCGCCCACCCTGCGGTTATCAAATTGATCCAGAATGTGATGCGCGCGGCAAAACGTGCCGAGACAACCGTCAGCCTATGTGGTGAAATGGGTGGAGACCCGGAATTTACCCTGTTGCTGGTGGGTCTGGGGCTGCGTAATTTTTCCATTACGCCGCACAATATTCCGCAGATCAAACAGATGATCCGCAGCATTGATTCCAGAGATGCCCAAAGAGTCGCCCGGCGCGTATTGAGTTTTGAAACGCCGCAACAGATTCTGAATTTTCTGCGCGATGAAACCCGGAAGGTATTGCCTGATCTTTTCCGCGATTGATTCCTCAATGGCAGACTTGATCGCCCGTGAACAAAACGTCGCACCTCATGGAGTGTACATGCCAGAAGTTGGCGTAAGCGTCATCGTCCCGACATATCGCGAAGCGGAAAATCTGCCGCGGCTGATTCCGCAGGCCGCAGCCGCGCTTGGCAGCCGCGACTGGACATGGGAAATGATTGTTATAGACGATAATTCACCTGACGGAACACGCGAAGTGCTCGCCGAGTTGGCCAAGCAGTGGCCGCAATTTCGCTATCTGATAAGAGATAAAGACCGGGGATTGTCGTCAGCGGTTCTGGCAGGTCTGGCAATGGCACAATATGACTATCTGCTGGTGATGGATGCGGACTTAAGCCACCCGCCGGAATCCATTCCAGCGCTTATTGGTCCTCTTCTCCAAGGGCGAGCTGATTTCACGATCGGCTCACGGTACGTTGCCGGCGGAAAAACGGAAGACTGGGGCCGCTTCCGCTGGATTAATAGCGCGGTGGCCACCATTTTAAGCCGCCCGTTTACACAGTCTGTGCGGGATCCGATGGCCGGCTTTTTTGCGCTTCCCCGGCGACTTTACAGCGCGGCTGATGAACTTAACCCCATTGGCTATAAAATCGGCTTGGAATTGATGGTCAAATGCCATGTCACCACGATTGTTGAAGTGCCGATTGTGTTTCGCAACAGATTGCACGGTGAAAGCAAATTAACGATCAAAGAGCAGTTCCGGTATCTGGAACATCTTTCGCGGCTTTACGACTACACATTTCCGAAGGCTTCCGCACGCATAAAATTCCTTATTGCCGCAGCGTGCTCAGCGGCAGCGTGTATGGCACTGTATTTTTTAAGTTCAGCAGTGGCCAAAATTGCGTTTCTCCCGGCGCTGGCCATGGGGTTATTGGCTATGATTGCCGTCACGCTGCTGTTTTTTGTCCGTTATGTCCGCACGCAAAAAGCGGATATTGCCATGCGACATCCCTATGCGGAATTTGGCATTATCAGCATCGTGGAACTTGCCGCCGGATTGTTCACCGGTGGGATCGCACTGCCGCACGTTGGCCGATTTTTCGCGATGGTCATCGCTATTGCGGCGGGATTAATCGTTCGCTACCTGATGCGCAAGCTTTTTCGCCACGACCTGCGCGGCCTGCGGCACCGACCAACGGAAAAGCTTTCTACGAATTCAACGTTTCAAGCGTGATGCCGGATGGGTGTCGATCGCAATACTGTATTCGAATTTTTGACACGACTTTTTTGAATACGGCTGATCCTTAGCCGATCGCATAACGTCCGGGGCGAAGGCTTGCACATTCGCCAAACGTCTGACTAATCGAGCTTTGTCCCGGCAGCGGAGCTGTTCTCCGTGGCCTCTTAGCCTGATGCGGAAGCATCACGGCTGGAAGCGAAATATAGTCCAGATACGAACATCCACTGCCTGCCGTTACACACCGCGCT
>JAJZVR010000241.1 GCA_021847065.1 Planctomycetota bacterium | reverse complement strand
GGGCCAGGACCATGCTCCAATGGCTGCGGAATTCACAATTCTGACGTGTATTGCCGTTTTGATAAGGCCTGATGCCATCCGCTTACATAGTGTTTCGGCGCGTTGCTGCTCTATCGTGTTCGCACTATAACCCCCTTGTGATTTCACCCAGAGCCGCTCGGCGGACATCACATTGTGAACTTCGCCCTGCGGTGCCAAGCTGCCACAACCGCCAAGCAACCCGACAAGTAACAGAATTCCTGAATATGCAACATTTCTCATACCGCCGTATGGATCAACAATTGGCGTGCCAAAGCTCCGTTTCGCGGTCACATGCCTAAAGGATGGGCATCGTTCCGATAATTAAGCACGCTTATAATCAAATTCCGGTACAGTGCCTGCTGACATCGCATTGCTCCGGGGGTTGGAGACGTGAGGTTTAGCGGCAAGATTCACCATCATTGCGATTTTCCAAAAACGCCGGGAACTTTTTATGGAAGCAAAACGTTCGTATATTTATTGGGTGCATTTGCGCCTGGCAGACGAAAACATAATGGGCAGGAGTAATTTATGGAAAAGATACCTGATAAAGCGGCCGACGGCGATGTGGTGCAGCAGGCGGTATCCCGCCGCTTGGCAAGCCTTGCCTCTATACCCGTCGATACAAGTCGCCTGGATGAGCAACTGCGTCGACAAATTGACCACCGTCGGTCACGGATGTGGATGTGGTGGGCAACCCCACTGGCCGGTGTGGCGGCGGCATTAGCGATAATGGTAGCCTTGGTAACTTCGACAACGCCGCGGCTGTCTGCCGCTGATTTAGCCGGGGTATACTCGCATCTGGCCGCAACGGATCAACCCTTTGCCGCTCGTGGTGCCATGAGTATGCCAATGAATTGCCGCCTTATGCCCGGTGAAACGGCGGCCTGTTGCCGACAATCGGTTGATCACCGCAAGGTCACCTGTATGCTCATCAAAACACACTTATCCCAACCGGTCGTGCTGGTGATGTGCAATGTGAAAAATGCTGGTATGCCAGATGGCCGTGCGGTCACAATCGCGGGGCGCACCGAAATCTTGTCGCGGTCGGGAAATGTCAATATGGTCATGCGCCGTGTGGGCAAACATTGGTTTTGCGCAATGGGAACGCAGAAGCCCTCGGTGCTGACGGTATATTTGAATCGAACTGGCAGTAAATAGTTCACAGGCCTGACAGGTCGATGCCGTCCGAGTACTATTGACTCTGTGGCAGTCGCGGTCCTCATGGAGTTGAATAGTACGGACGATACTGAGAATCAGCGGTTTTACGAAATAATCTGGCCGGAGCGGGCGCACGTCTTGCGCTGCGCATTATTTCTGACCCACAAAACCAGTGATGCCGAAGATTTGGCTCAGGAAACGCTGCTCAAAGCCTGGAGATCATTGGTAAACTTTGACTTGCGCGAGCATGGCGTGCGCGCGTGGCTGCTGACTATTCTGCGGAACTCCTGGCGGGACAGCTTACGCAGCGGAAAAAGGCACGGTGGCGATATCAGTCTGGAGTCGCTGGTTCACGAGCCAGCTGCGATGGAAAAGCCATCCCATCCCCCGACCGATATACACTCCGCTGGCGATGCCGACGCGATGATGAACAACTTCTCCGATCAATGTGTCATTGACGCCTTGCGTTCTTTGCGCGATGAATACCGATGGACCGTGCTGCTGGTGGACGTTTCCGATTTAAGCTATGAAGAAGCTGCCGCCCTCCTGGAGGTGCCGGTGGGTACCGTGCGCTCGCGCCTTTTCCGTGGCCGGGAAATGCTGCGCGATAGCTTGCTTCGGACCGGGACTTCTTCGCAATTCAAGCGATAATCCGGGTGCCGGCGAATAAATCACAAAATATCGGCATTTTTCTTTTCACCGTTGGAACTTTTTCCATGGTACGGTCGTTTCATTCAGCGACACGCGTGTTGTGTTTTCCAAACGGTCGTTGGGATCAGCACCTGTCAACGGCAAGCCCCGGGATGCTGAAGGCATGCACCGTTTGAATGCTGCCGAGCAAGATCATACGGCTGCTATCGCACAGGCTGTGCATAAAACGCGCGGCATTATACCGCCGCCTCCGGAATTGGACTGTGCTGCGGGCTAATTTAAGGATTGCGTAAATGATGCGTCGAAACCTGATTTTTAGTCTCACGGTATTTGTGGCTCTGGTCGTAGGTTTAGCGATGGGGTTGTGGCTCAACGGCGTAAGCCACAGCACATCCACTGCCCGGCAATCCAACCGGTTATCGCCCCAGGGCACCGCCAATATCCAAGCCGCCGCGGCCAAACCAAAGCGCAAGGTTCTTTACTGGTGGGATCCGATGGTAGGCCCGGCCTCCATATCACCTAAGCCGGGGATCAGCTCCATGGGAATGGCACTAATTCCTGTTTACGCGCCAGCCTCCGGGGCTTCGATACCGGGAGAAGTCCGCGTGGATCCCGCCATGGTTCAGGATATGGGGATTCAGACTCAGGAAGTAACGATCGGGCCGCTATCGCGCCTGGTACGGACTGTAGGGTACCTGCGGGTGCCCGCACCCCAACGTTACAGTGTTACGATCCGCGCCGGCGGCTGGATCGGCAAGCTCTATGCCACCACCAATGGCGCGGTGATTCGCAAAGGCCAGAAGCTCTTCACGCTTTACAGCCCCAGCATTGTCGCGGCCGAAAATGAATTAATTGCGGCACAGCAATCACTTCTGGCAGCCCGTAAAATCGGCAATTCCGGCGTCGTTCGTGACACCCGGGAGTTACGCACGTCGGTCGAAATGCGATTGGATTACCTTGGCGTCAGCAAATCGCAGGTGAAAAAAATTGAGCATTCTCTGCGTCCGATTACATTTGTGTGCTTCTACAGTCCGGCGACTGGCTATTTAGTTGACGTTAAAGTGCAACAGAAATCCCGTATTGACGCGGGTATAACCGCCATGCGGATTGAAAATCTCAAGTCGCTTTGGCTTGATATCTATATCTATGAAAACCAGATCCCTTGGGTGCATATGGGGCAGAGCGTTACCGCGCGGATCGCCGCCTTCCCTGGCCGCACATTCACCGGCAAAATCATTTTCATTGATCCATTTGAAAGCCCCGCAAATCATACCGTCGCCGTTCGTATAGTTCTGGATAATGCGTCGCACGATCTGCGGCCCGGAATGTATGCACTGGCGGATATTCGCACGCAACCCGTCCAACACGCCATCCTGGCACCGCGCTCGGCCATTATTAACACCGGAACCGGTGAGTTGGCCTTCGTGGAAGTTTCCAACGGCCATTTTGACCCCGTGACGGTCAAAACCGGGCTTACCGGCGAGCACGGCCTGGTACAGATTCTCTCCGGCCTGGGACCGAGCCAGAAAGTGCTCACCAGCGGCCAGTTTGCAATCGACGTTGAATCGCAACTCAATGCGATCAAAGCCCGCTTTATGCCCAAACTTTCGGCCATAAAACCGACGCACGACATTCACAAACCGCACACGGATATCCCGAAGGCAAAGACCAACTCGGCCGCCACCAAACCGGCCGCTGCGATGCCCAAGGGAATGAAGATGTGACAGCCCGCGTGTGCTCCCGGAAGCGCCGCCTGCAAGATGAAATAGGATTGCTTCATGATTAAAAAGATAATAGATCTATCCGTCCAGAACCGCGTGCTGGTCATGCTGCTTTCCGTGATGGTCATTGTGCTGGCCGGTTGGGCCGCATTTCACAGCAAGCTTGACGCTGTGCCTGATTTATCTGATGTGCAGGTTGTCGTACTGACGGACTATCCGGGGCAATCCCCCGGCGTGGTTGAAAAACAGGTAACCTATCCACTGGAGACGCAGTTAATTCATGTGCCTGATGTTACCGCCGTGCGCGGCCAGAGCATGTTTGAATATTCGCTGGTAACCGTGGTGTTTAAAGCAGGCACAAACTTGTACTGGGCACGCGATCAGGTGCTCTCTTATCTGGATTACGCCAAGGCGCTATTGCCATCCGGTGTCACTCCACAACTTGGCCCGGATGCCACCGGAGCGGGCTGGGCGTATCAATATATTCTTTTTCCGGGGTGGTACTGTAAAAATCATCCCAACGGAATTTGGCATGATCCCAAATACGCCGGCAAATGGTACGCTCATCGGGCGGATGCCCCACCGGCACGCCGCGGTTCTCTGGTGTTCGTGCGGGCTTTCAAAAAGCCGGGAAAATCGCCGCTTTCCGGCCAGCCATTGGTGTCGGCCAATATCAATCTGGGGCAACTGCGATCGCTTCAGGATTGGTTTGTTCGTTACCAGCTTGAATCTGTCCCTGGTGTGTCAGAGGTGGCGGCCATCGGCGGTTTTGTGGACGAATATCAGGTGGTGCTGAATCCCAATAAACTCCGTGCCTACAACCTCAGTGCCGGACAGATCACCCGGGCTATTCAGGATTCCAATAACGATGTCGGCGGAGCGGTGGTGGATCGCAGCGAACTGCAATACATCGTCCGCAGCCGGGGGTACTTGAAAAATCTCAAGGAGCTGGGAGAGGTTCCCGTCGGCCAGGCAAAAAATGGCACGCCGATTCTTCTCCATGATGTTGCGACCCTGCAAATCGCCGGTCAGCAGCGGTCGGGTATTCTGGATTGGAACGGGCGGGGCGAAGCTGTGGGTGGCATTGTGGTGGTGCGCTTTGGTGCCGACACCTATCAGGTTGTACAGGCGGTGAAAAAAAAGATCGCCTCGCTCGCTGACAGTCTGCCACCGGGTGTAATGTTCCAAACCGGCTATGACCGCCTGAACCTTATCAACCGATCCATTAACACGCTATCGGATACATTGCGTGAGGAAATGATCGTGGTGGCCGTGATTTGTCTGATATTCCTTCTGCATGGCCGCAGCGCCCTGGTGGCCATTACAGTAATTCCGTCAAGCATGATGATCAGTCTCGCGATTTTGTACCTGATGGGCATCAGCGCCAATATCATGAGTTTAAGCGGTATCGCCATCGCCATCGGCGTCGTGGTGGATAGTGCTATCGTGATGATTGAAAACGCCCACCAGCACCTGAATCGTGAAGAACAGCGCGTGGCGGACGGTCAACCGGCGCGTTCGCGCCTGGTCATTATTTCCGAGGCGGCGCAGGAAGTCGGACCAAGCCTCTTTTTCAGCCTGCTGATTATCACCGTGAGTTTTCTGCCGATTTTTGTTTTGCCCGGTGAAAGCGGCAAAATGTTCAGTCCGCTGGCGCTGACGAAAACCTTTGCGATGGCCTCCGCCGCTGTGCTTTCGGTCACCATTGTGCCCGTGCTGATGATCTATTTCATCACGCCGCGTTTCTTCCCTAAAAGCTGGCCATGGTGGATTCAATGGCCCGCGGCTCTGGTGATTATTTTTGGACCGGCCGTCGGACTGTACATGGCAATTGGAAATAGCGGACTGATGGCCCGCTATCATTGGTGGCTATGCGGCGGGTGGATTGTCCTGGCCATACTGCTGGTGATGCCGCAGAAAATTATCCACGAGGATCACAATTTCATTGCGGTTCTGCTGCAGAAATCATTTGATCCCGTCTTTCGCGCCGCCATGGCTTTGCGCTGGGTATTGATCCCTGTGGCCGTGCTGTTGTGCCTTTCGGTAATCTGGCCCCTCGGGCGGCTGGGTACCGAGTTTACACCACCGCTTTATGAAGGTGATCTGGAATATATGCCCACCACCTATCCGGGCTTAAGTGTCGGTACGGCAAAATATGTGCTTCAGCAGAGCGACAAGATTATCAAGAGCTTTCCGGAAGTGAAAAGCGTCTGGGGGCAGATCGGCCGCGCGGATACCGCAACCGATCCGGCACCATTGAATATGATTGATACCATCATTCGACTCAAGCGCCGTGACCATTGGCCCGCAGTGCGGATTGATCGCTTTTATGACGCCTGGCCGCACTGGCTGCAATGGCCGTTCAAGCGTTCGTTCTGGCCCGATCATGAGCCAATCTCGCTGCAGCAGGTTATGCACGGCTGGTCTGACGCATCGGGGAAAATACATGAAGGCCTGAATCGCGCACTGAAGATTCCAGGATTCGCGGCGTATTGGACCATGCCCATCGCCAA
>JAJZVR010000240.1 GCA_021847065.1 Planctomycetota bacterium | reverse complement strand
CTTTTCATCCTCAAAGCAGCGTTCAATGGCGAAACGCGAGAAGCCCACCCGCAAGAGTTCTTCGGTCGGCGTGTGGGGCGGACCGTTGGACACAAAATACTTGATCTCCTGGCGATCTCCCGGCGCGCCGGGACGTGCCACCATGAGAAGAAGGGGTCTTCCGGGAACACCGTTGTGGCTGATGTAGATCCTTGATCCGTGGCCGATGATGGTTGTTGGTCGTCCTCCCCCTGCCTCTGCTGCCTCCTTGTGCAAACTTTCCCGTCGTATCCGTGTCATCGGGTGATCTGTGGTTCCCGGCGCGCCGGGATCGATTACCGCCCGTAGGTCATTGACTCTTGTAGCCGATGCAGGGAATTCGCGCAATCGGTGAGATATGTGGGTTCAGGGATTAGCGGCGGCTCGGTATCCAATAATCGGGTGGTCAACAGCAATTATGATGCGCTGTACCGCAGGAGGCAGATTGTTGAGGCGGCTACTAAGGAAGCGAACGGGGACGCGATTAGTTAATGGAAACGGAGACGCCTTTAATGGCGGCTGGACTGGGGTTGGTGCGGCGAATTAAACGGGTGGTGCCCTGAAGCCGAGGCAGTTACAATGACGACTGACCAAGGATCAAAGTTGTGGATGATGGCATAGCCGCAATAGATCAAATAATATCGGAAACCGAGGCGGCTGGTAAAACGCCTCGCCGCCGTGGAGCCTCCGTCGCCTCCGCTTCCGAAGTTTATCCCGGCGCGCCGTGGATGGTGGATCCGGTTGTGTCGCCTGTCCCGAATGAGAATACTATATGCGTCCCTAATGCCACTAAGTTAAGCCGTATCGCCATATTTTTCATAGGTTTAGCCTTCGGCACGATTGCCTACACCGGCCTTCGGCCGTGTGCGGGGCCGTGGTATTGGGGCAGAATCGACGGACAATCAGGTTTAGGGGCTGCCAAGACAATCGCATAAGTTGCGATGGCAAATGCCTTTTGGCTTAACTTAGTGCCATTAATACGCGTCCCCGTTTCACTCTTCGTCGGCGTGGCAAGACGTGCGGAGGATTGGCGTTGGGGGAGTTTGTGGCTGCGGCATCAGGCCACCATGGATAACCATACGCGGGCCTTAAGGCGGATGATGTTGGCGGGGCCGGCGGGCCGCTGGCCGAACCTGAAGCAGTGGACTCAATCAGTGAACGCTGCGCAGACGAAGAGGGAATTGAGCCGGTTGGAGGTAAGTGAAAAGCGGAGTCAGCCATTTGTTGGGGAACGGTGGATGGGCCAGACGGTGGTAGAATTAGGCTTGGAGCATATCCCGGCGCGCCGGGAAAGGGCGGCCAGCGAAAGCCAAAAATGGAGACCTGAAATGGGAGCTGCGTCCCCGTGTCACTCTCTCTCGATAGTGTCTCCAACACACTGCCCGCGGTCTCCGGTGGCGTGAATATCGCTATCGGCTTTGGCATTTTTTTGTGTTTTTATTTGTGGAAAGTTTCACGACAAAGGATCACAGGATGACTCGAACTCAAAGATCGGCCGTAATGATAATGAAAGTATCGGTATGTTTAACGGTGTTGCTGGTGATGGCACTTGGCGCCGGAACGGCCCACGCCAAACTGTTGCACCAATCGGGCGGCACCGTGAGCCGTGGTCGTGTGATCAATGTCAGGGATTTTGGCGCGGTGGGAAACGGGCTGGCGGACGACACCAAGGCGATTCAGGCCGCGATCAATGCGGCGTCGAGAACCGGTGGCGGAGGGGTGGTGTATATCCCGGCCGGTCATTACCTGATCAGCAAGACGCTGGTGATTCAAGATACCACGCGTCTGATCTTGCGCGGTGCCGGGGCCGGCGGCTTTGGCGTACCATACATGTCCAACAAGCCGCGGAGCAACGGGACGGACCTGATATGGACCGGCAAAGCCGGAGGCACCTTGATGGAGTTGCGTTGGTCAGGCTCGATCATAATCAAGAATCTGGTGCTTGATGGCCGGGATGATCGCCACGGCGTTCATGCCTCGCAGGCGGGTATCCTGCTGCACATGGTCTCGAAGATCGGTGGCGGCACGATGATCCAGCATATAAGCAACATGAGCTTCATTGATGCGAAGGTGGGCCTGCAGATGGGCGGAGGCAAGCACGAAACCATGGCCAACACTGACTCGGATATTCTCTTCGACTTTCTGACTTTCCGCAGCGTGGACGTGGCATTCGAGACAGCGCACATACAGGCGGTGGATTACCTTTTCAACTTCGTGTTCGGGCTGGATTGTGGGACCGTGTTCGACATCAAGGCCGGGGCAACCTCATGGTGAACAATGCGCAACTGACCAGTTGCGTACTGGCTGTGAATATACAGGGAGGCGACAAGAACAGCGGAACATACCTGTTCAACAACATGCGATGCGAGGGCCGACGCCGTGGAACGACCAATGCAAATCCGGGACGGTGGCAGATTTTGAAAGCGAATCCCAGCGGGCAGGCTCTGGTGCGGTTTACGAATTTTGATGATGTGCAGTGGTGGTGGTTTAAGATGCCCGACGCCCGCGAAAAGTTGATCCCGTTGTGCGAAATCGGTCCCAAAGCGACGGTGGTATTCAACACGTCGATCTTCAACGGCCCCATCGCGAGATTGGACGGAACGAAAGCGTCGCCGGCGGTGCTGGAATTGCATAGTTGCAACTTGAATTACGTCACGCCGTCCGACGCCCTGGCGGCAAATCCCTATGGATATTTTCGCGTGATTCGCTGCCGTCGGGCTGGGGGACTGATTTTTCCCAACCTGGTCAAGTGGCCAACGCAAAAGACTGTGCGTTTGAAGGCAAACACAGCCTATGTGGGACAAACATTGAAGAAGCCGGGCAAGTGAACCACTGGGTGAGTGGCGCAGGGGAATTTCACCCTTGCGGGCTGGCAGAATCGGGCAGGAGCCTCTCGGCTCATCGGCGGGGGGAACGTGGGCTATGTGGAACGAATTAGCCAAGGGCGGCGCTCGCAGGCAATGCATACTTGTGGCAGGAAGACATCTGCCACCCAACTCCCGCCTCGTTATCTCATTCATCTTTTTTCGGTTGCTGCCGCATTTTGAGTTAATGGCGCAAAGACCAACCCACCGCCCTCATGGTTCGACCCCCAACCCAGTGCAAAAAGTTCTATTGGTGTCCTGTCGCCCCGAGGCTGACAGGCTGTGCTTACCGGACGAAACCTGTACCACAAGGGTACCGATGGCGACAAATACGTAAATGCGAACGTTATGGACGAGGAAACATAACGATTCCTCTATATTATTTTGGCCTGCGTGAAGTGTGATGCGGGCAAGATCTAAATTGCCGCAATGTCGGCAACGGTGTATCGTTATTGGCTATGAGGCAAACGCTGCTGATACCATCTCTTGTGCTATTTATTGTCGGCTCGATATGTTTTTATATTTCCACCCCGCATCAACAGGGGCGGGATGCCATTAACTTCTGTGAGGCGGGGCAGATTCACACGCTGGACCCGGATAAAATGACGTGGATGCAGGATATTCGCGTGGCGATGGGGTTATGGGAGGGTCTGGCGCAATACAATCCCCAAACCCTTGAGCCGATTCCCGGTGTGGCTAAATCGTGGAAGATTTCAGATGATGGCCTGACGTATACGTTTTTTCTCCGCCATAACGCCCGCTGGTCCAATGGCCAAATGGTTACCACCGCTGATTTCATATTCGCCTGGAAGCGAATTCTCCAGCCCTCCACGGCAGCGGGCTATGTCACCATGCTGTTTCATATAGCCGGGGCACGGGCTTATTTTAATTCACTGGCGGCGCACCCGCTCAAACACCTTCCATTTTCCAGCGTCGGCATAAAGGCATCAGGCCCGTATAAACTGGTTGTAACGCTGGCGCACCCGTGCGGATATTTTCTATCATTAATGGCCTTTCCCCCTTTTTTTCCGCTGAATCCGGCGGCCATGGCCCATTTCCGTGCCGCGGCGCACGGTGGTGTTCCGGTGCAATATGATCCGCGCTGGACCCGCCCGCCGCACCTGATTTCAGACGGGCCGTATCGTCTGGCCGCATGGAAGTTTCATCAATATCTGGAATTGCGTCCCAACCGCTATTACTGGGATCGGCGGGCGGTAAAATGCGCAGCGTTGTATATCCGCAATTTTCCCGATGCACAATCGGCATTTCTGGCGTATCAAAGCGGGGCGGTGGATGTGCTTTCCTTTGTGCCAACACGATTTGCCCCCGCTCTGCTGCGGCAGCAACGGGAGCATATTCGGGATGATGTGCATTATCGTCCGGTGTTTGGATCTTATTATTTCAATGTGAATTGCAGGCATAAGCCGCTGAATAATCCGCTGATCCGTCGGGCGCTGGATATGGCCATTGATAAGCGGGCGATTGTCAAAGACATTCTGCGGCTTCCAGATCGGCCACTGGAGGTGCTGGTGCCTCCGGAGAGTATTCCCGGGTACAAAAGTCCGCACGGTTTGCCGATGAATATTTCAGCAGCCAAAGAATTACTGATAAAGGCGGGTTATCCCGGCGGCAGGGACTTGCCGGTGTTTAAGTTTCTGACCAACAGCGGGGCGGCGATGAATATCCGAATTGCGCAGGCCATTGCGGAAATGTGGCGGAAAAATCTGGGCGTGCGGATCAGCATACATGAAGAGGAAAGCAAAATCTTTAATCAGGACGTGGTACATGGCAATTATGACATCGCCCGCGCCGGCTGGTACGGTGATTATATGGATCCGACAACCTGGCTGGATTTATTCCGCACGGGCAATCCTAATAATCTCACCGGATTTTCCAATGCGCAGCTTAACGCATTGCTGCATAAGGCTTCCTATCAGACCAGTGCGGTGAAGCGCTTCGCTTTATTGCATCAGGCGGAAAAATTACTTGTGACGCGCTGGATGCCGTCGATTCCGCTGTTTCAGTACAGTGACGGCCTGATGTACAATCCGCAGCGCATCGGTGGCATATCCACCAATGTCCGAATGATAACGCTGTTAAAATATATTCATTGGATACATCATCCGGCACCGCAGACGGCGGAGGCCCCGCAATGAAGAAATTTATTCTCTCACGATTGCTGCAGTCGGTGGTTGTGGTATGGCTGGTATACACCGCGACGTTCTGGTTACTGATGGCCACGCCGGGCGATCCGTTTATTGGAAAAAAGCAGCCGCCGCCGGCGGTACTGGCGGCGCTGCGGCAACGCTATGGCCTGGATAAGGGAGATTTTCATGCCTATCTGGCGTATGGCTGGCAAATTATCGCGCACGGCGACTTTGGCCCGACAATCAGTTATGCCAATTGGACTGTCCTGGATGTCATTCGCAATAGCCTGCCGGTTTCGGTGGCATTGGGTGCTCTGGCGTTGCTGATTGCCCTGTGGCTGGGGGTGGCTGCGGGAGTGCTGGGAGCGGTATATCGGGGACGCTGGCCGGATATCGTACTGACCGTTGGCACGCTTTTGGGAATCAGCCTGCCCACATTTGTGATTGGATCTGGCTTATTGATGTTATTTGCGGTGGAAACATCGCTGCTGCCATCGGGCGGGTGGGGTACGTTGAAACAATTAATTTTGCCGGCCTTTACGCTGGCGGTTTTATTTTTGGCTTATTTAGCCAGATTATCCCGTGCCAGCACCCTGGATGTTATTTCCTCTGACTTTGTGCGTACCGCGCGGGCCAAGGGACTATCCCCGATGAAAGTAATCGCCGGTCATGTGCTGCCGAATGCCTCCATTGCCGTACTGGCATTTTTAGGTCCTGCCACGGCCAGCATTCTTACCGGCTCATTTATTGTTGAGAAAATATTCGCCATCCCCGGTCTGGGAGAAGTATTCGTCAACGCCTGTCTGGACAAGGACATACCGCTGGTGCTAGGAATTGTGCTGGTGTATACCGTCTTACTGGTACTAATGAATCTGCTGGTGGATATTGCGTGTGCCATGGCCGATCCGCGGATACGGATTTAGTTTTTTTTGCGGGGTGAGCACCCAATAGTGTCCGGAATATTTTGTAATAATAATTTGGGCTGACTTGGTAGCGGAGGCCGCGTCCGTGCGTAGGTCGTAAGCCAACAGCGGTTGGCGAGGCTGGCGAGAGCATGGGCGGAAGATTTG
>JAJZVR010000239.1 GCA_021847065.1 Planctomycetota bacterium | reverse complement strand
TCCGCGGCAGCATGGTCGCCTCCGCCCAGTACCGCGCAAATCGACCCCAACGAGTTCAGTAATTTTGAACTCATTAAACAGATGTTTCAATTTGTGCGGCCCGTTAAATGGATGGCGGTTCTGGCATGTCTGCTGGTAGGCCTGGGTGTATTTTTAGAAATATCCTCCGTGGACCTTACGCGCGTGGTTATTAACACCGTTGGATTGGGACTGGGAAGCGCCGGTGCGGCGGGATCGCATAAGCCGGACTGGAATACCTTTCGTAATGGATCACTGGATGTGACGTTGATTCTTATCGGCATGTTGGCTTTATTTATCTTGCTTTCCAGCGTCTGTAATTTTTTCCGCAGCATTGTCAATACCCGCTTAAGCATGGATATGGTTTTTCACATGCGATCGGCCGTGTATGATCAACTAAGGCCTTTGCCACGGAAACCACCGAAACCGGCAAATACAACGCCACCGCGGATATCTATTTTTCCCAGGTGATGACCACCGTGGGCATGTGGGCGAATTTTATTCCAGTTATCCGTGGAATAGCCACCGGCGCGAATCTGCTGCTTTTTTTTCTCGGTGCCATATTGGCGGTCAGCGGAAAATTGCACGCCGGTGATATTCTGGTCTTTGGCGTTGCGATGGGGGCTATTCTCTCACGCCTGCAACAGATCAACCAGATTGCCAATCAATATCAAATGGCGGTGGTTTCCGCCCGGAGATTTTTTGAAATTCTTTATGCCTATCCCAGTATTGCCGAAACGCCTGCGCCGCCGCAGTTACCGCCTGGACCTGGTGCGGTGGAATTTTCCGGTGTCACCTTCGGCTAATCATGGAAATGCCAAAGCAGTATGACACCATGCTCGGTGAACGCGGACTGACGCTTTCCGGCGGACAGAAGCAAAGATTGGCGATTGCCCGGGCCATTGTCGCCAATCCACGGATTCTGATCCTGGATGACGCCATGGCCGCGGTGGATCCGGAGACCGAACACCTGATCCGCCGGGCCTTGGAACTCGTTCTCCAGGACCGCACCGTATTTATCATCGCGCACCGCTTAAGTACCATCATCGGGGCACATCAGGTATTGGTGCTTGATCATGGCCGGATAGTTGAACACGGCACCCACCAAAGCCTCCTGGAACTCCATGGCCAATACGCCCGGCTCTATAATGAATTTACCCATGGCCAGGATATCGCGCCGCAGCCGGACGAATAAATATGTGCGGCTTGATAGAGCGCCAAAGAGAAAAAATGTTGGCGGGGTAATGCGGCATTCAGAAATGGCGGCGAATGATGATGCGACATTTTTTTATTTCAGGCACAAACTTCTGGATTAGCGGATCGGCGCGCCGTCTGGCACGCCTGAAGTATTGGTGCTTGTGCATTGCTTTTTGTTTTGGGACGCAAAAATGCTCGAACCATGCAAATTTTTCTCAAGTTTCGCGTGCAGCCGGCGCGCCACACGGTATAATCAAGAACATAGGAATGAGGGTGGTGTTACTTTACGGGAGGTGCAACATGCCGCGAGCGACAAAGAATCCGGAGAGTGTTGATATATCCTCAGCTCTTTCCGGCTGGAGTTTTGAACCTGGACAGGTCAATGTTCGCATTATCCGCGGACGCGACGGTAAAGCTAAAATTCAATTGCGCCTGGACCTCGGGTTGCTGCAAATGGAAGTCAGTGGTCGCCCGGATGGCAAACGGCCGCATAAACATGCCTCTGAATTGGATTATCAGCTTCATCGCCTGAAAAAACATCGCGAGAGCGGCACCCGCGAGAATGATTTTCAGCTTACCCGGCGAGAATGCCAGCAGTTGCGTGAAGAATCCGCCATGTTTTATCACAGATATTTGAGCCTTTTTGTGTTGGGCCAATACGATGGTGTGGTGCGCGACACACGGCACAATATTGGTATTTTGAATTTGTGCCGCAATTTTGGCCCCACGGAACAAGACCGGGAAATTCTGGAACAATATCGCCCCTACATTATCATGATGGAAGGGCGTGCTCGCGCTTGTGCGGCGCTGCGTGACGGATTTGTAAATACATCCATCGCGTATCTCCGCGGCACGTTGAGAAATGTGATTCACACCTATGGCAATCCTGCGGCCAGCCAATCGCCGGAGGCTCTGATTCTTTCGGATATGATTCATGACATTCGTCGGCAGTTGCCACCGGATCCCCGCGAAGAACTCAATCGGCTGTTGAAAAAAGCGGTGGCCGGAGAAAAATATGAAGAAGCGGCCCAATTGCGGGATCAACTCATGGCTCTGCATGCCGCCGGTGCGGTAATGGTCAAGCCGGCCGTACGGGCCAACATCGCTAAACGCCGGGCCGCGAAACCGCGAAAAAGTCGCCGCAAAGTAACACCGGATTCACAATCTCAAGACCATTCCGCCAATGAACCGGGAAATGCCTGACGCACTTGAATCTTGACATGTAGCACGGCGCGTGTTACGGTTCAGGACTGTGCGGACGGCTTTGGGCGGAGAATGGGTATCATGCCCGCTGCTGATTCAGCGGGCCGATCAGGCCTTCATCGCATCGGAGATACAGGAACTATGGTTAAGCGGCACAAACGCGTGGTCTTGTCCCTGCTGGGTTCGGCGGGCTTATTGATAACCCAATTGGCTTCCGCCGCAGCCCCGCCGTTGCCGCCTCCAAACCGCGGAACTCCCAGCGCATCCGACCAGACCAAAATTGCCGCATTTGTCCAATATTATGCCCAGCAAATGTCGACTGCAGCGCATCGCCGCGATATGGTTCGTGCCCGGCGGCATCTGCTGGCCCCGCTGCAATCTACCACCAACCCGCCTTCGGCTGAGTTCATCTACGATTTTGGAACGCAGGTGGCCAATGACTTTGCTTCTCTGCTATCGAATAAAAAAACGGCGTTAAATGCCGCTATCACAATTGGCTCTATTGCCGACATCAGCATGCAGGCCCCTCTCCAGACGGCCTTAACCAACCCCAATCCGGCGGTTCGCTATTGGGGGGCCAAGGGAATGGGTAACATTTTTGCACCCCTGATGTCCATCGGGCCAGCTTATCAGCAGGCGGTTACGGCCGTTCAACAGGCTCTGGCTGTTGAGACTGATCCGCTGGTTGCCGAGGAAATGAGCAATGTTCTATTGACGCAGAATCCTCTGCCATCCGGCCTGGCGAATCTGATTTCCAATGCCATTGCCCACAGCATTGCAGGTTATCAGGACGTGGTGCCCGGCAACTTGGATATATCCAGCGGCCTGGCGGCCGACTTGGCCGATGCTGCGCAGCATGGGTCAACCTTGACCGACTCTCAAAAAGTAAAAGCCATGAGCACATTATCCGAACTCATGAGCGATACAGCTCAATATTTAAGTGCCGGACTTTTGGATCGCAAGCAAAAGCTTTCCGCATTCAGCGCTATCAACAATGCCGCCAATGCCATGAACGCCATTACCGGCACGACCAACTTTTCACTTACGGGCCTTAATGCCGAAAGTGCTCCAGCCGCGATTCTTCTGGCCGTCAACGGGATCACCGGGGCCCAGGGACAACCGGGCGCGGTGCAGAAACTTTTTCCAAAAATTGTCATTCCGCACCGGATATCCGCCCTGCAAACCCGTTAATCGGACAGTCTCACGGGAAGCGTTGTTGCCTTTATGCCCGAAGCATTTGTAGACGTTATTACCATTACTCCGCCAGCGCGGCCTTTTAAGGCCTCGCCTCGTATTGCCGGCAGTAAAAGTATCACCAACCGCGCGCTGCCGTTGGCGGCCATGGCCAATGGTACAAGCACACTCACTGGCGTATTGTTTGCCGATGACACGCTGCGTATGATTGAATCTTTGCAAAAGCTGGGCTTTGCCCTGACCGTTGATAGGTCCGGGCAAAGTATTTCGATTGAAGGCCTGGGCGGAAAAATTCCCAACGCCTCGGCTGAATTGTTTTGTGGTAATTCTGGAACAACCATTCGCTTTCTTGCCGCCCTGTGTGCCGCGGCCGAAGGGCAGTATGTGCTTGACGGCGTGGAACGCATGAGGCAACGCCCGATTGGTGAACTTGTGGAGGCCCTGCGTGCCATTGGCGCGGCGGCAGATTATGTCGGCCAATCAGGCTATCCGCCGGTGCGCGTAGGGGGGGGGGCGGCGGGCGGTACATGCCGGTTTTCCGCCAGTCAGAGCAGCCAATATATTTCAGCGATCCTCATGGCCGCTCCCCTGGCCCGCAACGCTGTGAATGTGGAGTTAATCGCCCCAGTCACCAGTGAACCTTATGTTCGCATGACCCTGGCCATGATGCAACAGTTCGGCGTTAGCACCCAGACCGCCCGAACAGCGGATAATTCCGCCGCCAACCGGGTTATTCATATCCCCAACGGCGGTGGCTATAAAGCCCGCCAATATGCCATTGAGCCTGACGCCAGCAATGCCAGCTATTTTCTCGCGGCAGCGGCAATATGCCCCGGTTCACAGGTTACAATCCACGGTTTAGGCCGAGATTCCTTGCAGGGAGATGTTCTGTTTGCTGATGTGTTGCGGCAAATGGGGGCCAACATGATGATGGAGTCAGATACGATTCATCTTGGCGGTGGCCGCAATCTTACCGGCATTACCGTAAATATGAATGGCATTCCAGATATGGTTCAAACATTGGCGGTGGTGGCCCTGTTTGCGCAGGGGCCGACGCGGATATTTAATGTCGGAAATTTGCGGGTGAAAGAAACCGACCGGCTGGCAGCACTGGAAAAAGAGCTGACCAAACTTGGTGCTGTCGTTTCCACCACCGTGGACAGCATTGTTATTGATCCGCCAGACAAACCGCACGGTGCCCGCATCAGCACGTATGACGATCACCGCATGGCCATGGCCTTTGCGGTAGCAGCAACGCGCATTGCGGGCATTGAAATTGAAAATCCGCAGTGCGCGGCGAAGACCTATCCTGAGTTCTTTAAGGACTTCCAAGCCTGTATTACAGCCCGTAGTTCTTAGCGCTCCACCCTTTGATCCGACCACGGCTGGGTTTACGGCCATGATTAGCGGCCTTGCCGGCCCAACGTAACTTATGATTTCTCTTTCTGCGTGCCATGTTCAAATCCTTAGCGTATTAACCGTCCATTAACAAATTCAAAGCTCCGCATTATACCCCCAACCCCCAAAAACCGCAAAAGACCTTTTCGCCGCCTCCCCCAAGCCTTTAGCGCCACACCAACCACGATCCAGCCTCCATTACAGTTGTCTCCATTTCCATTGACTATCCACATACTCGTTTCGCTTCTCTTATCAGTCTCAACCCCAAGATCAGTCACCGAAGTTTGCCGATTACGGACGTGTACGCAGAACTGGGTCGGAGTCTCGCAGCCGACACAATCCGACCATTCGGTTAACACCACAACTCATGAGCCGCCGATTGCTCAAAACGGCGGAATTCGGCGAGAAAGACAAGGTCACACGACCGTGCCGATACCAGCCGAGATTCCGAAGGCAAAAGGGGGTTGCAATTTGTCAGAAAAACGTATACACTTTTCTGACGAGGCCATTGCTATGGATGCGGTGAAACAGAGTATTCTTAACCGTATCCGGTCGACTGGCCGGGACGAGGTCTTTACGCCAAAGGACTTTCTTGATATTGGTACGCGCTATGCCACCGATCAAGCACTTTCCCGCTTGGTTCGTTCCGGCGACATCCAACGTCTGGGCCGTGGTCTTTACTACTACCCGCGAGTCAATCCTCGCTTGAAGATTGCAATCACTCCGGATGTAAACCAGATCGCCCAAGCCATTGGTCGCCGAACTGGCAGTCGCATGGTTCCGTCCGGTGCCGCCGCCGCCAATATTTTTGGCTTATCCACTCAGGTACCTGCCAGGTTTGTGTATTTAAGCGATGGGCGATCCCGGCGTATCCGCGTCGGAAAGATGGAGTTGCAAATTAAGCACGTTGCTCCAAAAGAGCTGCCATCTGGCAGCCAGACCAGCGCCCTGATATTCCAAGCCTTGCGACACATAGGCAAACATGCAGTGGACGCTCGCGTTGTGGATCGCCTTAGGACCGTTATTCGGGACAAGGAAAAACGCGATCTGCTCAAAGACGCCCGTTACACTACCGATTGGATAGCTGATATCGTCCGGCAAATCGCGGGCAGCGCCAGTAAGCCGACGGAGGCCGCACATAGATAACTTCGCA
>JAJZVR010000238.1 GCA_021847065.1 Planctomycetota bacterium | reverse complement strand
GTCGCCGTCAGGCCGATCAGAAAGGCGTCAAAATATTCCAGCACCTGCCGCCAGAGGTTGTAAATGCTCCGGTGGCATTCATCAATAATAATAAAATCAAATGTCTCAATGGGTATTGTGGCGTTATAAACCACCGGCAACGGTCCGGACGCCAGGGCATTCGCCCATTCAAATTGGGAAATTTCCTCCGCGGATTCATCAAATTCCGGTTCCCCCTTGAGAATCGAATAAAGCCGCTGAATCGTGGTAATGCAAACCTTGCATGACGGATCGATGACATTGTTTTTCAGTCGTTGAACATTGAATTCTTCCGTGAATTTATAAGGCGTGCCGGGGCTGGCAAACTGCTGGAATTCCGCCAGCGTCTGCCGCCCCAGATTATTGCGATCCACCAGAAATAAAACCCGCTTCGCCTGCGCAAATTTAATCAGCCGGTAAACCAGATTGCACGCGGTGAAAGTTTTGCCCGATCCGGTGGCCATTTGAATCAATGCCCGCGGATGATTACCCGCCAGTGATTTTTCCAGATTCTCAATCGCCTCCACCTGCACCCGCCACAGCCGCCCATGACCCAGCGGCGGCAAGTGCTGCAAAGCCGCCCGCAGTTGGCTGTTCAACTCTGCCAAACGGATAAGTTCCGCCGGGCGGTGAAAGGAAAATACCTCCCGGCTGCATGGCTGCGGATCAAGGTTATTGGTAAACCGGGTCAGGATACCCGTGGATTCATAAGCAAACGGCAGCGGCAGTCGCCATGCCGGAAAGTTTCCCGGCAGGCCGCTGGTGTATTTGGCGGATTGTGTCTCTACCCCCATCAGCGTGTGGTTTTCCGGCTTGGCTTCAACCACACCAATGGCTTTCCCATCCGCATAAAGCAGATAATCCGCAAACCCCGTCTGCAACGGAAATTCCCGAATCGCCACACCCGCACCGGCGGAAATATTCATCTGCGCATAATCCTGAACCACCCACCCGCACTGCACCAGCATCCGGTCAATGCGCTCCCGAGCAATCTGTTCTGGACTTCCCGGCATTTAAACCATTCGCCTTGAACACAAAACCTGCACCGTCAGCCCCAAAATAATACCCGATCCCCGCCCAACATGTCACAAACCGTCCCGATTGCCCAAATAGCCCCGGGCTTGCCCAGCGGAATCCCACAACCCCACAAACCACGCCGCCCCAAAACCCCTGCGCCCCGCGCAGTTATGTCAAAATCTATCCCGATGACCCCGGCTTAAATAATTGTTATCGGGCTGGTAAACCAAACCCCAAGCGTTAATCCGTTTTATCCGTGCCACAATCCATCCAATTCTTCGTGCCGTGCAAAGACTTTTGCATAGCGTTTTCCGAAACAATCCGACAAAAATGGAGTTTATCCCGGTGGGCCGGGGTGTTATCCGTGAAATCCGAGGTGTGGTTACAAGAGGCAACGACCGACGGGCGGTAATCGAAAATCAGCACCCACCGCAGATCACCCGATCACACGGATACGACGGGAAAGTTTGCACAAGGAGGCAGCAGAGGCAGGGGGAGGACGACCAACAACCATCATCGGCCACGAATCAAGGATCACCAATCGAAAACACACGCGGCATCCAACATTGCTCCTTGTTCGTTGCGCGTTGAAATCCCTCCTCCCCATAGGCGATAACGTAAGCGAATGAGAGCGGTGAATTCACCGCGAAAAGCCTTAAACAACCAGTGATCATTAGTAGATGGGTTTTTTCGTGGGATGCCGATTTCCGCGACTCTTCGTTCGAAGTTAGCGCCTATGCCTCCCCTCCCTCCCTGTGAATAGAAATCCTCCGTGTCGTTGTGTCTTTGTGGTAAATCTTTTCGGTTGTCGGCTACGCCGCCTTAGGCAATCCGTGGCCCCATCCCGCTACTGAATCTACTGATCAATACCGCAATTACAGGCAAATACTGAAAACCAATCCCTCGGTGTCCTCGGTGCCCTCTGTGGCTCCCGCCGTTTCGCAGTTTACTCCGATGACCCCGGCTTAAATAATTGTTATCGGGCTGGTAAACCCTCCCCGTCCAATTACCATTGTTGATTATTCGTTACCCGTTGTCCGTTGCAATAAAATCTGTGTAAATCTGCGAAATCTGTGGATCGCACCCACCGTTCTACCCATTATTCATCACCCATTGAGCGCAGCGCTCAACAAATTTTAAGTAGTGCGCCGCAACACGTCTCATTAATCCCGTCGCAACGGGTGTCTCATTATTTTTTTATCTCCACCCGCTCTCCCCTATAGCATGTCAACGGCATCACTGGATTCCAGGTTCTGGATTCTGGATTCTGGATTCTGAAACGATGCCGCACGGCGTTTGCTTGTCTATTGATCAGTGATCAGTGGTCATCGCTCATTGCGGAAGCCAGCGCCGTTTGAAAAGTGAATATGTCCAGCATCAATGGCGCAGGCAAAGGCCTGGTCGAAGCTACGGTGATCGCTTTATCCCCCCAACAAAACTCGACGCCCGCGCCCAACCCGCGCGCTCACCTGTTCACCTGTTCTAAATTCACCTGATCTAGCCGCCGCAGCGGCTACCCCCCCCCTATAAAACATCTTGAGCATCTTGAGCATCTTGAAGAAAACCCGCTAAAATCAACGCTCCAATCAACATGCTCAACTTGAGCACCTTGCCCCCCGAACTTGAGCATCTTGAGCACCTTGCCCCGGCTGAAAACGGAAAGCCCTCCAAATGCTAAATGCTAAATACTCAATGCCGGCAGTCGCCGCACTACTGATCAATACCGAAATCGCCTCCTCCGTTTACCTCTGCCACCTCCATGTGAATCCATCGTCGCGTCGTGTCAGAGTGTATCCCGATGACCCCAGCTTAGATATTCGTGATCGGGGTGGCAAAACAATCCAATCGTGTTGTTCGTTAATCGTTGACTGTTGAGCGCAGCGCCGCCCCCCCGTTACTGAACCTACTGACCCTACTGACCAATACTGCGCGATACTGCCCTGTAACCTGTCACCCGTAACCTAACACCTCTGCGGCCGCCGCCGCCCGCGAACTTGAACAGCATGGCCCCCCTTGAAATTCGCGAAGACATGCGGCACGCGCTTCATAGCGGTTGGCGCGGTGAAGCGTATAATGCCCGCAACGTCAAAAGCGGGCGTTGGCAGCAGGTACGTATGGCACAAACAATGCCGTCAATGGTTTTGATGTTGCCGGGGTGCCGGGTGGCGGCGAACGCTTGATGAATTGGAAAACAGGGGATCAGCATGGAAAGTAACATTCGCGTGACCGTTTGGCATGAATTTCGCCATGAAAAAACCAATGCCAAAGTAAAAGCGATTTATCCCGATGGCATGCACAACGCCATTGCGACCGGCTTACGCGCCGCCGGTGGCATGACTGTGCGCACCGCAACGCTTGATGAGCCGGAACATGGCTTATCCGCCGAAGTTCTGGACAATACCGATGTGCTGACGTGGTGGGGCCACATGACGCATCATGAAGTGCGGGATGACATCGTGGAGCGTGTCAGGCAGCGCGTATGGGCGGGCATGGGGCTGGTGGTGCTGCATTCCGCGCATTTTTCCAAAATTTTCAAAGCCCTCATGGGCACAAGCTGCGATTTGAAATGGCGCGAGGCGGATGATCGGGAAATTATCTGGTTTACAGCACCGGGCCATCCGATTGTCCAGGGGTTATCCGATCACATTATTATTCCGCGCGAGGAAATGTACGGCGAGCATTTTGATATTCCCGAACCGGATGAAACGGTGCTGATCAGTTCGTTTTCCGGCGGGGAAGTATTCCGCAGCGGCGTAACGTACCGGCGGGGAGCAGGCAAAATATTTTATTTCCGTCCCGGTCATGAAACGTACCCGGCGTATCATCAAAAAGAAGTGCTGCAGATTATTGCCAACGCCGCGCGCTGGGCGGCTCCGACAGCAAACAGCGCCAAGCAGACTTATGGGAATCGCAAACCGCTGTAAGCGGCTGGCTTGCACGGGCCAGATGGTGCGGTAACATTGGTGATACCGGCACGGTTGCTGCGACGGCGATTGAGATTATGTCGCATGTCCCAAAAGGTGAAGGTACGCGATAAATGATTACGCAATTCCATGTGAAAAATTACAAGGCCCTTCGCGATGTAACATTGCCGCTCAAGCCGATTCATGTGCTGATTGGCCCGAATGACAGCGGCAAAACGAGTATTCTTGAGGCCATCGCGGCGCTATGCAGGAGTGTGGATTTCCACTTCGATCAGATTTTCCCCAGCGGCGGCAACCCCTCACATTTACTATGGGACACCCTCGGCGACGATGTTGTTTCCCTAACTGCCGAAATTACCGATCACGGTGCCACTGGCGAATACCGTATCGGGTGCATCCTTAGGCCGGGCGCGGACCAACCAACGCGCGACAACGAGACCTGGACCCCCCATGGCAAGGCCCCCCACCCAATTCCGATGACGAATCCTGGGAGCACCACCGTTCAAACCGCATACTGCTCGAACGTGAACGACGTGGGTCGCGGTCTGGTAAAGCTGCTGCACGACGCACTTAGCGGCGTGGCATTCTTTCGCTGGAATCCACGTATGCTCAAGTTGCCGGTTGTGCTTGATTCCGCGCATCGGCTTTCCATGGACAGCTCCGGCTTTGGGCTGGCTCAATGCCTCGATGATATTCTGGGCTTGGATCGCGATCGATTCCGCAAGCTGGAAACCAAATTCTGCGATATTTTTCCGGAAATTAAATCTGTACAACTGGTTTCCGAGCGTGCCTATCAGTGGCCCAAAGCAAATCAAGCGGATGATTTGCCCCACGCCGCTGAGGCCAGCGGAAAAAGTATTTATTTTCAGTTGCAAAATGGGAAGAGTATCCGAGCGGCCCAAGCTTCCGATGGGCTGCTGTTGGTTCTGGCTTATTTAACGCTTTTGCATCTACCGGAACCGCCACGGGTAATTCTAGTAGAAGAGCCGGAAAACGGCATTCACCCCAAACGGCTTGGCGAGATTATAAAAATTCTGCGGCAATTGATCGAAGGCCAAAATCGGACGCAGATTCTCATGACCACCCATTCGCCCTATCTGCTTGATCTTTTCAAACCAGAAGAGGTGACACTGTGTAAGAAGGAACCGGACGGCAGCGTATCGGTGCATCCGTTGGGATTGTTACCTGATGTGAAAAAGCAACTGGAGGTTTTCAATCTCGGTGAAATCTGGACAGCCGAGGGTGATGAGGCACTGGCCAAATCGGTTGTGGACGGGGAAAAGTAATGCGTGTACTGGTGGTGGTTGAGGGCAAGCATGAGCATGAAGGCGCGGTCGGTACGCTCATACAGCGGTTGCGGACTGATTTGGTCGATCTGAAATTTGATCGGCTGGCGAATTCAGACATCCACATTCACCACGGCAAGGGGCGGGGATATTTTAAGAAGGCGATTCGGTGGATGCTTGATGCCCAGGAAGACGGTTTTGACGCCATTATTTTATTAGTTGATCGCGACCGGGTTGCCGAACGGGTTGTTGAGATCGCGGAGGCCCAGAATCACATCGCGGTATGCCGTATTCCCCGGGCACTGGGTGTTGTGGTGGAGGCTTTTGATGCGTGGATGCTGGCGGATGAGAAAGCCGTCAGCGCTGCGTTGGGCGCGGCCATTGACACGCAACCTGAACCTGAAGGTATTGCGCATCCAAAGGAGCATTTCAATGCGTTACTGGCAGGGCTGGGGCTTGAATGGGGCGGTGCCGCATTGTATACCCGAATTGCGGCAACGCTGGATATTTCCAAGCTGGCAGCCCGATGTCCACAAGGTTTTGCCGTTTTCGCCAATCGGTTACGCACTATGTAAACCACAAGCAATTATTTTTACGCGGGCAGCATCACCGGCGGCACCTCACTGCCCACCGAGCTGCACGGCCAGCAGGCCTTTCTGGAAGTGCAGGCGGTTTTCCGCCTGCTGAAACACGATGCTGCGGTCAAAATCCATGGCTTCATCGGTTATTTCCACACCGCGATAGGCCGGCAGGCAGTGCATAACCACGGCGTGGGCCGGGGCCGCGGCAATGAGTTTGGCGTTAATTTGATAAGGCGTGAAAATTTTCATTCGCTGGGCTTTTTCGTTTTCCTGCCCCATGCTTACCCAGGTATCGGTGTAAATAATATCCGCGGCCTTAACCGCTTCACGCGGATCCG
>JAJZVR010000237.1:4247-6201 GCA_021847065.1 Planctomycetota bacterium | reverse complement strand
GCCTCGCTTTTCAGATGTGCTCCCGGATGCGCTGTCGCATACGCCTTGTTGGGATGTACCTGCACGGATAAATCTGCCGCCGCATCGAGAAATTTTATCAGCAGCGGAAAGTGGCTGTTAACCCCGGCGGTGCGGCCCATGATTTCCGCGCCATATTTTGTAATGGCTTCATGCAGTGATTGCTTCGCCAGCGACCCGTTAATAATTCGGCTCGATAAGCTGCCATCCGCCGCAGCTCCTGCGGAATCGATTTTCACCGAGCCGGCGGGCAGATCGGCTAATTCCCACGCTTCGCCAATGCGCGCTTTATACATATCGCGTGGCACGGGCCGACCAAGATGCTGGCGGATTTTCTGACCACCCCAGATACGTTCCTGAAATACGGGGGAAAATTTTAGCGGATAAACATTCACGTGATACAATCCTTCATCAATCTTTTTGGCCGCCCGGGCTTCTTCGCCGTAGTCATCATCATAGCGCCTTATTTGGGACTTACTCAAGCCAAAGCCGTTCCCAATCCGGGCCTTTACCATCATTATCGGCCAAACCGGGGCGGAACTTTGATCTGCCGGGTCGGCCTTTCATCTCTTCCCAAGCCCGGTTCACGGGCCGGCTCCACGCCGCCGTTCCACGCGGCGCTTGCCAATCGCCGTCCAAGTAATTATCATTCTATCCGGATGAACGGATCATTGCCAGTCAGCGCCCCCGCCAACTCCGCCGAACTCCCTACGGTTCGGCGATGGGTTGAGACATTGCGCACATTGGCCGATCCGATGCGTTGCCGCATTATCCGCCTGTTGGAGCACGCCGCCGGGCCGGGGTTGCGCGTGGGTGAATTGGCCCAAGCTCTGAAGCTGCCGCAATCCACCGTCAGTCGCCACATCAAAAATCTGGTGGAAGCCGGTGCTGTCGATGGCCGCCGCGATGGCACTTCCATGTTCTATCGTCTGGCCCCCTTGGCCGGGCCATCGGCCATTCGGCAGTTGCGGACCTTGGCCAGAGACTATCTGGCGCACGATGAGCAGGTGCAAGCCGATGAAGAACGATTGCTGCGGGTGCTCCAACAGCGCCAGCGGCAGAACCCCGATTTTTTTAATGCCAGCGCGCCTCAATGGGATACCATCCGCACGCAGTGGTTCGGGGAAAGTTTTCATCTGGAATCCATGCTCGCAGCGCTGGACCCCAATTGGATTGTCGGTGATTTGGGAGCCGGAACCGGTACCATGGCCGCGCTGCTGGCGCCGCATGTCCGACAGGTAATCGCTGTGGAACCATCCCCCGCGATGTTGCGTGCCGCTAAAAGTCGCATCAAAACCCTGGAGATGCAAAACGTAATGCTCGTGTCGGGCCGGCTTGAATCGCTGCCGCCGGAGGTCCAGGCGCTTGATATGGCCTTGGTGAGCCTGGTACTGCATCATGTAGAGGATATTCGCGGCGCATTGGGTGATATTTTCCGGGTGCTCAAGCCCGGCGGATTTCTTCTGATTGTGGATTTAATGCCGCATGAAGTGGAAATGTTTAAAGAGAAAATGGGTCATCGATGGATGGGCTTTGCGCCGGGACAGATGATGGAAATGTTATCGCAATCCGGTTTTATCAATATTCGCCGGCACACGCTGGCAGCACGTAAAACACGGTCGCGGCAGGATCGTACCGCCGTACCGGATTTGTTTGTAATGCGGGCAAGTCGCCCGCTGGATGTATCAGGGCTTTAACTATTGCCCGTATTTTTTAGGAGTTTCTTCATGACGGTAAAACACGATGTCAAAGATTTGTCGCTCGCGGCAGAAGGCAAAAAGCGCATTGAATGGGCCGATAAAGACATGCCCGTTCTGGCCATGGTGCGTGAACGCTTTGCCAAGGAAAAGCCCCTCGCCGGGTATCGCATGGCCGCGTGCCTGCACGTTACCACTGAAACCGCCAATCTCGCCCGCACTCTCCAGGCCGGCGGTGC
>JAJZVR010000237.1:0-4147 GCA_021847065.1 Planctomycetota bacterium | reverse complement strand
CAGATGAAGGATAATGCGGTGGTGTGCAATTCCGGTCACTTCAACGTGGAACTGGATTTGGAAGCTCTGGAAAAAGAAGCCAAAAAGGTCCGCCGCGGCGTGCGTGAATTTGTTGATGAATACACGCTGAAAAATGGCAAGCGCATTTTAGTGCTCGGTGAAGGCCGCCTGATTAACCTCGCCGCCGCCCATGGCCACCCGGCCTCGGTAATGGATATGAGCTTCGCGGTGCAGGCTCTGGCCACGGAATGGTCCATTAAAAACCGCTCCAAGCTCTCCAACAAAGTCCACGAAGTACCTAAGAGCGTCGATGAATGGGTGGCGGCACTGAAGCTCCAATCCATGGGCATCACCATTGATAAGCTCACCGGCTTGCAGAAAAAATATCTCTCCAGCCATGACATGGGCACCTGATTGTCGCCGGTATCCCAGTCTGAAAATTCACAAAGTCCCACACCGAGCACCGCACCACCAATGCGGTGCTCTTTTTATGCGCCCAAACGCCCACCTCCCCGAGCCGACCATCAAAAATTGTTAGCCGGTGGATTTAATCCACCGGTTCTCCTGTTGTCCACCACCCCGTCCTGAATAACGCCTCTCCAAGCCTAAATTGACATCCCCCGAAGCCCTTCCTGAAATCCTTTCTTCGTCCATTCCACACGGTACTGCCGTGTGAATTCACACGATAGCCCTCCGCGCAAGATGTACCTCACAAGGCCAATCACCTGACCCCATAGGCTGTGTCGGGCCATTTCAATAACCACATTGGCATCAAGCAGAAGTAATCTGAACTTCTTCACCGTCCGGCACGAGACTGGTTTCATCAGGCCTGAAGTCTATTCTCAATTAATAAAAACACTGACATCGACCGCAAACTTCTTGGCTAATATTTTGGCATATTTCAGGCCGATTTTCCGCCGCTGACGCAATATTTTAGACCCCAGCGTCCGCTCCCCCAATAGTCTGCCGATATCATCGGCAGACATTTCATGCTCTTCCATCAAGAATTTCAGTGCCTCAACTGGAGACATGCCATGGGTTTCGATTGCGTAGTGCTCATTCTCGTAAGCGTCGACCAGTGTCGAAAGTGTGTCAAGATATAATTCCTGCTCATCGGTAAGCTCGTGGCCGACCAGCGCATCGATGATCTCCATCGTGTTCTCGTAATCGACCTTGTCATGAATTGCCTTTGGCATGAAATTCATGACAAGGCCCTGGTAGTCCTTCGGCATGTCCGCAAAGACCAATGTGGTTGTAGTATTCATAACTGCGCCTTCCATAGATTTTTATCATATTCGGTATGCGTCAGGAAAAAAAACAGATAAATCTTGCCTTCGACCATTTTGTCTATATTGTTTCGATCTTTCACTGTCTTCTCATAATGAACGGCAGTGATTAAACGGTAGTCGTCTTTAATGTTAAAAACAACGGCCTTTTTGCCGCTTTTCACGGTTAATTCGTCGGCCGATGGGAATGTCTTTCGCATTTCAACAAAGCTCATCCAATGAGCCTTCCTGACAATGTGGTGCCATTTTAACAGAGGCTTTTTGCCCTGCTGATGCAATTTGAAGAAATCGTTGAGCTTATTCTTCTTGATTACACGCATGAGGACATTATTGTCTACACAAGCCGAAAAGTCAAGCATGTTTGGCTCATATTACCATTTTAAGTAGCCCAAGACGGGGTTGTGGCCAGTTGGAGGGAAGACAGGAGGGAAGACAGACAGAGGGAAGACAGAAAGTTGCTGGCCGTTTTCTCATAACGTATGCTGGTCTACCGAATAAACTGATCGCCACAACGGCCCAGGAGTTTTGCATGAACCTCGCACGATTGCCCAAAGTTATTGAGATGCTCCGTTCCAGCGATCAGGTCGTGCGGAAGCAAGCTGCACTGCGGCTTAAAGCACTCGCGGAAAATGGATTGACCGCAGGCGAATGTCGGTTGGCATTCGAGGCAGCCACGGAAGATTGGGGACACCTCAAAAAAATAGATATGTCGCGCGTGCTGGTGGTTGCCGCAGTCACCGCACTGGAGTCCGTCGCGGCCAGCGCGGAAATGCGGAATTGGTTCCATTTCGCATTGACTTCACTTGGCCGAACAGAGCTATTTCCTCCGCGCTTTGCCACACATGAAGCGTTTGCCGAGTCCAACATGGTTTCATGGCTGGCGTTCCCTACCGAACTGGCGCGGACGCCCCATGAAATTGAGCTCATGGCGACCTTTCCCGGCGCCACCAGCGATCAGCGGTATTACCTGTTCCGGTTTCGCACTCATGAGTACGACGGGTGGATGGCGGGCTTGTCCGGGCCTTTCAGCGTGGGGGCATCACCGGCCCCTGCGGAGGGCAAAGCAACCTGGAGCAGCTTTACCGCGTGGGATAAGAAGACTCCCCGCGAGCACTTTGAGAAACTGACTGAAATCCGCCGACACCCCGAGTAATCGTAATGCTTTACACGAGCTGACAGTCAGACGTGCGATACTTGTGTGATGACAATCTTTTGAGGTTCCGGACAATGAAACTAATAGCTTTGGTCGCAATCTTAGCCTTAATAATTCCAACCCCCAGTTTTCGAATCTCTGTTGCAGATGTGTCGGCAGATTCTCCAACGCCGCAAGAATTGGCCCGACACGTTATAACAGCGTTGCGAACAGGCAAAACCACCGAAGTTAAGTCACATCTGCTGGCGGACCTTGCGGTCCTTAACAAAGGCGCAAAGGATTTTCCGAAGGACCCGTTAATTCACTTCGCGTTGGCCATATGCTACATGGCGCAGGGAAATGTAGCGGCAACGATTCCCAATATGAGGATCGCGTATGACAATTCAAATAAAAATATCGTCATAGGAACTATGTACGCAATGGCCCTCAAAATGGACAAACAACCGTTGAAGGCGTACGAACTTGACATGGAAATTCTCAAACTGCACCCCGGTGTACCTCAATTACAAATGTCGATGGCTGCAATGGATATGACGATTCAAAAGTATGATGAGGCAAGCAGCATTATCAGAGATATCGAGCGAGAGGCTCGGGGTAAACTTGCGGAGACGGATAAATGCGCCCTTTTTCATATGCTTGGTACTTGTCTTCTTTACAAGGGTGAACTTACGAAGGCCATTAGATTGTTAGAAAGGTCCCGATCAATTATGCCCAATGCGGCCGTGAATTTAATTGCGCTTGGTGAGGCGTATTTAAAAAATGGGGATCCACACCGAGCCAAGGGTGCCTTTGACAAGGCTCTGAGCATCAACCCGCGTATTTCATCGGCTATGTATTACGAAGGAATCTTTTATGAAAAAACAGGGAATTCTGAAAAAGCGCGAAAGGATTTTGTAAAAGCCTACGCCTGCGGAAAGCAAAGGTTGCATGATAATGGCGAAGATTACTACCTGATGTATATGATTTGTCAAAAACTCTCCAAGGACGGTGAAGCGAAAATGTATAAATCTGAAGCGAAGAAGTTGCTCTTCACCTACGACGCACCTTGGAAGCGAAAATAAAACAATTTAATGGAGGCGAAATCTGCGCCAGAGCTCCTAATCTCACGCAGGGAAAGCCATGCCGACTGGGCCGTTGTTGTTTGCCTGAGGGGGACAGGAAATCAACACCGGCGAAGCAGGCATGCGGAAACGAATTTGAAGCAACCACCCTGTCACCGCCAAAAACCTAAACCGAATTTTCATAACGCGATATTTGCTGTGCCCGCAAACCAACATTGTGGAAACAGCCTTTATGATAAAAACCGCGAATGTCACGGATAGCGCGGATATGAAGAGGAAATAACGTGAGGCCTGTCGGCTAACGATGCCCAGATGGGTTTCTGGTTTCGGTCCTCAGGATGGCCTTTCATACTTGCTCAACTGGAGCACCTTGCCCCCCAAACTTGATCATCTAGAGCAAGTTGAAATTCGCAAAGAAAAGTCTTCCCCGTTGCCTTCTGGATTCCTCCCCCATCGTCATTAATCCGTGATCACCAATACCAAATACCAAATGCGAAATACGGCCACCGCCTGAAAATAAAAAGTAGACCGCACTTGGCTTTACCGGTAGCATGTAATCGACGGTAAGCTGTGCGCCGTAACCTGTGTGGTAGGAGCTGAAATGTTGGATTCGGAACTGCTTGAAATTCTGGTTTGTCCATTAACCC
>JAJZVR010000236.1 GCA_021847065.1 Planctomycetota bacterium | reverse complement strand
AAATGATGCGTGGCGTAGGTCTTAAATTCCACGCCCTTTTTGAAGTCAATGAGATACAACTCAACTTGATCCGGCGAATACCACATGGCCAGATTGGTTACAATCGCGTGCAACAGCGTTGATTTTCCTGATCCGGTTTTTCCAGCCAGTAATCCGTGCTGCGCCATGGCCTTACCCAGCCGCAACATCTGCAGCCGCGTTGCGCCCATGCGGCCAATCGGAACCGCCAGGCCATCGGAACTATCCAGGGTCCAAAATTCTTCATCGGATGGCGCTATGGTATCAAATGAAACTTCCACATTCTGACTGGCTTTGGCGGCTTTGCCGATTTTATCCAGCAGCGGCGTAAAGACATCCTCGGAAGGCGGCTCATCCAGTGACAGCGGAAATTGGCCGAACACGTCATCCTTCCAGCCGAATACTTCGCCCTTCTGCACAATATTGACACAGTGCGACGCAATATCCTCCATCTGCGCCGCCGAGGCGGCGGGAATCTGTAAATCTCCGGCCACCAGCAGGTACACACCGCAACGCGCACCGGTGGCGGCAATGCTGGCAAGCCGACGGAGGGATTCGCGTTCAAATCCGGTGGGGAAATCGGCGATCACAACAAAGCGATACGGCTCGGCCAATTCACCGGCCTGCGCGTTGTAATCATCAATGGTGGCAAATTCATTGCGTAAATACTTCTGGATAACCGTTTCCATGTGTTCAGTGAGGTCTGAAAGCCGCTGTTCAATTTGCTCCGGCCGTGTCCAGATTCGCCCCCCCACCAGGGCCTCATCATGATCGGCCAGCCGCATGAACCCGGCAAAATTCTGCCCCAGTCCTACGGGATCAATAATGGTAAATCTTGCCCGGCCCGGGGGCAGTTGGGTAAGAATACTCATCATCACGCTCTGCATCATCCTTAGTGCCTTGGGCCGCCCGATACGGTCATAGCCCACCAGCATGGACGCTCCGAATGGAAATTCCAGCGTGGCCGGCACGGTAAATGCCGCCGGGAACTGCAGCTTTACCATATTGCCGTTGCCGCCTGCCGCAACCGCCCGTTTGAGTTCAACAATAAATTCGCCAAATCGGATGACTTTTGGAAATGTTTTGGACGGCGTCCAGTTTTCCCAGAAGCGCGGATCCGGATCACCGCTATTTTCTTTTATCGATATATTTCCATTTATATCATCGCCAGTCGCGGGAGCTCGCGTCTGCTCCAAGCCGCTTTTCAGGCGGTTTTTCAGCGCAAGCATGGCTTGATCGTATTGCCGGCGATTTTTTTCCAGCGTTTGATCATATTGGTACTGCGCGGCCTGAAGATCGGCCTTCCGTTGTTGATGGCAGGCATCCGTTTGCGAATCGCTTTCCTGTTGTGCGGCCAACGCCGCGGCGGTGCGTTGAGCTTCCATTTCGGCTTTGCCAGCGTCAAATTGGCGTTGCGCCTCCTGACGCTGGCTGCCGCGCTTGGCTTCAATACTTTGAGCCGCTGCCGCAGCCTTCTGTTTTAGATCCTGCAATTCCCCTAACGCTTTGGCGCGGGTCTCGGCATAATATGCCTCATGACGCTTGGCCACAATATCCGCATGTTCTTTGGCCGCCTGCCGTGCCAGGGCAATAGCGCCAATGAACGGCTGATATATGGCAATCAATTGCGACTTGGCCAACGTCCGTAAAATCAGTCCGAGGATAATGGCACCAATCAGCGCCCCCCCCGCCGCCATGGCGATGACATTGATTTGTACCGGGGCCGATCCGGATAAGCCGTAAGCAATCCCCGCTGCCGCCGCGCCCAGCAATACCAGAAATATCCAGGGGGCCACGCCAAAGACCAGACGGGGCAACACCAGGCGGCGCAGTTGGGCCAAGGCTTTTTCCGCCGCTTCCAACTGCGCCGTCATGGCCGTCCGCATATCCTGCCCGGCGAGTTGTGCCGCAGAATCTACAGGCTCTTCTAATGGCGGACGTCGGAAGCATCGGGCGATTAATGCTGCGGCGGACTGCGCCACCGTTGCCAGCGCTTGTTCATGCTCATGGAACACTTTGGCCAGTTCTTCATCTTCAGCGCGAATTTGATTTCGTGCGGTGTCCACCTCGCCTTCGGCGAGCCATTTGGCCTCTTCAATCTGATTGCGGACTTTTCGTTCGGATTCGTTATGTTCCCACTTAATGCGCGCCTGCGCTTGAGTATATTCTTCGGTGTATTGCGCCAAACGGGATTCAGATTCCGCTGCGATTTTTTCCAGCGCGTGTTGGCGAACCGCAGTTTGTTTTTCAAGCCGTATCGTGAACTGGCTTTCTATTTCTGTGTGTTTGATTTCCAAATCTTTTTTCGCCTGATCATTGGCGAGACGAAATTGGCGTTCAATTTGGTCTTCACTGGCGGCACACTGCGTGGCCAAGGTCATCAGGTCGCGCAGCACGGCCTTTTGCGCGTCGCGCCGGCTGACCGATACGCCTGGCGCTGCGGCTGCCGGCAAAGATGGATCACGCTGCTGTTGTAGTTGAGTCATCGGTTATCCAGCCTCACCACTGATTTACTGACAATCGCGCCGCACCTGATTGAGCACCATGGCAATGTGCTCCATGGCGTTGGCCGCCGCGTGCAGATCAGTTCCCAACGGCTCGAGAATTTTTTTCTCAAAGCGGGCACTGGCGGCATCATTCCAACCGACCTTCACTTCTTCCCAGCTAAGTTCAAGGTGATTAAAAGCCTTCGCCAATTGCCCACGCCCTTCATAAACGCCCATTGACAGTCCGCCTTGTTATTACATCAGGTATCAACCGCCAGCGGCTGGTCGTTTATAGCTACTTCCGCTACGGCACTAAATCCCGCCCTTGCGGGTCTCTCAACACCACATGCCCTTGGGCATCCAATATAACCGAAAAGCCCATTGGAAGTTTCAGGATATTGAGCCAAATTGAACTTTCACGCAAAATCTCGGCCACCGTGATCGACCGCCATTGACCGGGCGGGTTGCCCATGGGCACCACGCACCAGCCACTGTCCAGAGCTGATTGCGGCTCCATTCGCAGCAGCAGCAACTGTTGCGCGTTATCAAGGGGCTGTCCAAGCGTTACTTTTGTTTCCGGATTCGGAGGATTGCCATCACTGATAACACGGGAAATAATCAGAACCTGAGCATCAGTCAATGTCGGTGCGACCAGGGGCCAATGCGTCAGTGCGGAGGCATTGCGGCGTTCTTCAGGGTTTGGAAGCACCGGCTCGTTTTTATCGGCTTGTTCGACATTACCCTCTTGTGCTGATGTTCCGCGCGACATTACCGCATCACCCGGAGCCGAGGTGGAAGTAAACGCCCCGGTGCTTTCGCCAACGCCACCCGCTTGCGTTGATATGGCGGCATACGCCTGCAGCTCCGCCACCAGGCGTTCCAGATGCGCCACGCCCGTGGGAACCAGAGACTCCACGCTTGTTGCCAGGCGTTGTACTGAACCCTTGTATAATTCCACTTCTTTTTGCAACGCCCGCACCCAGCGCCGAACATTGGCCAGTTTCTGTTCCGCCTCTGCCAGACGCACCATCGCGCGTTGCAATTCTTTCTGTTCTTCCACCGCGGATTGTGGTCGCCCGGAATGATCCTTGAAAAGTTTTTTCATGCGCACCGCCTCCTTGGCCCGCTCAACGGCGGTATGGCGTTTGCGTAACTGATCTTTCCAGAAATTGTCCTGCTCAATTTCCAGCCACATCATGGTGCGCCGCAGCTCAGAATCAGCATCTTCCAGCGCCGCATTGGCCGCTGCCTGAAATTTCCACAGCACAGCCTGAAAGCCGGTCAGCATCTCCAAAGATTCAACGCGAGCGCTCTCGGCCATGATTCATTCCTATCGCTCGTTGAGATATTTTTCTATGTGTTGGGCTTTTTTCATCAACACTTTGGCGTGCTCCGTTGAGACCTCCATGAATCGTCCAAGCGATTGGGCGGCCTGATCAAAGGTTTCAGCGAATTTCTGCTGCTCCTGATCCCGCCAGCTTGATTCCAGCGACCGCATCCGGGAATTCAATGCGGACATCAAGCCTTGAAGGTCATTATTGAACTGAATAAGTCCCTGGGCAAATCGACGCAACTCCGCCGGATCAACACTCGCTTTGGCCATAGAAGTCGTCTCCGTACATGCTGACTACTTACGGAAGCATAGCTTACCACCATGTTCCAAGCTCTCCAAGCAGCCTCCAAAACGCCTGACTCATCGCCGATGCACACCGTGTAAGGTAACGCGTATTTAGCCGTGACATTTTTATAACCGTTCGCCGGTGGGATATCAGTTGAGGTTTTATTCCGATCCTTTTTATACAGCGGATACTGGATGCCCCTGCCGCCCCAAGCCGGTCCACGCCATCGCTGATTGGTGATGCGGGGGGACAAAAATCGTGAACCGGCATGTTCGCGGGCTTGCTGAATTTCAATCGGCGGCATATATTCCCCGCTATTGGTATTTGTTTATGTTTCATATATGGAGGTATCAACCGATGCCACAGCAACCCAACAGTGTGCGAAAACTCTCCCGCCGTTCGTTTCTGGCCGCTTCCGGCGTTGCCGCAGCTTGGGCGATGACCGGCTGCAAGAGCATGTCCGGAACGGATGTCAGCAGCCTGCCCAAGAAAAGCGCCATGTACAAAGCGCTGTTCGGTACGCTGCCCGATGGACAGAAGGTGTATCAGTACACCCTGACGAATTCCAACGGAATGATTGTGCAGTTAATTACCTACGGTGCCCGACTGCAACGCATTCAGGCGGCGGATCGCAACGGCACGCCGGGCGATGTTATTCTCGGTTTTGATAATCTCCCCTCTTATGCCACGCATCATGCGATGGACCCCTACTTTGGCGCCACTATTGGCCGGTATGCCAACCGCATTGCCAACGGCAAATTCACGCTTAACGGTGTTACGTATCATTTACCCATCAATGATTCACCCTATCCCAACACGCTGCATGGCGGCCCGCATTCATGGGATCAAAAAGTCTGGTCGGCAACGGAAGTTACCGAACTTGGTGCCCCGGGCGTGCGCTTTAATCTCTTCAGCCCGGCAATGGAAAATGGCTTCCCCGGTGATATGGAAGTAGCGGCAACCTACACGCTTAACGAGAAAAATGAACTGCACGTTCACTTCCGCGCCAATACCGATGCACCGACGGTTATTAACATGTGCAACCATGCTTACTTCAACTTGAATAAGCCCGGAACACCAGTTCTCGATCACGTTCTCACCATTAATGCGGATCATTACACACCGGTTAACAACGTACTGATCCCGACCGGGAAAATCGCCCCGGTTGCCGGCACACCCTATGATTTCCGCAAGCCCGTGCAATTGTCCACACGCCTGAAGCCCGCGTATCACGGAACTTCCAACATCGCATTTGATGAAGTTCCGTACGGTTATGATATGAACTGGTGCCTGAACAATCAGGATGAAACCAAACTGGCCTTCGCCGCCCGCATTCAGGAAGCCAAGACGGGCCGGGTGCTGGATTGCTACACCACACAACCGGGCATTCAAGTTTATACCGGTAATTTCTTGAATGGAAAAATAAAGGGCATCGGAGGCCATTATCCGTATCACGGAGCCATTACGCTGGAAACCCAGCATTATCCGGATGCTCCCAATCAGCCGCATTTCCCGTCCACGGTTTTGAACCCCGGTCAAATTTATTTCCAACGGACGGTCTACAAATTCAGCACAATGTAATTGTCGCTTGTCGTTAGACAACACAATCTCCTAAGCCGACCGGAAATCCCGATCGGCTTTTTTATTGGCCAGTGCTCGGCCGCGCATCCGGGATCTTTCAGAGCCATCACGATTCCAGCCATCAGGTGGACAGGCTTCCGACCGAAAAATGGCGTTTGATATGCTTGGAGATACTGCGCGATGCACACATCAGGCGATGACATGCGGTATCGCTTCCGCACGCCATGCGGCGCATAACCCATGATGCTGCCGCATCAGGCTATGGGGGCTGCGTTGTACCGGCTTGGTCGCCCGATATTCGCCATAACAATTCAATTAGCTCGATGCGGAAGCGTCGAGTTGGACGCGGCACGGCGTACCGTTATACACTGCAGCCCGCTCGGAAGTGGGCGGCACGGAATTTTGACGATCCGACATGGGGATATTTATTTTCAAGCCCCATTTCGCAGCCAACCATGATGCTGCCGCATCAGGCTATGGGGCCTGCGTTGCATCGGCACGCTCGCCCGATATTCGCCATAACAGTTCAATTAGCTTGATGCGGAAGCATCAAGTTGGACGCGGCACGGCGTGCTGATTGTTCAATGCGGCCCGCTCGGCGGTGGTCGGCACGGGATTTTTACGATCCGACATGGGGATATTTATTTTCAAGCCCCATTTC